>JASLXP010000266.1 GCA_030740295.1 Planctomycetota bacterium
GGATTCTGTGTGGCAATGCAGAAAAAGAGCTCGTCGAGCTCATGGGTTGTACCGGCTATGGGTACCGAGCGTTCCTGCATGGCTTCCAGAAGTGCAGCCTGAGTTTTAGGCGTGCACCTGTTAATTTCGTCTGCCAGTAACACCTGGGTAAAAACTGGCCCTCGAGAAAACTCGACATGCGGTCCGCCCTCTTCAACAAGAACGTGTGCCCCAAGAATATCCGCAGGCATCAGGTCTGGAGTAAATTGAACGCGCTTAGTCTCGAGACCAAGGCAATGACTCAGAGTGCGCACCAACATGGTTTTGCCAACACCGGGCACGCCTTCAAGCAGAACATGCCCTCCACACAGAAGGGCAACGAGAACCTGCTGGGTAAGCTCCCCCAGGCCAACAATGCTCCTCTGTATTTCTTGCAGGAGCTTTTCAAAGGCGGTACGAAATTCGCCAATTTCGGCTTCAAGATCGGCCTCAGTCATTAGAACCTCCCATTTGTCTCGCCTCCCCCACGCTTCTTCGCTCGAAGTATTCTTTTACTAATTCGCGTTTTGAAAAAGGTACTACCGCCCTTGCTACGGGATTGCTCTGTTTGAAACTTGCTTGGTCCGGTGGTACTGGAAACAGTGTCGAAAGGCCAGTGTCCTGAAGGTCCATGATCGCAGCGATGCTTTGACCAGGTCCTGCAGCTACAAATGGGTTTACTGCCCCGGCCTTTTGCACTGGACTCGTGTGGCGTGCAGATTTCGGAGCAGTGATGGATGGAGTTTTGGTTGAATTGCTGGACTCGGATTTGTTCCGAACACCTTTCGAACTGGAGGAAGAGGAATCAGCAATTTCAGCCAGCGCGGTACGGACATCCTGCATCGAATCCAGGACTCGCCTTGTCTCGTCTGAAGAGTGCTGGCGTGCCAGCGACGCAAGCCTCTTTCTCAACTTTTCTGATTTCGGCTCAGAGCCACCATCAGAGTTGCTTCCTGATTTTACTTGCGCATCGTCCTTCTGAAGCGCATTCAGAATCTCCCGTTCAGCACCGGAGAGCTCTCCGGCATCGCTATTGTCTATGCTCCGTGCCAAGTCAGAAGCTTTCCGCCATTGGGCCTTCCGCAATGCCTGGCTGATGGCATTCATCACAGAGCTCTGTGCACTGGACTTGGACAAAAGGTCGCCCAGGAATTCGCCTGCAAACTCCGCTTCAGAAGAATTAATCTCCCGTTGGATATTCCGTACCTGCTCGATGATCCTTGTTCGGTCACTGCGTGAGACTGGCGAGGCCGTCTTACTGAATTGCTCGATAGATACCGCCAACTCGCGAATCTTATCAGAGCTCAGTGCTTTTCCAGCGTTGGAAAGTCTAGCCCGATTTGCTTCTGTCAAGAGCTCCTTCATTAATAGCTCAGGCTGCCCAGGGATGGGCTTCATGAATATGGCGGCGAGTCCAAGCATCATGCTCAGTGAAAGAATGCCCAATTTCCGTGGTTCCGGCTCGTTGGGGCGCCAATCGATTCCCTTGGGAAAGAGCTTTGAAACAGATGTTATGTGAAGTTTCAGAAACAAGGTCCGATCGTCTTCTTCAGAAAACTGCAGATAGGAGCTCACACCATCATTCAGGGCAAATTCGGCGTCTATTACTCCAGCAGTTTGTTGAAGAGAAATGCTCCTGGTTCTGAGCCAGCAGACAATCGAAATGAGAACTATAAAAGTAGTAATCAGGCCGAAGGAAGCTTCAGGTTGGGCATTAACAGCAAAAGACAGACAGGCAATGGCGGGAACTCCGTATACCAGCAGCGGAAACGCACTATCAAGTGCGGCATTACGCCTCAATGCATTCCTGCAATCCATCAGGCTGTGTATGATTGGATCCTTCCGATTCATCGGTCTTTGCCTTTATTCAGAAGGCCTTTCCACGCTTTGACAACACGGCCTCTTTCTGCGGTCGGGCTGTCATAGGAGAAAAAATATTGTGGTTCTTCAATCTTGAAGAGCCGCTGCAAAGAGCTGCTAGCCGCTTGTGCCACGCGTTCGTAGGGATCTCGCTCAAGCATCTCCAGAAGCCTTTTGTGAGTATTCTGAAAGAAACCCAAGGCGAGTACTGCCTGTTCCCGGACATGGCCCTGCTCAGATTTACAATCCTCGAGGATCAACTTCCTGCCATCTTCCCCAATGGACGCCATCGCACTGAAACAGGCGCCGCGAACCTTTTCGTTGCTCGATCTGATTGCAGTTCTGTGAAGTTCCTGTGTCGCTTCACTGACCTTCCAACAGCCCAGGACCTTCGCTGCGAGGGCCACCGTTTCAACATCCGAGTGACTCAGTTTTTTTGCGACGACTTCCCAACTCTTGGACGGCAACGAGAAGATAAACCCAAAGAGGATCGGATCGCGATGGGGATCCTCCTCTGAAATGCCAGCTAATAAAACTAGTAAAGGGTCTGGATTAAACTCAGTCCTCAATTCAATCAGCCGGTTCAGGCAGGCTAGCCTTATTTCCCGTTGGGGCGCCAAAACGCCCGAAAGGAGTTCCTGGATCCCGGCCTTAGTACCAGGAAGAGTTGAATAATATATGGAACGTAATTCAGGGAAATCAGAATCCTTGAGCTGCTTGATCTTCTGATAGTCCAGCCCGTCTGAAACGAGTCTTCTCAGAACTCTTGCTGCGCAGACACGGGCAGAAAGACTCTCGCTGGCAGCCATCTCCAGGCAGACCGGCAGGCCCTTGTCACCCTTGTCGATCAGTTTTTCTTCCGCCCGCTGGCGGATCCTGAAATCACGATTGACGAGTGCAGAGACCAAGCCCTCTGCATCAGCACTGATGCAGAGGTTGGTGAACAGGATCATCCCAACTTTCAAAGGAGATGATTTCAGGCGCGCCGCCCTGCAATCATTTGTTTCTCTTCTGTGCATACATGCAGTGGTGAAGGATGCGGACAACAATGCATGCGCCCGGGACGTTTTTATCAGACTTGAATTCGGAAAGCTTTCCAGCAGCCTGCCTGGTCAGGGCAGCCCATTGTGGCAGGTGCCCGATCTTGTTCTTATCAATTCCGGTTCCGGTTTCAGAGAGCTCTCGAATCAGCGCCGATCCAAGGAGAACCAGAGCCTGTGTCTCGGGAGAGTCGCCAGTCTTCATATCTGAAAGAAGTGTTAATACTGATGGTGCAGACTGTGAGGTAAAAACTCCTTTGTTCAGAGCAAGTAATTTCAGGAATCTGTTGGTCGAATCAAGGCGATCGTCGCTCACGTTCTTCAGCCAGGCTTCGGCCTTTGTCAGCATCTTGGAATAATCGGGATTCGTCGTTGCATTCAGGGCGAGAATTGAAACGACCGTTGGGCTTACTCTATCCACATCTGCTTCACTCTTGCCAAATGAACCGTCAGGTAACTGCGCGGCTTTCAGTCGCTGAATGCTCTTGCGGATCATGGGTGAAGAGAGCTCGTTGCCCTGAAACTCGCCCCGATGGCCGGCGAGAAAGATGTAAGCGACCGCTCCCGCGGTGAGGGCCTCTCTTTTAACAGAAAACCTGAATTCCGGTTTGTAATTCTCGTACAGATGTTTGTAGTAGCCCTGTATGAGTTTCTTGGGCCTTATCCCGTAACCTGCATGGCAGGGAAGGGTCAAAGCCAAGGAGAGAAAGACGATCTGTAGGTGTGCTTTAGTTTTCATAGTTTTCGGCCGTTACTGTTTGTTGAGGGCTTTGTCACAATGATGGAGGGCTACCAGGCAATAGCTGGTAACCAGGTAAGGGTCGCCTTCCTGCCAGCGGTCCTGTTCGTTGAGCCAGCTTCCGTCTTTGCGTTGAAGTGATTTCAATTTGCCGGCGATCTGTTCTGCCCAGTTTATTTCAGCTCCATCCTTCAGTTTCAAGGTTTTGTCTCCCAGAGCGGACATCGCTCTAGCAAAGGTCCAATAGAAATAGTAAAGGCCCTGGCTCCCTTTGGAAGTGTCACCAGGCATGTCGAGGCCGGAGTTCTTTTCGAGGGAATAGTTGGTGCCGAGCCACGCCTTGGCACGCTGAACTCTAATGTCCTCTTTCTTGGCTCCGAGTTGTATTAAGGTCTTTAAACCGGCGGCGGTGATGGATGCATAGGATTTGGCAAACTTCTTACCGTCAGCCTGCCGAATTTCGGCAGACTTGCTGACTGTTGGAGCATAAGCGAAACCGCCGTCGTCCTGGACGGCAAAGTTTTTCAGCTCTGGAAATTTCGCTTTGTCGGTCAGGTCGTTAACCGCTCTGAGGTTCTGTGTGCGGTTGACGAATATCTCCATCCGGTTGAAGAAGGGATGCCCCTGCCGGATCCCGAGCGAATGCATGGCATCCATCGCGAACTGGCTGTTTGAGAGGTCGGGCATGGGCACCCCCCCATAGCCCTGGCCGCCATAGTTTGGATCTCTGTTTCTATCAAAGCCGTTGGCTTCTGTTCCCTGCTGTTTGCCAAGCCAGTCCCGAACCGAAGTCATCAGTCTTTCTCGGGACAGTGGGCCTTTTTTCTTTCCTTCGGCCAGGCGTTTTTGCTTTACGATATTGTCTAAGGCACTTCGATAGATGTTTTCAGGCATGGCGGAGAGGGCGCTTACGGCGAGGCTTGTTTTGTAATTGTCGTACCCTTTGCCATCTGTGATGCGGCCATCGGGCTGCACGTTGTTCAGCAGAAAGGCCATGGCCGCAAGGGTGACTTCATTTTCCGGGTTTCGATATTTGGCGTCGCTGAGCACGAGTGCATGCAGTGTTGCCGACGTAACACCAACTTCTTTGTATTGGCCGAAGGAGCCGTTCTCGTTCTGGCCTTTGACGAGAAATTGCAGGGCCCTTTCAACCACCTGTTGGCGCTCTGCCGCGCTGGGTGCTTTGTAGGTTTTGTAGGGCTTCGCCTGTTCAGCCTGACAGTAAACAGACAGGCAAAAGCAGCAAATCGCAGCTCTCATACTCTCTCCAATTGAAAAGTTAATTTAACCGGTTGCCCGCACAATTCAGTGATTAGCAATGGGGCGGCCAATCAGACAGACTATCGGCATTACGTTGTTTAGCCGCTGTTACGGATATGACTCTGGGCCACGCTCGGGGCCTGCCCCGGCGAGCCATGATTGACAGCTAGATTGAAATTTCCACGCAGTACCTTGCCAACAGCGCATCAACAGCCGCAGCCGAAGAAGTGCTCCAACCGCTCGCACGCGGGCGTTTGGAGCACTTCTTCGGCTGCGGCTGTTGATGCGCTGTTGGCATTCTTGAGGTTGTCTTTTGGTTTCTAGCTGTCAATCGTCGCACCACGGGGGCAGGCCCCGTGGAGGCGGGAAAACGTATCCATAACAGAAACTACTTAAGGATACCTTAAAGGAAGGGGGTGACTTCTATTGATTCAGGGATGGTACGTCCAATCGACATCGGTTGGACATTCCTTATCCACGGGAAGATATGGTTGATGGTTGATGGCCGAACACGATCAGATCTCAAAAGTGGCGCCTTGATTGTCTGCCTGGGTTACCAGGATTTCCGAATCATTGAATCCAAACCTCTCGGAGATCTGCACCAGCAGCCGGCTGGCCGAGGCTGCATCGGGAACCAAACCGAATACCGCTGGCCCCCACGAGCTCTGGCCTGCCCCTGGAAAGCCGCTGCTGCGAATGTACTCCACGATATCTGCCAGCAGCGGGCCTGCATAGACTCCGCCCTGGGCTGCCTTGAAGCAGAGGCCGGCCTCGTAATTGAATTCGTATATCGCTTCGCTGAAGCCCTGAAAATCTTGCTTCGCAATGGTCGGCAAGATCCCCATCAGAACGATTCGGCTGAGCTTTTCCGTTCCCGACACCGGGATGGCTAACTCGCGCATGGCCTGTTCCTCTGCCCCGCCGTGCAGGCCCTGAAGCGCCTCAGGGATGACAACGACGAAACGCCATTCCTCAGGAACCGGATGTCGGGCGACCAGTGGCGCCACCTTATCGTGCCTGGATTTTCCGCCGTCGACGAGGAGGCCACCGTGCTCGAATCCGTGCAGGCCGATGCCGGATCGTCCGCCACGTCCGATGCGTTCTGCGAGTTCGGGTCCGGTGACGTGTTTATCGCTGGAGAGTAGGGAGAGGGCCTTGGCAATGAGCAAGCCGACTTGTGTGCCAGTGCCGAAACCAGAGTGTTCAGGGGCACTGTGCTCCAGGATGAGTTTGGCTTGGGGAAGACTCATTCCCGTTGCGTTGCAGTAGCACTGGGCAAAGCCCTGCACACGCTGGCTCAACTGCCCGGACACTGAAAATTCGCTGGCAGGCTCAACACGAAGCAGAGATCCTGGCTCTCGAATCATGACGCCGACTCCGCCAAACTGGCGAGGCAGTTCCGGGTTCCTGGCCAGGAGGCCGAAATGCAACCGGCTTGGGGCTTCAATCTGAATGGTCATTACGTTGGGCTTCGCCGCCCGGCCTCCTTCAGCATTTCGTCCATCCACTTTGCTACTTTAGAGTTCAGGAATACTGGCGGTTCTGCGTTGTAGTCGATGGTGCGGTCGTACCCGCCCATTCGGTAGCATTTATCAAGTAGAGGCTGGACGTCCAGGACGATGTCTTCATCATCGGGCCGCAGCGGGATAGCGACAGCAGGGATCGGATCTGGAAGATTAAAGGGATACAGGCTTATGTGTCTTCTGTCCGTGGCTGGGCTCACACAGATATAGTAGTGTGCTTTATGCCTTGAAGTGATTAAACGTAATGGTGCTCGAATGGCGTGACGCCCCTGGAGGATTACGTCTACTTCTACCATGTGCGCGCCTGCGGCGAGTAAATCCCGTTGCTTGTCCATGTATCTCTCCAATCCTGCCAGTTCCTTATTGGATGGGCTGAGAATTTCAATTGCTGTTACTAGCTTTCCGCCCTTGTTTTCTACAATTTGAACACTGCGTTCAGTCTCGGGTTCGTCGAGCTCCATCTCCACGTCAACGGGCTCTGCAACGGCCGTAGAGCCGTAAGTCTCAAAGCCATCGCTGACACGGTCTACACTAACCTGGACGTCTGGCACATATTTCTGCTCCCGGCCTTCGGTTGTTTCAAGAATGACGTGTTCTTCCGTACGGGCGGCCAATCCTTCCGGCAACTGTTCGCAAAGTTGATCTCTGATGTACACAGTCAATGCGGTGTGGACATCTCTCCAAAAGTACTCAAGGTAAGGATCCATCCCGGGGAGGGGGCTCGGCATTATGTTTCTCCTGCTTGCTGATTCTTGCTGAATGCGAGTATAAACCGCTCTCCTCATAACACACCACCAAGGCAGATGAATCAAAGGATGCGCTCAATTTTTATTTCGGCCCTTTTGTAGATCGCTGGGTATCGACTGGTGGCTTCCATCTGAATGGTCATTGTCAGGTAGAGCTCCGGCGCCCGGCCTCCTTCAGCATTTCGTCCATCCACTTGGCAACTTTGGCGTTGAGAAATACCGGCAGTTCAGCGTTGTAGTCTATGGTGCGGTCGTACCTGCCCACTCGGTAACACTTTTCGATCAGAGGCTGAATGTTCAGGACGATGTTTTCATCTTCGGGCCGTAGCGGGATGGCGACAGCAGGAATGGGATCCGGAAGATTGAAGGGATACAGACTTACGTGTCTTCTATCCTCCGCTGGGCTCACGCAGATGTAGTAATGGGCCTCATGCCTTGCGGTAATGAATCGTAACGGAGCTCGGATGGCGTGGCGGCCCTGGAGGATCAGATCTATTTCCACCAGGTTCGCTCCTGCGGCGAGCAAATCTCTCTGTTTGTCCATGTATCTGGCCAATCCTGCCAGCTCTTTGTTCGATGGGCTGAGGATCTCGATGGCCGTTACCAGCCGGCCGCCCGTGCTTTCAACAATCTGAATACTGCGCTCCGTTTCCGGTTCGTCGACCTCCATCTCCACGTCTACGGGTTCAGCAACGGCGGTAGAGCCGTAAGTTTCAAACCCATCACTAACACGATCTACACGAACTTGCATGTCCGGCACATATTTCTGTTTCCGTCCCTCGGCTGTTTCAAGGACTACGTGCTCTTCCGTACGTGCGGCCAGCCCGTCGGGCAACTGTTCGTCTAACTGATCACAGGCGTAGACAGTCAATCTCGTATGAACGTCCCTCCAGGATCGTTCAAGGTAAGGATTCATACCTGGAAATGGGCTTGGCATTCTGTTTCTCCTGTTTGCTGATTCTTGCTGGCTGCGAGTATAAACTGCTCTCTTCAAATCACACCCTGCCCAATCGTAGCTCTGGCCGGAGTACACCAACAACAATGATTCAGAGGTTGCGCTGGACGTTCCTGGCTGCCCTTTTCTCGGTCGCATTGCATCACGCGCAGGGCGAGCTGCCTGAACGGATCACGATCAAGCTTGTTACCGATTTTGAAACGGCAGAACTGGCCAGTGACCGGGAATCGTTTCGTGAAATCACGAAGACCGAGTTTTCTGAAACTACCAGCAAGACCATCGTTCTCGGCGAAGACGTGACCCTTTGGGTGCGCAATGCCTTTGTGGATGACGGCAACCAGAGATTCTTCTTTGAGAAGTATCACCAGGGAAAATACATCAAGCGCGAGGGCGAGCTCACCATCCAGCGGGAGACGCTCAAAGTCGGCAGGTTTCTGATTCAGCCTGGGCAGCACGGATTTGAGCTGAGCCCGGAAGGCAAGCTAACCACTGACGACCCGGAGATTCGAATCGGCGGCCATACGGTGATGCTTCAGATGCACGAGGTTGCAGTCTATGGCGTGGATGATGCCAGGTCGGCCCCGGTGGAGTTTCGGAAGGTGCCGGCCAATGTTGGGCTGTTCAGTGTCGAAGAAAATTTCAAGCTTAATCTGGATTCTTTTCCCGATCCGAAATTCCTCAAAAATCCTCGGAAGCCGATCGCGCTGAAACCAGATCAGCAACCGCCCGTGCTGACGAATCTGATCAGTCATCAGAAGGACTTTTATCCATTAAAGATCTGGCTTCCCTCTAACACGGTCGGCCAGGGCTACCTGCTCTACCCGAGCTGGCAGGCGTTTCATATTACGAAAGAAGGTAAGGTCGACCTCGACGGGCCCGGAACGCCGGATGCCCCGGGAGTCAGGGTGGAGGGTGTCCGGATTGTCATTCCTTACCGGAGGTTTGGCGGCAAAGTGAGTTCGCACTCGGGCCTGAGTGGCGGAGTGGGCGCTGTGCCGTTGAGTGCGCAGATGAGCTTCAGCGCTTCCCTGGAATCGAAGAAGCTCAGGGCCGGTGTGGAAAAGCCTCCTGAAGATTGCTACCTCAACGTCAGCAACGATTTCTCCAGGCGGCCGTACCGGTTTTTTCTTGCGGACAACACAACGGACGATCCGTACGCAGTGCGCATGATGGCCGTTGAATGGGACACGCCGGTATTCACTCGCGGCCAGACGGTGGAGATCTCGATGCGTCTGCTGGAAACCAAAGATAAGGAGACGATTGAAGACCCGGTCGTAAATATGTCGTGGTCTACGTACGAACCTTCGCTGCCGACTTCGCGTACCTGGAATCCAGTGAAGGTCGTCTCGTGGCAGAACGGGCACGAAGAGGGCGTGCTACAGTTTGAGGTGCCTGACCAGGGATTCGGCTTCTACATTTTCCGAACGCAGATTTTCGATAAGAGCGATCCGTCGCTGACCACGCCGTTGGAGTCTGAAATCCATTGCTCCATCATCGAGCCAAATCAGACTGGAACGGCGAGTTTCGTGGCAGACAAGGGTCGCAACGCGTTTGTGGTTGGCGAGGAGTTTTCGCTGCAGTTGGTGTTGCGCTCGCAAGGGAAGCGTGAACCGGGCAATCGAACCGTGGTGTTCGAGCACAACGCAGGATGGGCGTCTCGCCCGTCATCGAATGGAGTCGGACGGGACGGCCAACCCACGATTCACAAAGAAACTCTTACCTTCGAGGACAGCGGCGAATCGTGGCACGCGGAGACCATTTACTTCGCCGCCAGCCGCACCTCCGTTCTCGCTCCTGGCCGATACACGCTCTCTGTCGAGGGTCTCCCCAAGAACACCATCTCCGTGCCCTTCCATTTCGATCTCGCAGGCCGGCAGAGGTCCAGCCTCTATCACGTGGTCAAGCCATCCAAATACACACGGCCCATGAACAGTCTGGAAACCAGCCAATCCGGGAATCCCCGCAATCCACCGGTCGATCTGGATCGTGCCATGCACACGCTTGCCGAACTTGGTTACAACCGGCTCGAGCTGATGTCCTACATCACCAACCATCACATGCGTTATTTCACCTGGCGTGAGGAACTGGCCGCAACTGACGCTCGTCTGCCTGCACCGTTAAGCGTTTACACGCCTACCCCCCGCAATCAGATCATCAACGCGTGCGTGCGCAACAAGCTTCAATTCTCTGACGTCTTGCTTTCATACAACGATTTTCATCTGCCGCGCTACATCGAGCCTTACGTCAAGGCCAGTGAACGCTGGATGGCCCGCGAAGTCCAGGCCATGCGCCATTCGCCCGCGTTTGACGGAATCATGCTTTACGACGAAATGTATGACGGCGGCGTGACCGGCCTCGTCGAACACCATAAACAGTACTTCGCCAAGTATCGCTCGGATCGAACGGAAAAGGAGCTGGGGCAGTCTCCCGGCAAAATCGAAAGTGCGTGGAATCGATATCTCCAGCGTCCACGCAATCAGCGTGACTCCAAGGCCCTCGAGGGCCTCCTCAGCTACCGCGATTGGTGGCAGCTCGGGTGGAAGGAATGGATCGACCGTATGGTCAAATTGGGCAAGCAGCTCGCGCCGCACACACGATACGGTACTTACCACCGCACGTGGGCATCGCCCGGTTTCAATGACGAGTATTACAATGGATGGGCCCCTGACCTCTTTTCCAGTCTCGACATCATCGGGCACGTGCACTACGCGGATAACATTACCGCGTGGGTCAGTATCCCGGCCCTCGCTCGAATTTTGCGTACTGGCACAGGCAAGACGCTCTACATCAACATGCCGCTGTCGCATGAAGGGCGTACCCGGATGGACGGCCAATACACCCGGCACATGGCGTTCGCTTTGATGGCGCAGGGCGCGAACGGTGTCAGCCAATATGGCGTGGCCCACACGTTTGAAGACGGGCCGAATCCGGTGACCGCAAAGGGTCGCGAGACCACCAGGAATCTCAACGAGCGCATCCTTCAGCCTTTCGGCGAGATCATTGACAAAACCGTCGACAGCTACAACCGCGTGGGCATCATCAGCACAAAGCGTCAGCACTTTCTGAGCGAGTTCAAAAACATCCCCGTTGCCAATCAGACAGAAGGCATCTGGATTGCCTGCTGGCGGCTCGGTTTTCCGGCGACGTTCCTGCGAGAGGAGCATTTTGCCAACGAGCTCGAGGGCTTCGACATCATCTTCGTTCCGGGCATCCGATACGATGGCGAACTGGACGACGACAAACTTAAACGGCTGCGTGAAGCGATTGCCTCAGGAACGAAGGTGGTCGTCGAGCAGGGCAGCGCCCTCGAACTGCCGGGCATTATCAAGCTGGATGACTGGCCGCTCACGGATTACTTCATCGGCACCTACTTTCCGACCTGGGCCGACGACGAGCTCAACAAGGTTTACGAGCTCTCACAACCGATCACCGATTATCTGCGTGTCCGCTTCAAGGAGTGGAAGACCGAGCCGGCAGCCCGCGGCCCGTTTACGGTTGGCCCCAGTTGGCGGCAAGGCGGCAGGATTCAATATCTCGTGATGGGCAATTTTGAAGACCCGAAATACGGGCACACGGTAAGGCAACAGATGGCCAGACCGGTCGTGATGCCGCTGGAGATAGTGGCTCATCGAGGGAAGGTGGCCTATGACCTGATACATCAGAAAGAGTTGGTGGTGGAGAGCATAGCTACAGGCAGCCTGCCTGTAGAAGAGAATCGAGTGAAGCTTGATATGACGCGCGTCCAGGGAGCCATGGTCGCGTTTACGCCCGAGCGGATCGCCAAACTGAAGGTTGAGTATTCGGTGTCGAACAATGGAAGCCGTTTGCAGGTGAAGGCGGATCTGGTGGGTGAGTCTGGTGAGAGCCTGGGTGTGTTTCCGACTCAGATAACGATGAGCAGACAGGCTGGCAGCCTTTCGCCGCGATACTTCCGCGTCCTTGGCGATGACCTCACTGCCGAGTTCGATCTTCCGCACACGCCGAAACCTGAGAGCTTCACGGTGAGAATTCGCGAGGCCCTCAGCGGCAAGACTGCTGAGCTTCAAATTCAGACCAAGGCGATCGGACAATCGAGTCTGCGACTCGTCGATAGCACTCAGCCGTTCATTCCCCGCCCGGGCGAGGTCACCGCGTTCCTTAAGAAGAACAAGAAGGTCATCATCGTTCCAGGCAACGGTATTGATCGGCTTCGGCCGATTGCCGAAGAACTCGCATCCGGTCTAAAAGCCAAAGGCATCGACGCGCGTATCGTCTCAGAGGACAAGGCTTACTACATTCCGCAGGGGGACCCAAAATCCGAAGATCCCATGGGCGACGGATTTCATTCCTGGCGGAAGGGCCAGGCCATCATTGGGCCGGGCACGATTGTTGACGAACCGGTCATTCTGCTCGGCGGGCGGCAGAGCTCGTTCCTGCTCGAGACGCTCGATGAGTACGGCTTCCTGCAATCCCCTCCTATCGGCGGGCCAAATCTGAAAACGCGGCCGAGCATTCAGGTTGCCTCCAAAGCGATGCATTACGGGCACGACACTCTATGCCTCATCGCAAACGAATCTGAAGGGATGAAAAGGAATGCTGAAGCCATTCTGTCTTCGATTTCCATGCCACAGATTCCTGTGCCATCGTCCGAGCAGGCCGAACCCAGACTCGCAGAAGGCACGACGCCTACCCAGGTCCCTGGCCTCCTTGAAAAAACGGGAACGAACGAGATGGTCGTCGACATTAAATTCGACAAAGCGGGTAACCTTTACGTCATTACCTGGGGACACGGCAAGAACCTCTATTCCTTCACACCGGACGGCAAGCTGCGGTTCAGCAAGTTTCTGCCGGAAATGGGCACCAATCGGTTGAGCGTCCACGACGATCGCATCCTGGTCTACACTGCGGCCGGGGCCCGTTACTACGCGCTCACGCTCGATGGCAAGCCGATCCATCAGGCAAAGCTCAATATGGATCCCGGGACCACACGCTATCGCGACGGTTATGGGCTCTCATGGGCTAACTTCGCATGGTCGCCGGCTCGCAAGGTTCTGCTCCACAGCCAGTCGGATCGGATGCGCGTTCTTGATGAGCAGTTCAATATCGTCGGCGAATGGGAAGGCGAAAAGTATTTCGACAAAGACGTCTCTGACTTTGAGCGGATTCGCACGATGCACGGATTCGTGTTGAGCCCTGACAGGCTGCGTTTGGCGCAGCTCGAGCGAAGCACGTATTTCACCAAGTGGGGCTCGTACAAAGATGTACCGGTTTACGATCAGCATCTCGTGATTCGAGATCTGACCGGCAAACTGCTCTACGAATTCAAAAACATCGAAAACGCCGAGAAGCCCAAGGCACGCCTCACGTGGCCAGATGACGCGGCCGGCCCGGTCGTCTACGCCAAGGACGAGCGCCTCGAGTTCGATGCAAAACTCGAGCTTGTCTCACGCCGCGTGCACAAGACTGATTCCACGCTTGGAGGCGACCGCCGGCTTGTGCGTGACGGGCGCACCTTCATCTACTTCACCAGCCCGACCAAACAGCAAAGCAGGCTCGGGCCGCTCAAGATTATGCCGACGTATGTCAGGCAGAGCCCGGACCTGCAGCACATCGTCATGCTTGACGAATATGGCTTGATGTCCGTGTTCAAGAGTGAGGATGGTTCGAAGGTAAGCCAGTTCACCGTGCCTGAGATTGGCGATGTAATCCGGTTTACCGATGACTCAAAGACGCTCATGCTTGGCTCGTTCCAGGGCGGCATCCACGCCTACGATCTGAAAGGCGCGCTCAAATGGAAAAAGAAGCTCGGCGAATACAACGACATCCTCGATAGCGACCTGACGCTCTACGACCCTTCATTCAGAGACTTCACCGAAAAGCTGTGGCCTGTCAGCCGCGATGAAGCCGGACAACTGGACAAGCTCGTTCGCCTGGGCAACAACCGCCTCACCAACGGCGACTGCGAAACCGAGGCTGCGTGGGCAGGCAGCGAGGTCGCGTACGGGGCCGGCTACAACAGCAAACGTGCTTTGCTCGTCGGCCGTGATCTGGTCGGACAGGAGATCACTCAGTACCTCGGCAACCACGTGACGTGGGTGCTCGAATTCTTCTATCGAAGCGCGGGTGTCGCATCAAAGGACACCCAGCTCCTCGCAGGTGTGATGTCCGACAGCGATGACCCTGACTCCCTGGCCCGTACTTTCGAAACAGGTAACGAGTGGCAGTTTGGCCGCGTCGTCGTCAAGAACGGAGCGAACTGCAAAAAACTTTCGGTCGGTTTCTGGTCGAAGAATGGCAAGGCCCTCGTCGATGGCGTCACATTGCGGCGCATCAGATTTCCGAGTGTGAACCACTTGCATTACGAGCCGATCCACCGGGCCAAACCAGTTGTGCTCGAGAATCCGCTCTTCTCCGAAACCTACGATCCCATTGGCCGGCATCGCAATGAAAATCCGAACCGCGTCATCATCGCTCCTCTTCTG
>JASLXP010000267.1 GCA_030740295.1 Planctomycetota bacterium
GAGGTAGCATGAAGAAGAAACAGTACAAAATCGTCAAGATGGTTCAGAAGATCCCCATCTTCAAAGGCTTCGATCAGGACGAGATCCTCGCCATTCTGAAGATCTGCACGTCGGTGCCCATCGCCGAGGGCCAGACGATCTATGTGAAGGGTGAGCAGAGTGATGACATGCTGATTCTGCTCAGGGGCGAGCTGACGGTGATTGGTGACTCGGGTGAGAAGCTGGCCGTGATTCAGTCGGGCGGATCCGTCGGCGAAATGGGATTGTTCACAGGCCGCACGCGTTCTGCCCGGATCACGTCGTACGAGGATTCGGCGGGGATCGTCATCAAGAAGACCGATCTCATCGAAGTGCTGCGACGGCACACGCCGATGTACATGAAGCTGCTAAGAAATCTGGTGACGCTGCTTAGCAATCGTCTGGTGGAGACAGGTGCCCTGGTGGAATCGTTGAAGGGCGCCACCGATGTTGGCGATGACGATGACGACGATGAGGAATGGGTTGCAAAGGAAGACGAAGATGACGACGAGGACGACTGACTACGACGAGATCTCCACGTCTGTCCTAGCGAAGTCATCACCTTTGAACAGCGAGTGGCTCGCCTGAGGTTCTACTCAGCGCGTAGCTGAAGCAGTCTCCGAAATCCAATCCGGCTGGGTGCCGCCCCTTGCCGTATTCGCGAAATGCATGTCGAGCGACCTGCAACTGCTCTTCGTTGAAAGCGACGACTTCGACACCAGCCTTGAGCAGCAGGAGGTCCAGTTCACGACTCCCCTGGTCACCCAACTCACTCTCAATGACAAGGGACGCTTCCAGAACTGAAGTCGACGACACGAGGCGGATCGGGTCCTTGTCAATCGCCTTACTGAAGCGTTCTGCGTCCACTTCACCGAAGAGCATGGAAATCACGGCAGATGCCTCCGGCAGGATGCGCCCCTCACTTCAGAGAGTCCGAATCTCCTCTACGCCGTGCTCTGCCTGATGTGCGGTTCCGGAATGCTCGGCATTTCGTCTCCCCGGGCCTGCTGGACATCCTGCCCTTCGGGCCGATCATGGCGGCACTGCTCATGACCGGCTACTACCACGCACTGCACGAGTGGCCCGTGGGCAATACGGCCATGCAACTGCTCGTGCTCGGTGCCATCACCGCTTTGGTGGCGATCGGCGCCCTTGTCCACGTGACCAACGACATCCTGGCCTTCTTCGCCTGCTTCGTCCCGTTGTTTCCGATCTGTGCGTTCGTCAAAAAGCAGCCGAGTCGCAGCCTGGAGCCGACCCTGGGATCCCTCGGGCTGGCTGTGGCGCTCGTGCTGCAGGCAGCAAGTCTGCAGTGGGCGTCGGAGCCGATCGTCTACTATCCCTTCGGCCTGCTGTGTCAGTTCCTGGCGTCCGCGATCTATGTGGGACGCAGATATGCTGCGGCAAACGCAGACAACAGCCGGTTGATGGCACAGATCGAGCAGTTGAGAGCTGGCGGATGACGCCTGCCGAGGATCGCTACGCCCTCACCGAGACTCAGACTCTCGCCCTGCACGAGCAGGGCTTCGTAGGCCCTTTGACCCTGTGGGAGTCGTCCGAGACGGACGCCATCCGGTCCATGCTGGAACGGCTCTACATCGACGATCCGGATCCGGCGGTGGGGGTGAACATCCGGCACGTGCGGCATCGGGAAATCGTCGATCTGCTGCGCCGCAGACAGCTGACAGATGCCATGGCCAGCGTCATGGGAGAGGATCTGTTTCTCTGGCGAGTCGGATTCTTCAACAAGGTGGCCAGGGAGACCCGGGGGGAGATCCCCTGGCATCAAGACCGCAACTACTGGCCTCTTGAGCCGGTGATCGTCTGCTCTGCGTGGGTGGCCGTGGACGATGTGGATGTCGACAACAGTGCCATGCACGTTATTCCCGGTTCACATCGGCAACTGGTGCCGCACATACCGGCTACCGACGGACAGGTCTTCCAAGAGCAGGCCGATCCCGCCTATTTCGACATCGAAGACGCGGTTCCCATCGAGATGCGGGCAGGGGAGTTCGTGTTGTTCAATGAACGGCTGCTGCACTGGAGTCAGCCCAACACGTCGGATCGGCGGCGTTTCGGACTGGCAGCCCGGGTGCTGCCTCCGCAGGTGCGCGTCCTCGACTACGACAGCGATGCACATGGTCTGGTGCAACTGCGAGGGGGCGATCCGCTGGGCATCAATCGAATCGTGGAGCCTGACTGACGGCAGCGATTCGGGGTGCGACCGGAGATTACATGTCTCTTGTCCGTACTACTACGGATGCGAATGTTCCACCAACGTGCCTATGCTACAAGCAGGGGTCACAATGTCCATGGCAGTTGGCCCTGATCGCTGACGGGCCTTTTCTGAGTCACTGATCAGTATGGGGTTAGGCCTGTCCGGGATCCTGGAATTTCTCCGCGTGGCCACGTAAGGGCGAGCTGAACGGAGAGGAGGGCAGACGAACTTGGTGCGCATCACCGGACGTCGTAGCGTTACGCCTGTCTGTTCCGTACGCCGACCAGAGACTCGTATGCGCTCGATCCTCGTCCTTCTTCTTCTCGCCGTCCCCCTTTACGCCCACAACGGTGCCATCACCGCGGTTGTCCCAGTGGACGGGATCGTGGTGGATGGGGATCTGAGTGACTGGCCAGAGCATGTATCATGGCAACCGATCTCCATTCCCTCCGCCGGTCTTCGACCGTTCGACGCTGACGACTTCTCCGGTCGGTTCCGCCTCGGTTCCGATGCCGACGAGCGACCGCGTATCGTGGCGGTTGAAGTGCAGGATGAGTCCGTCATGCCGGATGCCAGCGGCCAAGGGCGAGCCCAGATGGTCTGAGATGGCTGCGAGATCCATCTGGATCTGGATCATACCGTCGAGGGCAACCCGCCTCTGATCCGCCATACCCTGTGGGGGAGCGAGCACTTGCATATGGTCGCTGTCTCGACTGATTCCTTTGAGAACGCCGTCGCACTGACGGCAGCCACATCTACGAATGGCAGGTGGATCAACCCCAGCAGAAATGGCGGGTTTGGAATGATCGTCACTGGGTGCGGGATGAAACCGGTGCGGTGATGCGGCTGGCCAAGGAAACCGTAGGGGCAATCTATTCCGAGGCAGGCGAGGCGCACGAGGAGAGGTGTGAGAAGGTGGCCGAGCGCGCGAGGAAGTCTGAGAGTGCAGGCAAGTAGGGTAGAGAACAGTCTTGCCGATTAGCCCGCCTTTACCACGCTCGTTCTGGCCCCCCCATAACCCTTCCGCCCCTCAAGGCCGGGCAGCCCTTTCTTCAGATTCGTGAAAGTGGGGACCCTAATCCGTACATATTCACCGCATATCCGTACATATTCACCGCATGTCAGAAGCACGTCATTACTAATCACTTTATGAATATAACCGCGTTCTGATCGTAGTTTTGAAGGGGAAAACGAAGAAGAAATTCGCTTTTTTTCCAGCCTTACCCTGGGTATGCTCCTCTAATGCAGACAACACTCCCGTAGTGACGATCAGCTGCCAAGTCTTGCAACCGGAAACTGGGATTGAGCAGAGTATGGCGCGGCAACTCGCATCGAAGCCACCGATCGACGTCGACTCGAGCGGCTTTGCCGCTACGTCATTCTGCCGCCCGTGGCCAGCGGCAGGCTGCGCTTCGTCGATGCGCAGACATTGGTGTTTTCGCTGAAGACGCAATGGGCCGATGGTACGTGCCAGTTGGTGCTGTCGCGTGCCTCAAATAGTTCCCTTAGTATTCCCAGGTCCGCGCTCCACCGGGCGTAGTCGACAGCATACGTGACCTATTTCTCCACCTCTGTGATATCAATAGTCGCGCGGCTCTTCAATTCTCTTAGCTGGTTTCTATAGCTGAAGATCACCCTGCTAAAAATGGCGATCAGGAGAAGATTCAAAACAGATGTGATGGCCGTGGGTCCAAAGGAATCGGGAGAGCTGAAAACAGAGACCACATCAAGCCCGTCAAAGATGAGCACGAACCAGAACGCAATCGGAATGCACGCAAAATAAAAAGATGGTGCTTTTTTGAGTGCGAGTGTCCAGTAGAGCCACGTAAGATTCAAGGCAATACCTGGGATTGTCCAGTGAGTCAATGAGGACCAATTGAGCAAGCAGCCCGCGCATTCGCTGATGGACAAAAGTGCTATGAACAATCGCAAGAAGCGTTGATTTTTTTTGCGTGAGAGCAAAAAACGCCGCTTGGTACTGCTCTCTATTCAAGAAAAAAGCCATGGATATTTCCCTGCGTTGTCATGTGTTGCCACCCAACTGAACGATCATATCGACCAAATGATTCATCAGGCGAAGAGCGCAAGCCTCGATGACCCCATCATTGTTCGCTGTGCCTACTGTGGCTACCGTACATATAGGACGCCCGTATCCCGTGGAGTAGTCCACCATGAATCTGGGGAAGGAGGTGTTTCGCAAGAACCTTTTTGATGAGGTGATGAAAAGAGGGGGCTGTAAGCGGTCCCAAGAATCTACTGCAGGATGTAAATCAGAAGGAGCCAGACAATGAAGCTGATAAATTTGGTAGTTGCTGTGCTTGCATTAAGCTGCGGAGTGGTCAGCGCCCAGGATACTGCGGCCAACAAGGACGTTTTAGGCCGGTGGATCAAGGCAATATGGCAGGACCATGATCGAAATTACATTAAGCACAATTCCACGGGCGATTTTCCTGTGGAAAATTATGAGGCCTGGTTCGACAGCATTACGACGACCTATCCCGATGCCCGCGTCGAAATCCTGCACATGCTCGCAGAAGGTGACGAGGTTGCGTTACACTGGGAATTTACTGGTACCAGCTCTTTGAGAGGGACCGAAGGTCGCAGCATCAAAGTGCCAGGTTTAAGCATCGTCAAGATGGAAAATGGCAAGATCGCATCTGACGTTTTTGCCTACAATGACTTGGAAGGGCATCGTCAGTTGGGCTTTACTTTACGAGCTCCAGAGGAAGACCGGGTTCGTAAGGTCATTCTCGACTTCCACGCGGGACTTAAGAACGGAACCCATGATAACGCTGAGATATACGATGAAACATATCTGCGGGTGTGGAATAATCCCGTAACTGGCGAGTGGAGTTCCGATTTTTCTGATGCAATTCACACCACCCCTTGGCGTGCTTCCGAGTTTACTGATTACGAAAGTAACGTCGAGTTCCTTGATACCAAGGTTCAAGGCGATGATGCCATTGTTCAGGTGAGAGAAACCGGGCATTATCGTAACACCGAAACGGGAGAAGGTAACGCGTGGACGGATGTGCCTAACATCTGGCTTCTCCACAAGAACACTTCGGACAACTGGAAGATTGTGGGCGCATTGCTCGGCGTAGGGCCGAAAGTAGAGAAAACAAACTATGACGATGGCTCTTAGGTCCGGAGGATAATTCTATCGGAGTTGAGTTACCCGGAAGACAGAGATAAGCGGGACGGCCCTCACAGCCTCCCGCCTATCTCGCCCTGGCCTGCCCACGCACCACAGAGCTTCCTTGAGAATTCCTGAGCACGACCAATGTCGGCTCTACAAGGCGCTGCCAGACATGCAATCGCTCAAACACCGCTTCACGGTAAAAAAACCAGAAACGGGCTAAATGCGGGCTAATGTCTATGATAGAACACAAAACAGGCACTCGGGCTTGCATCGCCCAAGTGCCTGTATACATTACAACTTAATAATGGTGGCTCCTCGCGGAATTGAACCGCGGACACGGGGATTTTC
>JASLXP010000268.1 GCA_030740295.1 Planctomycetota bacterium
GCCCTTACAGGGCTAGGACTGTCTTTTCTCCCTGTTCCCAGGGCGTTGCCCTGGGCTGATATGTTTATGGCCTTTCAGGCCGGAAATCGGCTGATGTCGACTTTTTACGAAGGAATCCAACAACTGTTAATGACGGAAGCGCCAGACAGATGAACGTACACCGATGTCTGCCTATGGAGGTGGCTGCTCTACTTGTTTCGACCATCGCAGTCTCAGTCCAGGCAGAGATTACCCCCGAGCAATTCCGTGACCGAGGTGTGCTGCTCTATGTGCCGTTCAACGGTTCGACGGACGCCGCGTTCGCCGTGGGCCAGAGAAAGCCGCTTCTGGTGCGTGACGTCCTCTACACGAACGGAATTCACGGACAGGGCGTGCAACTCCTCTGCAAGCCGAGCCGATACGTGAAGATGCCGGGGGGCAAGCTTCAGAAATACAAAACCGGGCAGAGCGTTCTTACATACAACGCTCTCGGTAACCTTTACTCACGGCAGGGAACCCTGGCGTTCTGGGTGCTTTCCCCGTGGGAAGCCGCCAATGAAGATCTCCTTACCGGGGCCAACCTGAGCGGCCCTTGCGTCATCGGGATCGGTTCCAAGGCGGTCTATCCGTCATTTTTCTCGATGACGCGGCGCAAAAGCTTCTTCGATTCAGTCTTCGGGGGATCGGCCCGCGCCGGCGGGTTGAGCCGGTTCGGGACATACGGGCAGAAACTCATCCCTTTGTGGAAGAAGGATACTTGGCACCATGTGGCGGCTACGTGGTCCGACCGCCGTGGATATTCACTGTACCTGGATGGCGAAGCGGTGTACGGGTTCGACGGTGACATCGAATGGGACCTCGTGACGCCGACAGCCATCGCACTCGGGTCCCGACCTCCGCGCGCAGGGAACATGTGGCCCGCAGTCGCCGAGTATGTCTTTGACGATCTTATCACATTCGGCCGCCCTCTTTCAGCAGAGGAAATCGAGCTGGTCAAGACTGGGCGTTTCGCTGAGCTCCGGGCGACGACTCCTGCTGATTGGCCGGCCGACACGTCCGCCAGACGCCGCTCTCTGAACCTGGACGAAGCCGCCGGCCTTCCTGTCGTGAAGGCAGCGCTGGATGCCGGCGCCGTCGCAACGTTCCGGCAATGGCCGGTAGAAGAGGTGGTGATGAACTTCCATCGCCGTTTTGCCCTCGTCGACGGCAGCGACCGGACCGCCGTGCGCTTCAGTGATGGCGGGTTGCCCTTCGACATCCGCGCCGTCTTTCGCTCTGACGAGCCCCGCAGAATTAACCACGTCATTGCCGTGCTGGATGATGCCAACGGCTCTTACCTCTTTGAAAAGGCTCCGCAGGAGCGTGTAAAGGAGCTATCCAACGGCCGAAACCATCTCTCCCTCCCGGATCGGGAACGGGGGCACGTGGGGGTCTTCTTCAAGGGGAACAGTGTCGGCAAGGAGATCAGCTTCTTCGACGTGCGGGCCGGGGTCAGCGACGAGCGGCGCGGCACGCGCTACACCATTACCGGGACCGTAAGGGTTGACGATGTAAAGGGAGCCCCGAACGCGCTGGTGCGCGCGATCCATCCCGATGATGGGCAGGCCCTCTACGCTCCCCGGCAATCAGCAACTAAGCCGGCTCGGTTTCAACGCCGGGCCCTGCGCCACCTGTTCGTTGTCCTGGCGGCCACCGCAAAGGACCGGTTTGTGGACGCTCTGCGTTTGCATGCCCCGATCAAACCGGCTCGGAAACGGTTTGCCGGTCTCGTGCGCCTCCATGATCCCCTGATCGCGGACCGGGCAGCGTTCAGTCTGGACCTAATGTTTGAGTGGCCGGAGGCAGGAAAGACACTGCCCCTTGACCTCACGTTGGGACCGCCGGGGCTCGTCATCCCGGCCGGCGGCAGCCTGGTGCTGGACCTGATCCTCGATACTGACTTCGAACTGGCCTACGGCGACGGCACGGACGCGTACGTTGAGATCGTCGAAGGCGATCCGGCACGCATTGGGCACGAGTTTGCCCAGGCCCAGGTCCGCGCCATCTGGGACGGCTACATCTCACGGCTCAGCCAGAATCGCTTCGCACTTCCCGGGGAAAATAATGAAAACAACCCGATCTGGGTTGGACTGTCCCTCGCGGAAAAGTACGACCCCGGCAACGAACAGGTGCAGGCATGGTTCGGATGGTCTCGGCTTCGGCCCTGGCCGGCGTATGATTTCTCCGTCCTGAATGGCCAGCCCGGTCCGGCCTGGGCCGTGCATCTGCGCGAAGCTGTGCAGTCTATGCAGACGGTCATCCACTGGTGGCTGGACAACCGTTCAAATGAAGACGCCTATCTTGTGGGCAGCGGAAACCAATGGAACGACATCACCAAGCTCT
>JASLXP010000269.1 GCA_030740295.1 Planctomycetota bacterium
TGCACTGGCATTAATCGTCACTCCGAATGAGCCACCTATCTGTTCGTTAAATAGTTTTAAAGAGTAATTGCCCTGCCCGGGATTGTTCCGGTCCCGAATTAGTAAAGCGCCGTGTTGCTTGCCATACCTTGTCCAACCCTCCAAATCATTCTCGAAATCCGCATCGACAAGCAACTGATCCAGCTTCACCAAAGTAGGTACGGTTTTGTCTTTCTGGTAACTCCATACGTACTCCCATTCAATAACTTCGTCTCCAAAATTCAGTTTGAATGGGATTCGCTGTCCAGACGCGAACGTATGTCCGTTGGAGGGCAGCGAAAATCGGATCTGCCTGGCGGCAGCATCTGCTTGTACGTTCTGATGCGCAGAACTATAGGCAGAGCCGGCAACAGTGATCTGCACCGTCTGAGGAAAGGTCCTGCCACTGGATTTGATCAGAATCGGCTGCCCACCCCACTCAGACTGGGCCTTCGGAACGATGCTTTCAACAAAAGAAGGAGCTGCGATCCGGAGTGGGAAAGAAGTGACTGGCAATTCTTTTCCATTCATCAGTTTTCCTGCCATATTCAGGTAGAAATAACCATTCTTTCCAGAATCAAATTTGACAGCCCTTTTCTCGGGATCAGTAGTTCCGTCGGCTTTAAACAGAACTTTATTAGTTCCTTCCTGAACAACAGATTCCGGACGATTGCTGAACCAATGGGCCACAGATTCCAGGCCAGCGCTTTTTCCACCATCAGAGCCATTGACTGTCAATTCGATCTCGCCAGCCTGGCCGCCCTCACTCCAGATCTTGAAATTGTCGAGCCAGTATCGCAGCCCGGCCTGGTTGCCCGCAAGCCCGGCCTGAATGTAACCCGTGTGCCGATTGCCAAACCACAACTGCTCAATGTTGATTTCCGAACTGGAAGGATAGAGTTTCTTCAAAGAGGCATAGAGGTCGAATTCAGCGTGCCTCCATTTGCCATCGGCCTGCACGTCACGAATGTGACCTAACGACTTCAGGTTCTCATTCGAATCTCCAGAACCGGTCAGTTGCACAAAGTGCCACTGCTTTCCCGCGATTCTGTCAGCCGATTCAAACGGTGATACGGCCCCGCTCAATTGCAGGTAGAGATTGGTTTTAACGTCCGGTGGAATTCGATATTCGAACTCCAGCCGGGCTCCGAGCGCGAGATTGATTCCTGATGCCGGAGCCGAGACGGCGAAGTCGCCGCCGGCATTAATGTTCGTCATCTCCAGGCACTGATTGCGTCCGTTTCTGGGAACAACCGCAATGGCCGCTCCCTGGTCGCCACTTGGATTTGCCCATCCTCCTGAACCGTTAGCGAAGTCTGAATAAAGCCCGGGATGGCTCTTTGAGGCTGCGTGCATGCGCAGTTCCTTACTTCCTGTTGCCGTCAGCTCGGGATCGACTTTGCTGCGGAGAGTTCTTTCGTACTGGGTTTTGACGCGAGCCACCATGATGCTGTTGTTTTGCGTCCAGAGGCCCACCTTGCCCTGTTTGAGGGGATTTGGATCTTCCCATGAGAGGATGAGCTTGTTGTCCAGATAGTAATAAAGCTTGTTCCCCTTCTTTCGAATTTTTACATAGAACCATCGCCTGTGAAGGGTCGGCAAAGGCGGGTATTGAAATCTGGTACTTGGGACTCCAACATTTTCTGTTTCGGCAACAACTTTTCCGTTTTTGAATATACGGGTGGTCGTAGTGTGCCATCCGGCCAATACGAATGTGTAGCCGCTGAAAACATTTTTTCCGTCGCCGCAGATGACCGCGTTCATGTCGCCCGGCCGGGGATAGTATGGGCTCCAGTTCACCTCTTTTCGGTATCGCATGCCGGTGTAGTATTCGAGCGTGATATCTCCCTCGAAAGAATTCTTGTGCCACGCCGCGGCAAGGCCATCACTTTCGGCGGCAAGATACGACCAACGAGGGTCGCACGCGAATTTATTAGTGACTTCCCAACGGCCAACGACGTTCCAGTCGGTGGGAGCGGATTTGAATAAATTGTCAATTACGTGGCCACGCTCGATCCTCATCTTCTCAAAAGAGGGCTCACCCGTGAACGCAATTCCCAATCGAGTTCCTGCCGGCCTGCTCTTTAAGCGCCATGTCATCAGATCTTTGCCCTGATAACTGCAAACGATGTACTGGCCATCGCATTCAACCTTTAACGGTTCGTCAGCACTGGGCGAAAAGAATACGTCTTTCACAATTTGGCCAGACTCACGCCCACCCAGTCTTGCTTTGCCATCGGAGGATTCAAGGAATAGCAGGTGACCGCCCCAAAAAAACGATGTCGTCTCTGCACGGAGGTAAAGCAGCGTTCTGGATATCTTGGGCTTTTCACCCTCCTTGGATGCACTGTTCACCGGGATTTCAAGATGAACTCGGCCGTAAAAATCACCTTTGTGCCAGAACGTCCGTGTTCCGTTCTGTTTCTTATCCTCGACCCATGCACCTCTTGGAGCAGACCAATCGAGCATGTAAACGTCCTTATTGAATATCTCATTGTCTTCGAGAATCTCGATGTTCTCCGAAATAGTTTCATGCCATCGGTTGCCTCCAAAGGTGGCGTTGATTCGTGGTCCTGTGGCGAACAGGCCGGCGCCCCCTTTGACGTTAAGAGGGAGTTGCGTCCGCAGTTCCAGATTGCCGTCAACATAGAACCTGGCGAGAGTTCGGTCGGCAAGGTCGAGGGTCAGTACTGATGGATGCCCGTGTTCTCTATGAGTCGACAGTCGTGCCGAATTGAGTGTCTTGAACTGTCCATCTTTTATTTGAATCAGTTCGACCAACTCGTTCCTCTTGACCGCGAGCATGAAAGTTTTCGCATCGCGCCAGTCAAACATTATTCCGGCGGACATATTTTCAGGCTTCGTTTCAACCGTCGTGCTGAAACAGTTAGCCCGCCATTCGCTGTGGCCCAGCCAGTAGACCGAAGCAGCATCTTCGCCCCGCACCTGTAATGCGGCGCCATCTGGCTTCTTGATTACCTGCCATGTGGCGCCTTTTGTCTTTTCAGTGCCACTCGTACCAGTGACAGGAATCTTCTTTCCACGGAGAAGGGTTTCAGAGTAGGCCAGATCCCAGGCTGTCGGTGTCTTTATCAGCACGTCATCGAATTGAGCGTGGCCGCCTTTGGCTACAAACAGTCCTGCTTTACCTTTCGAGTATCGGGTATGGGGCACATCAATGTATTTGCGGCCGTCAATCTGCACGCGAATCCTCTCCGTCCCTGCGTAGACCTCGACGCCATACCACTGATTGAGTTTGCCAGGCAGTTTGGCCGTGGCCAGCTCGCTTATGAGCTCGGCATCTCGACAAAACAGACGCAGCTCGGATGCGACTGGAAATACGGACTCGATCTTCCATTCAAGGCCGTAGTAATGGGAAGCATCCTGGATAAAGAAGGCACAACCGCCGCTTCCTCGTATCGAAAATTTGAAATCATATTCGTCCCAGAAGCTGCGCCCGACAACGGACAGGGCCAGGTCTTCCTTAGCGTCACCTTCAAATATGAAGGGATTGGAACTTCGCGAAAAATTGTCCTCCTTGAAAAATGTCGACTGAAGATGTTTGTCGATGGTTGAAGTTATCTTCCAGTCACCCGAAACAGTCTTCCAGACGGTGTCCTCTGCCTGAGCCCGCATAAAGTCGTCTGCGAAGTAAATGTCTGTGACAGGCTGATACCGAAACTTCAGCAGCTTTCGGTGCTCATCAGAAATCGCAATCGCGATCTTGCCTTCGTGGAGGGCTCCATCGCCGGTCGCGAGTAGTGCATCTTCACCGAACAGAATGGACAGGCGGAGCCGTCTGCGGCGGATGGTCAGACTGGTGAATTCCGAAACGGTGGCTTGTGCGAGCTGTTGCTGCAGACCGGCGAGGGTGCGGGTCAGGGTGGCCTGGCCCTCGGCGACGGACAGCCTGTAGAAACGTGACGCATCCTGGTAACCGAAGATGAGGTCGGCAGGTTTGCTGCCAGTTTCCAGCTTGAATTCGAGATTGTATTCCCCGTGCTGAGCCTCACTGCCGACGGTGTATTCAGTTCCGCCGATTGAAAGCACTTCCACCGCGTTCTCCTGCTTCTCTGCATCTTCGGCGAAGAGAGGAAGACCAGTGACCAGAAAGAAGGAGAGGTATACCCGAGCGAAAAACAAAGGTGGATGTCTCGATGAGAGAAGCGAGGCGCTCTAGCGGCGGGGATGGGGACGCCCATGATATTAACTGCATCCCCCGCATCCACACCCAATCATCCCTGGGAGCAGTGGTTGACGAACATCCGCGTAAAGATTCCGGTATCGGCAACTCCAGCGCGCCGAACGGCAGCAGCCAGATCGTTTTCGGCAACTGCCATGTAATGGGCGTCCAGGAGGACGCGGAAGAGGCACCGGCAGCGGCGCGTCAGTCCAACTTCTGCTTCGGCGGCACGGGCATTTGTGGCCGCCGCGGGCTTTCGGCTGGCCCTTCGAATGCCTTGAGTTTCAGAGGTGGATGGTGGCCGGGCAAGGGGTAGTGAACATCTGCGTGCTGGACATCTGTTTCGTGGGTCGAGAGCCGGGGCCAGTTGGTGAGCACTTTCAATTCAGGCAATGGCTCTGTCTGCTGTGCGGGCGGCAGCGGGGACGCCGTCAGTTTGCGTGATGACTGATCGGGATACCTGGTTTTGGAGATGCCCTTGCCCGACCTTGTGATCGGGTCGTCAGCCTTCATGGCGAAAGACTCTCTGCCGAGAGAGGAATCGCTTACGGCCTCGTCCAGATGTTTCGGGTCCAAAGATGGCATCTGCTTCATTGGCCGGGGAGCGGGAAAGCGAACGGAAGCGAATTGATCTTTCAATGTTACATCCGGAAGGACTTCCTGTGTGGGTGCTGGCTGGTCTTTGGCGAGGAGGTCCAGTTCCGGGATACTCGATGGCGATTCAGGGCTCTCCCTCCGATCTGCAGGTGGCACGCCGGTGAAGGAGCCAGGCGCAGGCCGGTCCCTCGGTGTCCCGCTAATCTTGACGGGCGACAGAGCGCGGTCTGATGACCACTCTTTTGCTGAGAACGCGGCAAGCTTTTTGGCCGTCTCTGCCCCAGGTACAATCCTGACCTCTGCGGTGGGAAAATCGAATGACTGGCCCTGTTCGGCACGCTCTCGGACGGGTCTGCGCAGCCGAAGGATTTCGCCGTTTTCCCCGGCTGGTTTTGCATGCCCTGCAGGGGTTGGGAGCCGCACCGGGCGAGATGGCGTTTCGCTGGGTGGCTGCACCTGGAAATCGATCTGTGTCTGCTCACCGTCCGCCAGATTTGAGGAGGCAGGATATGTGTCTGCCAGCGCGACGGGGTTCGGGACAGGAATTCTGATGGGCTCGACACGGTTCGCCTGATTCCGCTCTACCACGACCGGGGCAAGAGAGAAATGCGGAATTCGTTCGGCCAGAACGTTCGTTCGTTTTTCAGCCGCCAGCGGAGCGGATGGAACTGGTCGAACCGGATTCTTGGGCTGTATTCTCGCGAGTCTCTTGCCAAAATTGGATCGGACAAGAGGCGGCGACTCGGCCGGTTTCTGTTCAGTTGGCTTGTTAGGTCCGGCAGGCCCCGGCGCAGTCGATCTCCCAATGAAGATGCCAACGGCGAGGGCCGCTGCACCAATAGCAATTGCGACAGGTATCAGGTGTTTGGGATTCATAGGCGCTAAGGGGACTTAAACCTAAAAAAAATTCTCGATTTGAGAGAACTCGTTTGTAGTGCGCCAGTCATGGCGCTTTGGGCGACTTCGTCGCCCCGAACGGCGATAACTCGCCGACTACAAACTGAGCCCATGCAGGCTGTGACTCAGGCCTGCTGCCCGAAGGGCCCATTCTTCTCAGCGCAGCCTGAGAAGAATCATAGAGCCTTACTTCAGCAATTTCGCCAACTGCGCTTTTGCCAACTCGGCATGGGGAGTCTTCGAAAACTCGGTCAGGACCCGATTCAGATAATCTTTGGCTTCCTTGGTTTTCTTCTGCTGGATTGAGGCGTCGGCGGCCTGGCAGAGGGCGGCCGCACTCCATTCGGGATAGGCGTAGCTGTAGACCACGTTCAAGAAATTCTTGACGGCCGCGTCAAAGAGTTTCGCCTCCATGTTACTGGTTCCGATCTGAAATTGAGCCTTTGCGGCAAACTCGTTGTCTGTGGCGTCGATCACTATCTGGTAGGCCTTAATAGCCGCGTCGTATTTTTTCTGTGCCTGCAATGCCCGGCCCTGCATGAATTGGGCTTCGATCAGAAACGGGCTCTTCGGGAAACGAGAAATCAGTAGAGCTGAAGTCTTTTCGCTGTCGGCATGCTTTCCCTGCTCAGCCTGGGCAAAGGCGAGCCGGAGCAGGGCGCGGTCAGACAGTCCGGCAACATTCTGAAAAGCGGGCTGGTCGATGAACAGTTGGAATTTGGCCGCGGCCTTGTCGTTTTCGTTGAGTCGCAAGTGAGCTTCCCCGCTCCGAAACGCTGCATGGGGGGCCAGGGGACTGCTCACGTTTGCGATCACCGATTCGAAGAGTGGAATCGATTCCTTGTCCTGCTTTCTCTCAAAGAGGCAGGAGCCGAGCAGGAAAGTGACCTTTTCCTTGAGCGATTCGCGGACAGGCTTGGTGCGAGCTGCGGTCAGCAAAGGTATGGCTTCGTCATAGCGGCCGCGCATTGCGTGGTGATCGGCCAGTTCATACCTCGCGTCCGATGCGATGAGTGAGTCGGCCCAGGTCGCAATGATGATCTTGTATTGATCCATCATCAGCGTTTCTGCGGGGACGATGGGCACTGCATTCATCGGCACGTCTGGCGGGACGCTTCCGTCTTTCGCTTCCTCCACCGCTTTCCAAGCCAATCGCTGTCGAGCGTTTGCCATCTGCTGCATGGCGGCCGGGCGGTAGCACCACGCGAGCTCGTAATGAACTCTCGGCCAGGCGGCTGAGTCACGCTGCTTCGCCTTCAGGGCCAGCAGATTGGTGAAGTATCGGCTGCAGCTACCAAAGCTGAGAAGCCCGGATTGTTTCTGGGTCTGGGCCTGTGTGCGCGCGTCCGGAGTCAGGTCTGTTTTCTCGAGCGCGGCCTCGGCAGTAGCAAGGAGTTTGCCGGCATCAAGGGTCATGGCCTGGCCGATGCGCAGGCCCGCTTCAGGGGCTTCCGGTCGGGCGGGGTAACGCTTCAGAAAATCTTCCATCACAGTTTTGGACTCGGCCGACTTGCCCGCGTCTTTGAGCGCGAGGCCATGCTGGAAGTGGAGGTGCACGGCCCACGCGTCCCTTGGCGGGCCGGATTTCACCAGGGCCTCTTCATGCTGCTTGCGGGTCTTATCAAGGAGGGCGACCGCGTCCTCAGCCTTGCCCTTCGTGCGCAGGGCCTGGGCCTGCCGCAGCGCCGCGAAGGGGACAATCGGCGAAGCATTCAGCGGCGGCTGCGTGAATTTGGCGAGTTCCCTGATCCCGCCGTCCAGGTCGCCGGCAGCGATGAGGCTCTTCGCAAATTCAACAACCGCTTGCGGTGCGAGGGCATGGTCCGGGTATTTCTGATTCAGTGCGACATACGTGCCCTGGGCGAGGGTCAGCACTTCTTTGCGCACGTCCCCCGCCTCCATCGGTTCGGCCTTGAGTTGGTAGCACATTCCCAGCTTCATCAGGGCTTCGGGCCGCTGCGGGTGATCGGGATTGTTGCCGAGGAAAACTTTCAGCAGCTTGATCGCTTCATCCAGATAGGTTTCCCGCTTTGCTGCATCGGCTTCCTTTTCCCAGGAATCGGGGACCTGGCGGAGAAGGCAATCAGCCCTGAGTGGGAGGCCCTGTGCGATATCGCCCTTGAAGTCCTCCGGCGCAATCGGAGTGAGCGCTGCATCGGCTTCCTGGAATCGTTCCTGCCGGTAAAGCGATGCGGCCAGTCCAAGGCGCGCCAGGTTGAGATGCGAAAACTCCCGGTAACCATGCACGAGCTTCTGATATCGAACACCCGCCTCCGCGTATGCCTTCAGGATCTTTGGGCCGCGCTGGGCGTCTTCCTGCGGTAAATTTTTTTCGAGGTCTGCTGCAATGAAGTATGCGTTCTCCGCGGTGCGAAAGAGTATCTGCGGGGTCAGCTCGCTTTTCGGATAGGTCTGAACAAACTTTGCGCACAGCTTGTCCGACTCTTTATGCTCGCCCGCGAGGTGGAGCGCGGTCGCCTGCCGGTAAAGCAGCTCTTCGCCGCGGGCATCGGCGCCCAGATTGAGAATATCGAGGTAGTTGGCGCCGGCGTCCTTGAAGTTCTTGGTCAGCATCTGGGTGTCGGCCAGATGGATCATGACTTCGGACAGGCGCTTCTTGATGGCAGCATCGGTGGCGCTCTTGGGCTTGAGAATTTCGATCGCCTTGCGGAAGTGATCCATGGCCGCCTGATACGCTTTGGGCTGTTCCTCCGGCTTTGCAGCTTCGCCGATCGAAACCTGCGCCCGGCCAAGCCAGAGCTGGGCTTCGTCGGCCATCTCAGGCGCACTTTGAATCAACGGTGTCACCGCATCCATGCTTTCCTTGAAACGGCCAAGATGCCAGAGACTGATGCCCTGCCGCAGTTGGGCGTCTGCCAGCAGAGCGGATTTCGGATGGGCCTTGGCGAAGTCGGTGAATGCCTTGAACGCGTCGTCGTGCTTGTCCAGCTCGAAGTAGAGCGCGCCCTTGTAGTAGCGCGAGCGCTCGACATGCTCCGGCGGCATCTTTACGAGCGACTCGAGCCGGGCCTTTTCGTCGGGCTTTTCTTTGAAGTCATCCGGTTTTTTCAGGGCGGCCTCGGCCGCGGCTTTCGCTTTCTGGTAGCGAGCCAGAACCATGTCGTATGCCTCGAAGGCGCCCTCGCTGTCATTAGTGAGATGCCGCGCCCGGCCGAGCAGGTAGCGGCCATGCTCAGCATGTGTCTGCGAAAGGGGATCTTCCGGCATCGGAACTCTATCAAGGGATTCCTTCGCCTTTTCGTAGGTGCCTAACTTGAATGACGAGAACCCGAGATGGTAACGCACCAGGTCCAGGTAACTGCTGCGAGCAGCCCAATTCAGCGCGAGAAATGCCTCGGCGACGGTGATCACATCCTTGTGTTTGCCTGCACGAAGGAGCATCTCCGCCTGTTCGCTTCTGGCTCGCGCCACCCATTCCCAGACGGATGGTAGATCTTCGCCATCCAGCGGGGCCGGTGCTCCTGCGCTGAAGGCTTCGGCAGCCGCGGAGAAATGCCTGGAGGCGGTCTCGAAGCTTTTGATGGCCGCGGTCAGCAGATCCGTGGCGGGGGTCTGCTTCGATTTCGCTTTGAACATCGCAGATTCTCCAAGGCGGCGATTTCCGAGCGCGAGGTAATAGAGCGCATGCTGCCGTTCCAGGAAGTCCTTAGCAGCGACGACCTCCGTGAGCTGCGCGACCGCGGTTTTGAGCTCCTCGTCAGACGAGCCTCTGGAATCGATGAGCGTCAGCGACAGACCGAATTTGGCGTGGAGAGCCTGAGGGTTGGTTGCGAACCGCGCCAGGAACTCCCGAAACCGCGCCGCGGCATAGCCGTATTGCTTATCGTTGTATGCCCTCTTGGCGGAGTCGAGAACAAGCTTGCTGACATCGTGTTTTGCCTCGGCCTTCAGGGCTGGGCAGAGGGCAAGCGTAAGGGCACAGACGGCGAATAAGAGTCGATGGAGTTGATTCATGGGGTACACGAGAGGATGTGAATAACGAAAAGAGATTGAAGGGAAGGGGCGAAAACCAAGGCGAAGACTGTATCACTTCGAGCCTCTGCCGGACACTGGCCGCGCCGCACGACTCGTCCGGCATTTCGGCAAAGGCAGTACACCATATTGTCTTCATTTTGACGAACGTCTGATGGTGCCTTTCGACGAACAGAAGCAAACGCCGCTACGACACTTTCATCAGAATATCGAACACTGATATCGTCATGCCTTGGCGGTCTGATCCGAATCGTCAATGTGGTAATAGATTTCCGGTTTCAGGCAGCGGGGTACAAAGCACGAGTTCCGCCGTCGTTTGGCAATCTCTTCCGGGTCCAGTTCAGCCACAGCCATCGCCTCGCCGTTACCTCGCTGACGAGTGAAGGAGACGACATTACCATCCGGGCCGAAGACCCCTGCCCAGCCGGGAAATTTGTTTCCATTCGGTTCCCATATGTTCTTTTTGCGAGTGCCGGCGTTGTTGCAGACGATGCCGTAACAGCCATTGGAGTAGCTCGTTGTCCGGTAACAGAGCGCGGTGATATCTTCCTCCGGAAATCGGCTGCGCGGTATCGAAGTATTGTACGCGAAGGGCATGATGAGGAGCTCTGCCCCCTTGAAATAGAGGGACCGGGCCAGCTCGGTGAAAAGTGAGTCATAACAGATCATGATGCCGACCCGGGCCTTCCCGATATCGAAGGCGTCAATCTCGAAACCGCTTCGCCAGTAGAGATACTCCACGTGCGGCATGTGGATCTTCCGCTGCTTGCCCAGAATGCCATCACCATTCACCAGAACCTGCGTGTTGTAGGCGACATCCGCATCCCGCTCGAGCATGCCAAAGCAGATGACAGCCCCCACCTCCTCGGCGATACGAACAATCCTGTCCGTTGTCGGGCCCGGTATCTCTTCGGCCAGGTCCCAGGACACGTGATTATGGACATAACCGTTAATACCCAGCTCCGGAAAAACGATCAGATCCACATGCTTCTCCGCGGCTTTTCTGGACCAGCGCGCGAGATCCCGGATGCTGCGATCCGTCTCACCGATGTAGTTCCTGGTGGATATGGTTGCGACTTTCATTTTCTGCATTCGAAAACTCCCGTTCTGACCGCAATACGTAATGAGTAATGAGTGATGTTTCTTGGACCTGAATTGAGCGATTCTTCACCTGTCGATCAGAAAGCCATAGGCGATAGCTGTCTTTGTCATAGTGGGCACGACTCCTTCGTTCATTCCCGGTGCCATTTCGACGTCGGTGTATGTGTGGAGCTGTGGCCATGGGCCGTTCGGAAAGAGGCCGGCGGCGATCCAACTGGTCATGCTTCCGCCGGCCGGTTTGCCCCCTGTTTGAGGCGAGGGGCCTTCGCACTGGATGCCCGGCATCGGGCCGTCAGGTGAATAGCGGGCGTAGGAATGGAGAGGGCCTGAAATCGACCGCTGCCCGAGCCCCGTCGTGAAGACCGTGTTCATCGGATGGCAGCCAAGGCTGAAATCGCAGGTCAATTGAATCCATTTGAGGTACTGCGGATCCTTCAGCAGCGTGTATGCCTGCATGGGTGTATACAGCCAGCCCGGGTATGCGCCCGTGCCCCACGTATTCGGCGCGTAGGGGCTGCGCATGTATCGATAGCCCGTTGTCGATGCCATTCGGATCCATAGCCTCATCCGGGCTTTGTAGGAATTGAGGATTCGGTCCTTGAACTTAGCATCCACAGGACGCTTGCAGAAGGCATAGTAAAACGAAGCGAACTGCTGGTCGTATTTTTGCCACACGTAGAGCTCTGCATTCGCATTCCCGCGAAAAACCGAATGCTCATGGAAGTCTGCCAGGAAAGACGGCTCGCCGGTCGCGCGGTAGAGCTGAATGGCTGCCAGGGCCAGGGCATCCGGATGCTTTGCTGCTTTGTTGGACTTGGCCCAGGAATAGGCATCCTTTGCCCGTTTGAGGAACATCCCGGCATCTTCCGTTTTCTTCAGGGCTTTCCAGATGACGGCGGCCTGTGCTGCCGAGGCCGCGAAGTCGAGGGAGCCGGGCGCGTCCTTGGCGAAAGCGAAATCTCGCTTAAAGTCGATCTCCGGCGAAGTGATCATGTCCGGATCCCCATCCGACTCAGTACCGTTGCGGACCCCACCGTCCGTATCCTGCAGCCGGACCCAAAGGTCAAGGGCCCACCGCGCTTCATCCAGAATGTCCGGGATGCCGTTGCCGCTTTCGGGGATGTTGTTCTGGCCGTCCGCGTAGTTTTCCGGCTTCATTTCCCAGGCCATGAACAGCCACTGGGCCACATCGAGGTGCGAACGCGGATTGAAATCGCCGGCATCGTGGTGGCCGCCAAAGAGATCGTGTTTGGTCTCATCGATAACGCTCTTCGGGAGCATCTGCCAGGCGTTGCGTTCGCTGCCGTGGACGAGGCTCGTCAGCTCGGTCATGTTCCGGTGGCAGGCAGGATGATAATGCCTGGTATAGGGCTCTTTCATTTCCATTCCGCAGCGCTGGTGAAAGACGCCGCGAATGCATGTGCGGTAGGCTTCTTCGTAAACGTTCCGGCCGATCCGGAATTCAAATGAACGTCCCATCCCCGGCAGCGCCAGGTAATAGGTGCCCTCCTCTCGCAGGCCCGTAAGCTCGATCTCATGGATGTCTTCGTAAGAGAGGTCGTGTTTGTAGATCGTCTCTTTGCCCTTCGCGCCTTCAGGTGCGAGGGTGCCGTCAGGCTGCAGGTCAAAAGTATGCTTCAGCCGCAGCTTCGGCTTCACCCTCATTGCGATCTCATGGGTTTTGGCGTTGCGCACCTCGAATTCACGAATCGCAAGAAACGACAG
>JASLXP010000270.1 GCA_030740295.1 Planctomycetota bacterium
ATTGAGACTTGTCGACAGCATCCATCGGGATAAGGATGTCGATAAGAACATCATCTTCGAAGCACTTGAGGCGGCTATGCTGTCAGCGGCCCGTAAGCAGATTGGCAACCGGCCAGAAATCACCGTCACCATCGAGCGCGAATCCGGCCAGATCAATGTCTATGATGACGGCGAATTGCAGGACGTCCTCGACCTTGGCCGCATCTCCGCTCAGACCGCGAAGCAAATCATCATTCAGCGCATTCGCGAGGCAGAGAGGGATGTTGTCTTTGGCGACTTTGAAAAACGAATGGGCGAGATTGTGAGCGGCGTGATTCAGCGTTACGAGGGCCCGAGCGTTATCGTCAACCTGGGCAAGACTGAGGGCTTCCTCCCCCGCCGCGAGCAGGTGCCGGGAGAAAACTATCGCCCCGGTGAACGTGTCCGTGCGCTCGTCCTTGACGTCCGCAAAGTCGGCCCGAAGGTCCGTATTCTTTTGACCAGAACTCACCCGGATCTTATCCGCCGTCTCTTCGAGCTCGAAGTGCCGGAGATTAACGATCATACCATCGAGATTAAGGCCCTTGCGCGCGAGCCTGGAGCGCGCAGCAAGATTGGCGTTTTCTCGATCGACTCAAAGGTCGATTGCGTTGGTGCGTGCGTGGGCGTCCGGGGCACCCGAATCAAAAACATCGTGGACGAACTTGGCGGAGAAAAGATCGACATCGTCCGCTGGAGTGATTCCCTCGAGATGTTCATCGCCAACGCACTGAGGCCGGCTGAGATCAGCCACATTCATATGGATTCCCAACGTGAGCGCGCCGTGGTCATCGTCGGTGAAGACCAACTGGCCCTTGGTATCGGCAAGAAGGGACAGAACGTTCGCCTGGCCTCAAAGCTCGTCGGTTGGGATATCGACATTCACACGACCGATGAGTTTGAAAAATCGAAGGACACTGCAAAGGAAGATTTTGCCAAGATCGAAGGCATCGACGAACGCCTTGCCGCCAAGCTTGTAGACAGCGGCGTCTATACCCTCCACGAATTTGCAGACAGCGAAACGGAACTGCTGGTCGGCCTCGAAGGCATCACTGAAGAGAACGTCGAAGAGCTTCAGGACAAGGCCGTCCTTCTCATCCGAGTGAAGCGTGAGGAAGCCAAGCTCGCAGAAGAGGCGAAACAGGCGGAGGAAGCTGCTGCAGCCGCTGCCGCAGCCGCCGGAGAGACACCAGCAGAAGATGCAGCACCCGATGACGAGCCGGCCGAAGCAAGCGAAGGCGCGCCCGCGGAAGAGACTCAGGCAGCAGAAGAGCCGTCACCTGAAGCCGCCGCAGAAGCAGCGTCTGAAGAGCCTGCCTCTGAAGAGCCTGCCTCTGAAGAGCCGCCGGCCGAAGAGCCCGCTGCTGAAGCGGAAGCACAAGTGCCCGCTGCTGAAGCGTCAACAGAAGAACCGCCGGCCGAAGAACCAGCCGTTGCCGAAGCTCCGTCTCAGACTTCAGATGCTGCCGATGAATCGGTAGCATCTGAAGAGCAAGCGGCCGCAGAAGAACCAGCCTCAGAAGAACCAGCCGCGCATGTACCCTCAGAAGATGAACCGGCTGCCGAAGAATCTGCTGTAGAGACCCCTTCAGAAGAAACCGCCGATGATGCCTCCTCCGAACCAGCATCGGCTGCTCAGCCCGAGGCCGAAGCCCCGGCATCAGAAGAAGCCCCGGCAGAACAGACCGAGCCATCTTCAGCCGAGAGTGAACCTTCTTCCGAGACCGTCTCGGAACCTGCGCCGACAGGGCCGGTGACTGCGGACGCTTCATCCGAGCTCGCGCCGGAACAGGGCGCTGCCCCATCAGAAAATGAGACTCACGATTCAGAAGCTAACCATGACGCACAAGGGGGAGGGACACCCGCATAAGGCCGCTAGCCTTGCAAGCTAGAAAGAACGCCGCGTCAGACCGTCGTGTGCAATGTGTAATCCAGGTAGTTGTATCGGAGCAATGTAAATGACTTAACATTAAAAGGAGACCCCTGCAGGGGGATGTAACCATGCAAATTTATAAACTCGCCCGAGAACTGGGCGTACCAAGTAAAGTGCTCGTCGAGCGCTGTAAAGATGAAGGGCTGAACGTCAAGTCCCATATGAGTTCGATCGACGATGAGGTCGTCAGTCGATTGAAGGCAGAGCTGTCTGCCCCGGAAGCGAAACCGGAACCGGAAAAGCCAAAGAAAGTGGTTGCCCCGCCTCCTCCCGCGCCACCCAAGCCCAAACCAGTAGAAATCAAACGCGTCCCGGTTGAGGAAAAGAAAAGAGAAGCTCCGCGCGTGGTGACCCGAACCCCGCACGAGCCACAGCAGCCCACAGGCCCCACCACAATGTCGCCACACACTCGCCAGCCCATCGCCGGCGCGGACAAACAGGCGCAGCAGGGCGTTCGAACCAGTGGCATGGATCCGGCTCTCTACACCACAGGGCAACGCCGGCGCCGGCCGCAACGCCCGAGGCATCAACGCAGAAGCAGAACAAGGGTGTTGCGTCCGACCGGCCCAGAGAAAGGCCAGTCCTTTGAGGTAGAGCTTCCCGTAACCGTCCGATCCCTCTCTACTCAGCTTGGCATCAAGCAGAACGACATCATTGGTTTCCTGCTGAGAGAGAAGGGTTTCATGACCAGCATTAACGACGCGCTCAGCGAAGAGGTCATTCTCGAGATTGCCGAGAAATTCGAGATCGAGATCAAAACAACGGAGCCTGAAAAGCTGGAAGATCAGGTCATCGCTGAGGTGACCCAGGAAGACAAAGAAGAAGATCTCATCCTCCGCGCTCCCGTAGTCGCGTTCCTCGGTCACGTGGATCATGGCAAGACATCGCTCCTCGACCGTATACGCAAAGCGGACGTGGCAGCAGGTGAGAGTGGAGGAATCACCCAGCACATCGGCGCGTACACCGTCGATCATGGGGACAGCAAGATCGCCTTCCTGGATACACCGGGCCACGAGGCTTTCAGTGCCATGCGTGCCCGCGGTGCGAACGTAACGGATATCGTCGTTCTTGTGATTGCCGCGGATGACGGCGTCATGCCGCAGACCCAGGAAGCCATCGACCACGCACGTGAGGCAGGGGTCTCCATTGTGGTTGCCCTGAATAAAATAGATCTTCCACATGCCAAGCCTGACCAGGCCCTGCAGCAGCTTGCCGGACTGGACCTGCTTCCGGAAGAATGGGGTGGGGACACCATCGTCGTCCGCACCTCCGCCATCACTGGTGAGGGTGTCAATGATCTGTTCGAGATGCTCCTGCTTCAAGCTGAAATCCTCGAGCTCAAGGCCAACCCTGGCAAGGGCGCCAACGGTACGGTCATCGAGGCCCTTCGGTCAGAAGGACGTGGTATTGAAGTAACCGTCCTTATCCAGGACGGCACTCTTGAACGGGGCGACTACCTTATCGCCGGCAACACTTATGCACGGGTCCGCGCCATCTTTGATGACAAAGACCGGCCGCTCGAGAAGGCAGGCCCGTCCACGCCAGTAAAGGTTATTGGTTTCTCTGAAGTGCCGGATGCCAGCAGCCAGGTCTTCGCCGTCAAGGATCTTCAGACCGCACGCGACATTGCCGAGCAGCGTGAGCTGGACAGGAAAGAAAAATCTCAAGTCAAGCGTGAGCACGTGACCCTGGAGACCTTGAGTGCGCATCTTAGTGCAGCAGGATCATCCAAAGAGATCCGTTTCATCGTAAAGGCAGACGTCCAGGGCTCGCTCGAAGTCCTTACCAAAGCCATCCAGGATTTCTCCACTGAAGAGGTCAAGACCCGCATCATCCGCTCAGCCGTCGGCGGGATCAATGAATCCGATATCATCCTTGCCGATGCTTCCGACGCGCTGGTAATCGGTTTTCATGTGGTTGCTGATGACAGGGCCCGTTCGCTTGCGGATGGGAAGGGCATCTCTGTAGATACCTACCAGGTTATCTACCGCTTCAGGGAAGATATCCGCGCCGCACTTGAAGGCATGCTCGACCCGGAAGAGAGGGAGAATATCGTGGCCACCGCCGAAGTGCGTCAGCTTTTCAGCGTTTCCAGAATCGGCACGATCGCCGGTTGTATCATGCGGCAGGGCACTATGCTGAGGAACAATCGAGTTCGCCTGATCCGTGACGGCATTATCATTTTTGATGGCCGGATGCAGTCGTTGAGACACTTGAAAGATGATGTCCGCGAGATCCGTGAAGGCTTCGAGTGCGGTATCAAGCTCGAGGGTTTTGACGACGTAAAAACGGGCGACATGATTCAGGGCTACGAGATCGAAAAGATCGCCCGTAAGCTGGAATCTGCAAGATAAATCTGGCCGTGCAGCCCCGAGGTGGTAAGGGAAATCGAAGTTTGTATCCTTCCACCCTTTTCACAGACGGGAGTGTGAACTGGAAGCCCGGATCTTGACATCCCCGACTGGCTTTTGGTAAGCTATTTCCTTGTTAAACAAAGGGTTTGAACAAGCCCTTCTGTTTCCCTACGGCGGCGCATTTGTGCGCCGCCTTCCCCTGTTTTCTGGACTCCCGTTCAATGGATGCCAATAAACTATTCGACCGCGCCATGCAAGCCTCTGAAAGAGGCAACCATGATTATGCGATTGAGCTGTTCCAGCAGTTGCTGATCGTGCAACCGGAAAACACCCAGGCCCGCAAAGAACTAAGAAACGTCGAACGCAGAAAAATGCAGGAGGACGGCGGACGGAACAGTGTGGTCGCCACTTTGGCCTACTTCAAGAGCTTGGGGGCAGTGGTGGGCTCGACCATCGGCAATTCTGAAAAACGCATGATTGCCTGCGAAAGGTTTCTCAAGAACGATCCCGATTCGCGCCCCATGCTGGCAAAGCTCGCCCGCAGCTCCGAGCAGAGCGGCTACACCAAGACTGCTATCCTGGTGTACGAAGACGTCAAATCCATGTATCCCGATGACGTCGAATCCATCCGCCGCCTCGCACGCCTCTATCAGGATGCCGGCAGTATCGACCAGGCATCCGATTGTTTTCAACTCATCCTCAACAAGAAGCCCCAGGACGAAGAAGCCGGTAAAGCGGTCAAAGACCTTGCCGCGCTCAAGACCATGAAAGAGGGCAACTGGGAACAGGCCGGCAAAGAAGGTGCTTACCGGCAGATGCTCAAAGATGAGGGGAAGAGCGTCGAGCTCGAACAGGAGCAGCATATCGTTCGCACGGAAGATGAGATGGCCCGGAAGATCGAGCGAGTAAAAGCCGACCTCGAAAAGGATCCAAAGAACGTCAAAATTCTGATGCAGCTCGCCGATTCATACACTAGGGCCGGACAGCTCCAGAACTCCCGAAACACCTATCTCCAGGTCAAGGATATCGACTCCAGAAACAAGCAGGTAGACCGTCTGCTCGCCGACCTGGATATCCAGGAAAAGAAGGACAACATCAGCAAACTGGCAGCTCAGCTCGAGAAAGACCCGAACGACCAGAAGCTCAAGGTCCAACTGGATCACGAAAACAAGGCCCTGCAGGAACTGGAGCTCGGGCTACTTCAAAACCTGGTTGAGAACAATCCGACTGACATGGGGCTGAAATACAAACTCGGTTACGCCCTCACCCGTGAAGGGGATCTTGACGGGGCCATCGGGCAGTTTCAGCAATCCGCGTTCGATCCCAAAGTTCGCCGCGATTCAAACCGGATGCTGGGCGAGTGTTTCATGGGCAAGAAAATATTCGACATGGCCGTCGATTTTTATGACAAGGCCCTCGAAGAGTCTTCGGGCTCGACCAACGAAGGTAAAGACATCATTTACAACCTCGGTCTTTGCTATGAATCCCAGGGAGATCGCGCAAAGGCCCTCGAAGCCTTCAAACGCATCATGATGGTAGACATCAGCTTCAGGGACGTAGCTCAAAAGGTCGAATCTTTGAGCGGCGATGCCGCCTGACAGAAATTCATCTAAAGAAGGAGAATCAAATGCCTCAAGGACGCTCAAAACACAAGACTCTGAGAAAGAACGAAGCCAAGCGCGAAAAGAATCGCGCCGCACGTTCAGCCCTTCGGACAGAGATCAAGAAGGCCAAAGCCGCCATCGAAGAAAACAGCGAAGGGCTCGCAGAGCAGATCAGAGAAACTTCCGGCAAGCTCGACCGGGCCGCACAGAAAAACCTCATCCATCGGAAGAAAGCGGCCCGCATCAAATCCAGCCTGGCAAAAGCTGCCGCAAATGCAGGCTCGTGATTCAAAGGTCGCGCAGATGTAACATGAACAGAAGCGCAGGTATTTCCTGCGCCTTTTATGTCCGGGGACACAGGCTGGCGGCGCCCGTCGTCACGCAGTGCAAGCCTCCGGATCTCTAGAAGGCGGCGAACAGACTATCCAAGATATCCCAAACTCCTCAGCCGCTTTCGCACGGCCTCCTCTGCTTCCTGGCTGCCCGCCGGCTCAGAGCCAACCTCCCCAACGACTTCTTCCAGCACCCGAATGATGAATTCATCTGTGGATGAGTATCCGAGTTCTCTGGCCTTCGCCCTCAGCTTTTCGTAGAGGCGCCCGTCGATCTCAATCCTGGTCGCGCCACTGGAATCTTCGTCTTCTTTCTTCATACCCCTCATTTTTGAGTAATCTCTTCATTTGCCGTGGGATGGCCCTGCATCTTTGGTATTTCAACTCTAACAGCCGCGGTAGCGCACACAATTACCGTAGCTTCACCTCTGGTGTTTCTGGTATGTTTGCTCCTCGAACTCACCCACCCCCGACCTCAGTGGCCATATGAAAGAGCCATCCGATACGATTTCTGAAAGAGAGCCGAATCCTGAAGAAACTACCCGGGCGCCTCTATCAGGCAAGGTAATTATCCTTGGTGCCATTCTTGCCTTCCTTTGCACTGTTCTCGCTGGGTACTTCACTTTCTCATCTATCCAGAGCAGCTCTATTCGAAATCGGCTGGACGCATTAAAGGAACAGGGCCTGCCATCCTCGAGTATCGAGCTCAGTCAGTGGTATTCCGATTCGCTCGATGGCGAGAATGCAGCGACGATCTACGGACAGGCGTTCAGAGAGATTAAATTTTCCGAGTTCGAAAACTCGGTGGATCTCTATCAGGATCCCAGTCAACCGCTCGGTAAGAACGACCTGGCTGTCTTGCAGACCATTGCCAGGGCTGACGAAAAGGCCCTCGCACTGCTGCTCCAGGCCGCAGAAATAAAGGATTGCGTCTATCCCGTTGACTTATCGCAGGGCCTCCTCACAAAGCTGCCACATGCTGCGAAAGCCCGCCAGGCATGCCGGCTGCTCGGATACGTCTCTCTGATGCACGCGGCTCAGGGGGATAGAGAAAAGGCAGTCAGAGCCCTGATCGCTCTCCTCAAGGCATCGCGCTCTCAGCAGAAAGAGCCGGTCCTCATTTCTCAACTGGTGCGGTTCGCGTGTTACGCCATCACCTGCAGATCCCTTCATGCATGCCTGCATCATGCCGGATTCGAAGACGCCCAGCTCCAGGCCCTGGAGGAGGCATTCTCGAACGGAGAATCTCAGGACGGCATGCGCAGGGCATTCATCGGAGAACGGGTGATGGGTGCGGATGTCTTCCAACAAGTGCTTAATGGCAAAACGGAAGATGTTGAGATGCTCGGAGTCGGCAAGGCCCCACTGCTTATTCCCGCGGCGGTCTTCAAACATGATTTCAAAGAATACCTGGACGACCTCAATGACGTCGTCCAGGCTTTTGACCTGCCTGAAGAACAGCGCATCGCTCGTTTCGCCCAGCTCGAAGCAACAGTTTCCCAGATGAGCAAACTCCGCTTGATTTCGGCCATGCTCCTGCCGGCCGCAGTGAGTGCGGCAAACCAGGATTTCCTTCACAAAGCAAGGTACAGAATGGTCCAACTCTTACTGGCAATCGAGCGCTTCAGACTTCAGAAGGATCGCCTGCCCGAAAAGCTCGAAGAACTCGTACCCCAACGCATCCAGGAACTGCCAAAGGACCCGTTTTCAGGAAACTCATTCTTCTATAAGAAAGAGGACAGCGGATACGTCCTCTACAGTGTCGGCGCTAACCAGGCCGACGATGGCGGTGCACTGGAAGGCCAAGACAACAGCGATGAAGGATTCAGATTCCGGAGGCGCAAAGTCACTCCATGATGCCGCCAACGTCGATATCCAGCTCGTCTCGCTTCTTGATCGATTGGATCTGGCCGTCGCTGAGATAGATCACGCGGTCAGATGCCGCCAGCATCTTGTAATCGTGCGTCGCGCTGATGACGGTGACGTGAAGATCATCCTTGAGACTTTCCAGCATGTGAATGATCTCTTCGCCGGTCTTGAGGTCGAGGTTTCCGGTCGGCTCGTCAGCCAGGATAATGGCCGGATCGTTTGCCAGTGAGCGCGCAATCGCGACCCGCTGTTGCTGCCCGCCAGAGAGCTCGACCGGCCGATGAAAGACTCGTTCGCCAAGTCCAACCCTCTTGAGCAATTCCACTCCCTTCTCCTGCGCGTCCGCCTGGGGCATGCCGGCGAACAGCATCGGATGCATGACATTTTCCAGCGCGCTGGCAACAGGGATCAGATTGAAGGTCTGCGCAATGTACCCAATCTTGTGACACCGCAGCCATGCGAGCTCGAACGAATCAAGCGCGGCGATATCAACTTCGTCGATGAAGACCCTGCCTTCGTCGGGCTTGTCGAGTCCGCCAATCATGTTGAAGAGCGTTGATTTTCCCGAGCCGCTCGGGCCCATGATGGAGACATATTCACCTCGATTCACCGAAAGCCTCACTCCACGTAGCGCGTGCACTGTTTCATCGCCAAGTTCATAGACCTTCTTCACTCCAACCGCTCGAACGACGTGCACGGAGAGCAGCGTCTCTTTATCGACGACAGCCGTAGTCTTTGAATCGGTGGTCATGAGCTGCTGTTTCTCATCTGTGATTATGCCTCCGATCTCAGCGCTTCGACGGGCTCCATCTTCGCCGCACGCCATGCGGGATAGAGTGCGCCGGAAACCGTGAGTGCCAGTCCAACCAGAAAGCAGACACCCCCTATCTTTCCAAACTCCGCTCCTGGTATCAGCGACCACGCCTCAGATCCATAGGAGGCCGAGCCCTCAATGAGCACCAGGCCCAGTCCGGTCGCAATCCCCAGAAGAGTGCCCAACACGCCCTGAAACGCGCTTTCCAGGAGGAAGAGCTCTACCACGAGATAGTCGAGGGCCCCCAGACATTTCATGGTGCCGATCTCGCGATAGCGCTCCGTTACGCTCAGAACCATGGCGTTCAGAATGCCTACAAAACTCACCAGCAAAGCGATGCCGACCATCCACCAGGTCTCGATGCGGGCATCCTCATCATCGAGGGCCTCAACAATGCCCTCTTTCTGCAGCGCATCCACCAGTTCGTCCGAGCCATTGGCAAAAACGCTGCGTCCCAGACTGTCCGTGAACAGGATGTAGGAAAGGAAAGCCAGCGCGAGCACAATCCCACTGGTCACCAGTAGTGAGCGGCCGAGACGCACCATCATGCTGTTCCAGGCAATCTCCACCGCACGGCCAAACGGCAGCGGTCGCAGCCGCTCGGAGGAGTGCGCCGATTCTGCAAGGAGCGAGGATGTGGTCTGCTGGTCTTCGGACACTGTAAATCTACTCCTCAAATTTCATGGCAATCAATCCCCTCGACATCATCGTCTTCAGGAACATAGTGACTGAGATCTCGGCCTCGGCGAGGGCGAAATTATTCCGTACCGCAAATTCTTCGACAATCTTCTGCGCCCTTTCCTTTCCATTACAGGCTTCATAAACCTGCACG
>JASLXP010000271.1 GCA_030740295.1 Planctomycetota bacterium
ACGGCCAAATCATCAAATCGGGGCTGCCGAATGACCGCAGAGCAAAATTCCTTCCATCGGTGGTCGGGTTCGCCTACGATTTGCTACGATACGAATGCTATCTGGGAAATATCGGTTAAAACCAATCTTGCCCCTGCGAACTAAGGCCAAGTTCGGCAGCTGCGGGAAACGACAACTAATCCAGAGGAGAAATCAAATGACAAGCTCACGAACTATAAAACGGCGTGACGTATTACGCCTTGGCGGGGCCGGCGCAGCAATCGCGCTGGGCGGTGGACTGGTTCTACCCTCAATCGCGCTCGCGCAGCCGAAAAGGGGCGGCGTTCTGCGGTTGGCGTTCGACAGCGGGTCGGCGTCCGATACGCTGGACCCGGCGGTTGTAGGACAATCTTTCAAGGTCACGCTTTCGTATGGTACTTTGAGAAACAACCTCACTGAAGTAGCGGCCAATGGGGACCTTGTCCCAGAACTGGCCGAAAGCTGGGAGGCTACTCCAGACGCGAAGACGTGGGCCTTCAAGATCCGAAAGGGCGTGGAGTTCCACAATGGCAAGACGCTGACGCCGCAAGATGTCATTGCGTCGTTCAATCATCATCGAGGCAAAAAAACAAAATCCGGAGCCAAGGCGCTACTTAAACAAATCGAAGACGTCCGCATCGACGGCGATATGATAATCTTCTCGTTGAAATCCGGTATCGCTGATTTCGCATGGTATCTATCCAACCACTCACTTCAGATTTGCCCTGTCATCGGCGGAAAGCTCGACGTGCTCTCGGGTATCGGGACGGGCGCCTACGTGCTGCAAGAATTTGAACCGGGTGTGCGTGCGTCAGGAACGCGCAATCCCAACTATTTCAAGACGGATCGCGCCTTCTTCGACGAGGTCCGATACAGGTCCATTCCGGACTCCACGGCCCGCACCAATGCGCTCCTTACTGGCGAAGTTGATGTGGTGGTACCCGCAGACATACAAACAATTGATCTTCTGGCACGGCGCGACAATATCGAAATCTTTTCGGTTGTAACCCGTAGCCATCAGGTCTTCCCGATGCGAAACACGGACGCACCGTTCGACAATAATGATGTGCGGCTCGCGTTCAAGCATGCCTTTGACAAGAAAACGCATGTGGAACGTATCATGCGTGGCTATGGCGAAGTCGGGAACCATCAGCCTATCGCCAAGACTGATCCTTTCTACGCTGAAGGGCTTGAGGATCTCGGATACGATATCGACAAGGCAAAATTCCATCTGCGCAAGGCCGGCCTGTCGACAGTCAATGTCAAATTGCATTCGGCTGAAGGACTGTACCCTGGTGCTATCGATGCCTGCAGCCTCTTCCGTGAGAGTGCCGCTCCGGCCGGCATTAACGTTGAGGTGGTACGCGAACCTCGCGACGGTTACTTCGCGAATGTCTGGCGCAAGCGTCCTTTCGTTGCCAGCTTCTGGCGTGCCAGACCCACTGCGGATATGTTGCTGACAACCGTTTATGCGGAAGGCGCGCCCTACAACGAAACGGTTTGGAGTCACGAGCGCTTCAACACCCTGCTGGTCGAAGCACGTTCCATGCTCGATTTCGCTGGGCGCAAGGAGCGCTATGCGGAAATCCAACGCATCATCCGCGATGAGGGGCCGACCATAATCCCGGCATTCACCCATTATGTCGGAGCCTCGTCCAACAAACTGGCGCATGGGCCGCACATTGGCTCGAACAATACCAGCGACAACGGCCGGCTGTGCGAGCGTTGGTGGTTTGCATGATGTTACGGGTGGTCTGCCCCCCGAAAACTAGTCCAGCTCGAATGTTAGGATCGAGCTGGCTTGAAGCAGGGCAAGATGGCGAAGAGGGACCGCCCGGTTGAGCAGATCATCGGCAAGCTTCGCGAGGCGGAGGTCCGGCTGAGCCAGGGCGAGACGGTGGGCCAGGTCAGCCGATCTCCAGGTATCACGGAGCAGACGTATTATTGATGGCGCAAGGAGTACGGCGGGCTGAAGGTCAACCAGGCGAAGCGCCTGAAGGAGCTTGAGCGGGAGAACAACCGGCTGCGCCTAGCGGTCGCAGATCTGACGCTGGACAAACTCATTCTGAAGGAAGCCGCGTCGGGAAACTTCTGAGCCTCGAGCGCCGTCGCCGTTGCGTCATGCATATTCGAGAGAACCTCGGGGTCTCTGAGCGCCGTGCTTGCCATGTGCTGGGCCAGGCACGGGCGACACAGCGCTATGCGGCCCGGATCCGAGCTGATGACGATGCCCTGACGGGCGCAGTTATTGAGGGGCTACGGCCAATACGGGCCTCAGAACAGATGGCAAAAAGACTAGCATAGGATGTGGTATAAACCTTGGGGGCAGCCCACGGGAGCTTCGCCTTCGGACGAAGCTCCCCTTGCCTTACGCTGGCTACTTTCTGATCGGCGGGGGAAAAAACATTGACTCATGTAAACCCAGTCGTCGATGAATCACTGGCACATGTCCCGCCTCCGCGTGTCTCGCTGGCAAAGCTTTCGCGTATTCTGAGCCTTAGACTGCTTCTGGGAATAACGACATTGCTGTCGGTTTCCATAGTTATTTTCGCAGCAGTACAGTTCTTGCCCGGCGACGCGGCCGAAATATTGGTGGGCCAGAACCCGGATGAGCAGACCATTGCCGTACTGCGAAGGGAACTTGGCCTCGATCAACCACCGGTCCTGCGCTACCTCTACTGGGTAGGTGCGGCTTTGCAAGGCGATTTCGGCAATTCGCTTACCTCCGGGCGGGCAATTTCAGACCTGATCGGAACACGATTGCTGAATACATTGTACTTGGCGTTCTATGCCGCGCTGATAGCCTTGCCGAGTGCTTTCGTCGCGGCAATCTTCTCTGTTCTGAAACCTGGCGGGCTGGTTGATCGCATCACAAACACGCTGTCTCTTGTCTTTCTTTCGTCCCCGCAGTTCCTCATCGCATATGTCCTGGTGCTCTTCCTCGCAGTTAGCGTGCCACTCTTCCCGAGCTCGGCCGACATGCGCCCCAACACGGGGTTTTTTCGGTTCCTCTACATTTGCTTTCTGCCTGCAGTGACTCTATCGGCCGTCTCGGCGGGCTATATGGCCAGGATGATGCGTGCCGCGATGCTTGACGTGATGGAGAGGCCTTTCATCCGAATGGCGAAACTCAAGGGCGTAACACCAAATAGAGTGGTGCTGTACCACACGCTTCCCAACGCGTCGGGTTCCATCGCAGCGGTGGCCGCTCTGGTACTCGCACAACTAATCCTCGGCGTCGTCGTTGTGGAGACGGTGTTCGTGTATCCCGGGCTAGGGCAATTACTGGTCGATTCCGTCTCGAAACGCGACGTAACGGTCGTTCAGGCCATTAGTCTCATCTTTGCATGCGTATACATTCTG
>JASLXP010000272.1 GCA_030740295.1 Planctomycetota bacterium
AAAGACAAGAAACACACGTAAGCCACAGCCGCCCGCCGCGCACGCATACGGGCTGAGGCTCAGCTTCAACCAGCCACAGGGACCAATAGCACTTGGCTACGCCAGCCATTTTGGCCTCGGTCTCTTTGCCCCTCCAGAGAGGAAAAAAGAATAATGGGCTCCATCAGCAGAAAATTGAATAAACGGTTCGCGCGCAGGGGATACGCGCCGCCTTCTGACATCGATTTTGAGAAAGAGGTGCCGCCGCCACATGTGCTTGAAATGCGGGGATATGACCCTCTCCATGCGGGATACGTCTCTGCACAGAATTTCGTCTCCGTATTTTCAGAGCTTGGAACCGAATTTCCCGAACTTGACGAATATGCAACTATTGTTGCTCAGGCCGAAGAGGAATACCTTCCAGGAGGGCCGCCCCACAGCCCCATCACCAGCAGCCATTTCACAACATGGGCTTTCTTTGATCTCCAATTCGGGCCCGACAACGAGACCCTGGGAACATGCCTTCTGAGCCTCACTGACTTCTTTCCAGAATCTCCCCTGAGAAATGTCGTGCAACTGTTTCACAACACGCGCATGGGCATCTATCAAGTCACCGGGAAGGAGGCGGGCAAAGTCATTCTTCGGGAACTGCTCACCCATGCTCAATATCCATGCCTCCTACCTACCGGATACGATGCACGGCCCGGCGAATTGCTCTACACCCGCCTCTGCCCGCCATACGAAGACGACTTTGGCTATTACGTCGCGTTCACTTCCCCTTACGTGCTCATCAACTATACCGCAGACGATTGGACCGCATACCTGCGCCGGACGTTGATACATGCCACTATAGACAACTTCGAACAGGAGCTTCATCAGCTCATGAAATTCGGCCCCTCACGGCATTACTGGAACGAATTCATCTTCGAGGCGTACCACCATCATCAGGATGACGCTATCTTCCTTACCGGCCTGCCCGACGTGAAGGGCAGTCTGCCACACGCTGACCTGGATGACATGGAGGGATGAGCTTTTGAACATTCCTGGTCAGCCGCCGCTGCAGAAAATTACATTTATCCGCTGCTCCTTCCACGCCTGAAAAGGCGTGGCCCCATTGAAGCAGATAGGCGTAACGCTTCTCTTTTGGCCAGTGCATACGCCCGTCCACGCCTGAAGAGGCGTGGCCCCATTGAAGCTTCTTCTGGCAGGTCTGGAGACCTGCGCTACAAACGGGCCTTCCACGCCTGCAATGGCAACCCAACTCAGGAAATCAGGCTTGTAGTGACCGGCTTGTGGGCCCGGTCTGAGAGTTCCGAAGACCGTCTTACAACCCATTCACTATTCACCACTCACCATTCACTTCTCCAACCCCACCATTCACTTCCTCTACTCTTGCCACCGTTTCAGAATCAGATCCCCGATAAGATTGATGAGCAGAAAGATAGCTACTCCGAGCAATGTGGAGCAGATAATGGTCGCGAAAAGGTATGGCGTCTTGAGCTGGCCGGAGGTCATCAGGATCAGATATCCGAGACCGAAGTTTTTTGTGCTGTAGCCGACGAAGAATTCTCCGATGATGGCGCCGATGACGGACAACCCGCTGGAGATCTTAGCTCCGGTGACAAGGTTGGGGACGGAATTTGGCAGGCGCAGCTTCCACAGTACCTGCCAGCGAGATGCGTTGTAAAGGCTGAACAGGTCTGCCTGTTGCTGGCTGATACTGGTAAGGCCGGCGGTGCCGTTCGTGATGATTGGGAAGAGGCTGATGATCATGGCGACGATGACCACGCTCTGAAAGCCCGTCCCGCACCAGATGACGATGAGCGGCGCAATGGCAACGATGGGAACGGTCTGAAGAAAGATCGCGTAAGGGTAAAAGCTGTACTGAATGATACGTGATTGGGAAAAGAGGAATGCGATGACCGAACCGAGAAGAAAGCTGATGGCGAACCCGCCAAGCGCACCGGCCGCGGTGATTAATGTTGCGCGAAGGAGCTCGTCGGAATGATTCCTGGCCGCACTTGAAACTGCACTGGGGCCCGGCAACAGAAATGGCTGGATTGAGAAAACGACCGTAACGAGATGCCATATCAGGATGACAACGCCGAGCAGAGTTACAGGAGCAAGAAGTGCGATCAGGCGGACATCCTTCATTCTCCATGCTCCCGGAGTGCTGCGCTGACCTCTCCGACCACACGTGCGAATTCGGGTTCAGCTCGCAGCTCAGGACGTCGCGGGTATTCGAGTGGGACCTCAATTTCAGTCGCAATCGATCCCGGTCGGGGCTTCATCACGATCACGCGCTCGCTCATGAAGACTGCCTCGAAGACGTTGTGAGTCACGAACAGGCACGTCCACTTATCACGTTCCCAAAGGCCGAGGAGCTCTTCATTCAGCCGCTGTCTTGTGAGCTCATCGAGCGCGCCAAAGGGCTCATCCATCAGCAGCAGGTCGGGCCGCGTCACAAGAGCCCGAGCCAGTGAAGCACGCATCTTCATGCCGCCTGAAAGCTGCCTTGGAAAGGCATGTGCGAAATCGTGAAGGCCAACCAGCTCCAGCAGGTCATGGATCTCGGACACTGCCCGCGAGTCTTGCCGCAGTTCGAGGGGCAACATGACGTTGCCCAGAACATGACGCCAGGGAAGAAGGTTGGCCTCCTGAAAGACGAACGACAGATCATGCTGAGATTGCCGTGCGTCCAGCGGCGGCATCCCCGAAAGCGAGACCTCGCCCGCGTAGCCTTGCTGCAATCCGGCAAGGATTCTGAGCAGCGTCGTTTTGCCGCAACCTGAAGCTCCAACGATAGAGACGAATTCACCCTCTCGAATCGAAAGCTCGATCCCCTTCAGGGCCTCGATGCCCTCTTCGAAAGTCATGTTGAGGTCAGAGGCTTCGACAAGCATGTGTGCAGAATGGAATGATGGAAGAGCCCGGCAGTGGCAAGACAATGAGAAGATTCACCATTCACCCATCACCATTCAATGCTTACTTCTTCAGCGGCTTTGGCTTGGAGCCATCCGTTTTAATACCGGTGCAGACCATGCGGTAGATGCTGGTCACCTTGCTCTTGCCAACCTTCTTGTCACCGACGTCGAGTTTTCCGTAGACCTTTGTCGGCACGTCAGGGACGTACTCAACGCCGCCCTCCTTGGTGACATAGACCCACTCGTTCAGCATGGGAAACTTGCCGTAGCAGCAGGCGGACTGATTTCGCAGCAAGAGGAAGATGTCCGTCTTGCCTTTGACGAGTTTAAGAGGGTACATGAAGCCTTCGATGACAACATCCTCACCAGAGATTCCCTTGACCTTCTCGGGTATCTGTTTGTTCAGCGGCGGCAGATCCTCGGGCTCATCTGCGAACGGGTTAGGCACTCTCGGCTTGTAGGAAGCAAGGAATGCAAAAGCAACCTTCAGGAACCCATTGTCACGACTGGTTGGGGTAATGGTTTCTTTTTTCAGCTCTTCCAGGCTCCGGTCTTCACCGGCGGCTGGAGCGAGGAAGATGGCGTTGACTGTTGCTGTAAGGAAAAGGCAGTGAATTAGAGGTCGCATCGCATCTCGGTTAAAGCTTAAAGGAAATACGCCGGGTTTGGGGCGTTTGCCACGGCCTGGAATCTTAACTGAGGAAACAGGGTTCTCCATTCCTGAAAACGTGTTTTGAATCCAGACCTGCCTGCTTGCTCAGAATTAAAGACGAATTCTGAGCAACATGTTTGGGAAACGCCAGCTTTTAGACACGCCTGAACAAGTATCTGGTCTGCATTCGCTCAGAAAAACAGACTCGACATTGCCGCACGCCGTCACCCACCGAAAACATCGGCATAAGCTTCAAGGTTGAAGCCAACCAGAAGCGTCTTTCCTGCCCTGATTGCCGGCGCCCGCAGATTGCCACTTGGGCCCAGTACATGCTTGAGCAGTTCTGCTCTTTCCGGCGGATCTTTTTTCGTGTCGAAGGTGAGGGCCTTTTTGCCCTTGGCCACATGGATTTTATTGGCCTCCGATAAGACCTGGTCCACGTCCTCCTGGCCGATGCGGACCTTACGGGCGTCAGTGAGTTCCGGCTGCTTCACGTCTTTAGTCGCAAGAAACTCTTGCGCACGAGTGCAGCTCGTTCAGTTTTTTCGGTGGTAATAGAAATCGATTTTCCTGGCCATGTCTGGACTCCTGGATCTGGTGGGCTCATGTCTGTCTGACCGGGCCATTGTCTGGATGCCTAGCGAAAATTCCAGACGGCCAATCCAGAAGAGCTGTAGTAGAACCATCCAGCATGGACTTCTCTGAGCTGCCAACCTGGCTCCCCAGCCACCTCTACCTGCTCATCCTGGCTGCTGCTTGCCTGTCGTGTCTTGGATGGATCTATCTCTTCTTTTTTCGCGGCGGCTTCTGGCGAACTGACATCCATCTGGATTCCTCCAATTCCGGGCTCACCCCAAGAGAGACTGAAGGCTCCGACAACTGGCCGCACGTTCGGGTCATCATCCCCGCGCGAAATGAGGCAGACATTCTGCCTCACACTTTGCCTGGCATTCTAAGGCAGGATTACCCCGGCGATTACGAAGTCGTGCTGGTAAACGATCACAGCGAAGACGGCACGGCAGAAACTGCCGACCGAATCGCAGATGAATGCGGCGGAACGTCTCGGTTCCATCTCATTGATTCCGATCAGTTGCCCGACGGCTGGACAGGCAAGCTCTGGGCCATGCAGCAGGGGGTGGCATCTGGTGAATCGGGCGACGCAGGTCCTGAGCTGTTGCTCTTCACCGATGCCGACATTTCACATCCAGCGGAATCTCTCAGAAATCTGGTGAACAAGATCTTGGCCGACGATCGAGATCTCGTTTCTCTGATGGTGCTTCTTAACGTTGAGAGTTTCTGGGAACGCTTGCTCATCCCTCCTTTCGTTTACTTCTTCGCCAAACTATTTCCCTTCCGGTGGGTGAATGATCCGCGCCGGAAAACCGCGGCAGCGGCCGGTGGCTGCATGCTCGTACGGAAAAAAGCACTTGAGGCAGCCGGTGGCCTTGAGCGAATCCACGATCGTGTCATCGACGATGTCGCGATGGGGCGACTGATTAAAAGTGGTGGTGAGACAGAACGAATCTGGCTCGGGCTCACTCGAGGGATCGTGAGCACGCGTCCTTACGAATCGCTCAAAGAAATTTGGGATATGGTCGCCCGAACCGCCTTCACTCAATTGCGGCACTCCTTTCTGCTGCTGCTGGTCACGTTTATCGGAATGCTGGTGCTTTATGTCGGCCCCCTGGCCTGCCTCGTGGCAGGGGTCTGGATGCTTGGGTCGAGCGTTGAACTGGCCTTGAAGGTGGGGCTTCCATCACTCGCTGCGTCTGTGTTGATGGCCTGGTCCTTTACTCCAATGACACGATGGTATCGCCTGCCGATCCTCTACTGCATGACGCTGCCGTTCACAGGATTTCTTTACACGTGCATGACTCTTGATTCCGCATGGCGGCACTGGCGGCGTTCTGAAGGCCAGTGGAAGGGGAGGCGCTATGGATGAGGGGCTGGTCAACATCGTAGACCAAGGCAGACGTGAGACAGGCTCTGTCTTTCTCATCGTCTTTCTCTTCGTCTTAATCTCAGATTGCTTCTGGACAGAGAGAAAGACGAAGAGAATGACGGAGCTTCAGCCTTTACCTGACCGCTAACTATAACTATTTAGTAGGTCAAGACGGGGGTGTCTTTACGGATTTCAGGGGCAAAGCCCCGCCGGTTTGCCTAGCCCAGCCCGGCGGGCTGGGAAGTAATGAAGGACAACAAAAGGGGCAACGCCCCGATCATTTGCCCGACTGACATGCTGCAAATGGACGGGGCGTTGCCCCTGTTTGGCAATCCTTCTCTGATCCCAGCCCGTTGGGCTGGGCAAACGACCGGGGCTTCGCCCCTGAACAAGAGGACTCCCTTTTCTTAAATCCGCAACAGCTCTTCCGTCTTGACCCACTAGCATTCGGTCGTGGACTCACTCAGACCACAGGCGGGCAGCCCGTGGCTACGACCCTCAAACACCCAGCTTTGCTTCCGCCTCTCTTTGCACCCGATACAGAAGCGGCTGTTTGGTCTTATTCACCTTCATCCAACGCTCCACCTGGTTGTAACAGCGTATCGCCGGATCCCGATTGTCTGTGAGATGGTAGGCCATGGCGAGGAACAGCTTGTAGATGCAGTCTGTTTCGGTTTCAGGATCACCGGGCATTTCAAGCTCGATGATCGCTTCCGATGCGCGGCCCGCACGCAGGGATGTGACCGCGCGGATCTGTTTCAGGTTGTCATCGTCCGGCACCAGTCTCACGGCAAGCTCGGCCAGCTCAGACGCCATGGGTATGCTTTCTTCGTTCGGTTCATTTTCGATTGCCAGGTGGTGGGCTTCGTCTGCGTAAGTCCAGGCGACCTGCGAGTTGGTCGCGGCGTGCCAGAGCTTGATGTCGCCGTCCCAACTGACGCTCGCCAGCATTCGGCCTTTGGGATCGAAGGAGAGACAATTCACCCATTCGTGATGGCCGGTCAGCATGAGGAGTTCCTGGCCGGTGAACACATCCCACAGACGCACGGTCTTATCCGCCGACCCAGTGGCGATCGAAAGACCATCCGGCGAGAAGGCGACAGTGGTCACACGGTCGCGATGACCGATGAGGGTAACGACTTCCTCCGGGATCGAGGGATTCGTGATATCCCAGATGCGTGCCGTACCGTCCGAGCTCGCAGTGGCAATGAGCTCACCGCTGTGCGAAAAGTCGAGCCACTCGAGCGAACCCTTGTGGCCGGCGATCTCAGAGATCTGTTCCCCGCTTTCGGCGTCCCACAGCTTTGCCTCTGCGGGGCGGTTAATCCACTTGCCACTCCCGGACGCGAGCAATGAGGAATCCGGCGAAAACCGGACCACAT
>JASLXP010000273.1 GCA_030740295.1 Planctomycetota bacterium
ACAACGTCCACACGCCGATTCAGCCTTACAGGAAACGGGTAGAGCACTACAAGACCAAAGCGGAAGAGCTGTACAAGGGCAAGGATGCTCCAGCACCAAGAAACGAACGGTTCTCGGGTACCTCCAGGATGCGTCAGGACAATGCAGCTTACGCGTCCATGGTCGCCGCAGTGGATGACAGTGTTGGTGCAATCCTCAAATCGCTCGAGGATTTGAGACTGGCCGAGAATACCGTGGTTATTTTCTTCTCTGACAACGGCGGGCTCTGTACGCTGCGATCAGCAGGCCCAACCAGCAATCTGCCCCTGCGTGCCGGCAAAGGCTGGCTCTATGAAGGCGGCGTCCGAGAACCGATGATAATCCGCGCTCCCGGCGTGACACGGCCTGGTAGCGTCACGGACGAACCGGCCGTCAGCATGGATTTCTTCCCAACGATGCTCGATCTGGCGGGGCTGCCATCGACGCCGGACAGGCACGTGGACGGCAAAAGTCTCGTTCCCGTCCTCAAGGGAGACGCTCTCCCACAACGGGACCTTTACTGGCACTATCCTCACTATCACGGCTCGAACTGGCGACCCGGCGCATCCATCCGATCCGGTGATTGGAAGCTGATCGAGTTCTATGAGAGTGACGAGGTAGAACTTTTTAATCTGAAAGATGATCTCGGAGAGCACAAGGATCTCAGCAAGACGAATCCGGAAAAAACTCAAGAGCTCCGAGCCAAACTTCGCACATGGCAGAAGAGCATGAATGCGACGATGCCGCAGCCTAATCCCAAATATGATCCGAATGCCACCGCACCGCCCAAAGGCTGGGGCAGACGTAAACCGAGGGCTGACCTGACGAAGAAGCCTGCGGAACTGAAGCTGAAGGGCGCGAAGATTCGAGCGTCGAGTCACGAGACAGGAAACTTTGCAGAGAATGCCTTCGACGGGAACATGAGAACCCGCTGGGCGGCGAACGGCGGCACGGTACCCCAGTGGTGGATGCTGGAACTGCCGAAAGAGAATGATGCGAAAGAACTCACAATCCACTGGCAGAACAACACCTGGTTCAAATACGTTGTGGAGGTCTCACTGGATGGGAAGGCGTGGCGCAAGAGTGGCGAGGAACAAAGTGAGGAGAAGAGCCGCGTCAACAAGCATGACCTCGAGGGCTCGTTCAGGTTTCTCAGAATTAACGTGAGTGCATTGGGAGCTGGTTGGGTATCGGTCAGAGAGATCGTGCTGAAGTAAGACATCACCAAGTCCTGGGCGTCTCGGACTCGATGCTGGTTACTCGGCTCTTACCAATTTGGCATCGGCAGAATAGGCGATAGCCAGCCCCGACGAATGCCTAGCATTCCGCAACCAGCATCGGCTCCATTTAAAACTAGAACAGGCGGCCGGACTTCTCCGGCCACCCGTTCTCGAGGGCATGGGGGTATGCCGTTTACTTTATGCCTTCGTAGGCGTGCATTCCGTGTTCGCTGAGGTCGAGTCCACCTTCTTCTTCTTCAGGTGAGACACGCAGCATTCCGATGCTCTTCAGAATGAAGAAAAGGACGAACATCGTGACGAAGGCCCAAATCGGGATGACCACCGAGCCAAGGATCTGTGCACCCATCGGATGGCCGCCGAAGATGCCCGTGGCGAGGCCGCCCCAGACACCGCAGAGGCCATGGACCGGCCAGGCGCCGACCGGGTCGTCAATCTTGAGAGCTTCGAGCATCAGGATACCGACAACCACAAGGACGCCGGCAACAGCGCCAATGATGATGGCTTCTACGTTGGTGACGGAGTCGCAGTTGGCCGTGATGCCGACGAGGCCGGCTAGTGCACCGTTGAGTGACATGGACAGATCCGGCTTACCGAATCTAACCCAGCCAACGAGCATGGCCAGCACGACGCCCGCGGCGGCTGCAAGTGTGGTGTTAACTGCGATGAGCATGGTGGCGTTGGTATTCGCACCGTCGGAGAAGGCGAGCTGACTGCCGGGGTTAAATCCATACCAGCCTACCCAGAGGATGAACACACCGAGTGCGGCGAGTGGCAGGTTGTGGCCCGGCATCGGGCGGGGCTTCCCATCGACAAACTTGCCCTTCCTTGCGCCAAGGACGATGGCGCCGGCGAGCCCCGCAAAGCCTCCGACCGCGTGCACAACAAGTGATCCTGCAAAATCATAAAAGCCCTTTTCATTGAGCCAGCCGCCACCCCACTTCCACATGCCACTGATCGGATACACAAAGGCAGTCAGCACGACACTGTAAACCAGGTAAGCGCTGAATTTCATACGGCCGGCAACTGCGCCTGATACGATCGTGGCAGCGGTGGCGGCAAATACGACCTGGAAGAAAAAGTCGACCTGTGGGTGAAGTGTTCCTGCTCCCGGGGTAGGAGCGGCTTCAGAAACGCCGAATCCGGCAAAGCCGAAGAACTTGCCCGCATAGTCATCACCCGGATACATGAGGCTGAAACCCACGGCCCAGAACAGCAGGGCCCCGATACTCAGGTCGAGCAGGTTTTTCATCAGGATGTTGACGGTGTTCTTGGACGAATTGAAACCGGACTCCACCATGGCGAATCCGGCTTGCATGAACAACACCAGGACCGCACAACCAAACAGGAATAGATTGTCAATCGCATACTGAACTTCAGGCAACTCTGTCGCGGCTGCCTCCTCCGCGCCGACAACGCCCATGGACAAGGCGAACAGTCCCAGGGCAGTGCCGGAAAGTACTGTGTGCTTGGCCACTCGCGCGAGGCTGAACTTGCCCTTACAGGGGCTCTTCAGCGGTTCGAGTTTCTGAGGAATAAAGTGTGACATAACCTCTCTACCTCCGGTGATAAATAAAATGGCAATGGAAGATTTCTGATCTCGCCGTGCTACGTTCCTGGCACTCAGAGTCAAAACTCATGCCAGTTCGGGGGCCTTCTGCACACCTGACTTTTAACCAATTAAGTTCAAGGAACTTGGCACTGACATTTGCCAAACAGGACTCGGACCCATGCGCACTTTCCTACACTCAAGTCGCGCAATAAGATTGCATTCGCCTTACAAGTGAGCGATTCGCGTGCATGTAAAGCGCAAAGATCGCACGCCGGTTGAATTGCCCTGATATATCTGCCCACGTTTGCCGCGCGCGTCCTGTTTTGCGCGAGCCTTTAAGATCCATTGGCCGGTCCACAGCCTCCTTCGTTCTCACACTCAGCCGCGCTGTCTGCATTCGGCAGTTCTCGCACTTCGTCTTTACCTTGACTCGCTCACCTGCTAAAAGGGCACTGCTGGCTCTCCCGTCGCGGAGCGTCAAAGCCAATCCGCCCCCACCAGAGTTCCACTTCGGATGATCAACGATGTCACCGTATCTGTTCACTCTCCTCATTGCTCCTTCGCTCGCGCAGCAGACAGTCCTGGTCAACGATTTCGAGACCAAGGATGAGCTTCGGCATTGGGACATCAATGCGGGCAAGCCAACGCTCGTGACTGAAGGCGTCACCCGCGGGAAACGGGCCCTGCAGATCGTGTTCGATCCCAAGGCCAGGTACTCCCCCGCATACATGTACTGGAATCGGGTCCGGCGGAACTGGTCGCCGCACGATGCCCTGGTCGTTGATGTTTTCAATCCCAACGGACGACCCATTCGAGGAAGTGTCCTCATCGCCGACCAGGCATGGAAGGACAACCGCAGCAGTTACTGGAACAGGCATAACGGGAGCACATCCTTTCCTCCGGGCAAATCACAATGGACAATCTCGGTCGACGGCCTGTATCGCGGCGAGGCCGGGAGCCGCAATAACGACATCAAACGGAATATCGATTCGGACAGCATCGTTCGTATGGATTTCGGTTTCGGCGGGCGCGGCGAAACGGGTCGGGTCATCATCGACAATATCCGCTTTGTGAAAATTGCCAGGCCGGCCGGAGTCTGGGCCTTTGACTTCGGGCCGCCCAGCCAGCCGACCATGCTTGCCTGGACCGCGATTTCTAATCTCACACGCTACAAAGCCAAAACAAAGTTCGGATGGTTGAATCAGAACCCGTGGCAGGGCGCTGCACGGGATACGACTTTTGGCACGCCGCTCACCCAGGATTTCTGCGAGGCCAGCGGGTACAGCTTCCGCGTGGAAACCGGGCCCGGAAAGTTCAAAGTAATGGTCATCTACGAAAACTGCGGTTACTGGGGCGGCGAACAGGCCCGGCACTCCAAGCGAAGCATCCTTGCCAACGGCCAGCAGGTCTGGCAGGAAATCCGACAGCACGGAGGAGCGCACGCGCTTTATCGATTCGAAAATGTCGAGCCAGTGGGCGTTGACATCTGGGATACCTACATGGCATCCGAGCTGGTCAAACCGGTCACTTTCGACGCGGCCGCAAAGAACGGCTCGATCATACTTCGTTTCGAAGCGGACAGAGCATGGGGAAGCAAGCTCTCAGGTATTGCCATCCACAAGGTCGATGATGCCGTGTCAGCAAAGTGGCTCGCAGGGCAGATGGACGCCCTCGCCACGGAGTTCCGCCGCAAGGCCGCCAATCTTGATCCGCAGACAGAAACGCCAGCGGAATGGCGAAAACGAGACCTCATCGTCTGGCCAGTCACCATAGAAGAAACGGTCACTCCGGATTCTCTTCCCACGGCATTGACAGAAAAGACCGCCGTCACTCGAATAGCCGCACGAGGGGAGTTTGAGCCTTTCTGTATCGCGGTTCGTCCCACGAGGGATTTCAAAGACTGCAGTATTGAGCTCTCGCCGTTTAAAGGACCTGGCAAGCTCGACGCCAAAGCGCAGGTTGTCCGTTACAACACGAGCCGTGGCTTCGGCAATATTGCATATCACATTCGCCCGCACACTTTGAGAAACCAGCGGCAACTCGATCTCCCGGCGGATGTGACACGCCAGTTCATCGTGACGGCAAACATTCCTGCGACAGCCGCGGCGGGCGATTATTCTGCAAGCCTCGACATCATTGCTTCAGACAAGACGAAGCTGGCCAGCATCCCGCTCAACCTCAAAGTCAGCCCGGTCGTCATCAATCGTGATACCGATTACATCATGGGCTTCTTCGGGCTGATGCCCCCGTGGTTGCTCAACAAAGATCAGCAATGGCAACACCTGGAAGAAACGCTCGTCCTGCTGAAAGAACACGGCATGAACGGCCTCTGCGGCGGGCCGAGCTGGACTCTCGCCGGGTGGAATAAAGGCGAGCCGCAAATCAATTACGGGGAGGTGGATCGTTTCTTCGCACTGCTCAAGAAACATGGCTTTACCCGAGCCATCAATGGTTATGGCGGGCTCCGCTTCAAGGGCCTCCACTACCGTTACCAGAAAGGGAAGGAGGCTGCCAAGGTGGAAAAGGAATCAGGCATGCCTTACGAGGAAGCCTTCCTCAAAGCCTGGGAGGCCGTGCACAAGCATGGCCGTCAGAACGACTGGCCGACCATTTTCTACGCCATGTGTGACGAGACCCGGGTGCGCGAGGTGGCAGAGCGGGAGCTCGAATTTATGAAGCTGATGGCCAGGGCGAGCGCGAAGTATCCAGAGACCGTGCGGACCAGCGGCAGTTACAGCGTTCACTTCCGGGCGAGACCTCAGGACAAAGAGGATCTTCTTTTCTGGCATCAGCGCTTCTTTGAAAACCTTGACATCAACTCGCTCAACAACCATGACCAGTCCGTCATGGACGAAGCGAAGAAGCTGAATCGTGAGATCCATATCTATAATCAGGGACGCTCGCGCTACAGCTTTGGGCTCTATCAGTGGAGCGAATACCGCAAAGGCGTCACCGCTCGCTGGCAATGGCATCTGAACATCCTGCATGGTTATCAGTATTTTGATCTCGACGGCCGCGAGCCGGACAACGCTATGATCTGTTACGGCCTGAAAGGCATCTACCCGACCATCAGCTTCGAGCGTTGCCGCGAAGGCGCAGAGGATTTCTACCTCTACCAAACCCTCTGGAATCGCATCCAGGTAGCGAAAGGACGGACAGGAACTCCGAAGACCACGGTCGCAATTGTCGCAGCAGAAAAGCTCCTGGAAGACGCCATCTCCAAGGTAGAGATCAACCAGCGCAAGGGACTCGAAGGGTTTGACGCAGACACATTCAAAATCAAAGTGCTGGACGCGATCCAGAGCCTTCAGTAGAGCAGTTCAGCCGAGCCCGAGTGGAAACTAGAGACAAATGATCATGCAACGACGACCCAACATTCTGTTCCTGATGAGCGACGAGCACCGCGCTGATGTCTCCGGCTTCGGCGGCGATGAAGTTGTCCGAACGCCGGTGCTGGACGAACTTGCCCGGACCGGAGTCGTTTTTCGGAACGCTTACACACCTTCACCCATTTGCGTGCCCGGCCGCCAGTGTATGATGTCCGGTCAACTGCCCAGGACCTGCGGGAGCGAAGGCTGGACCGATCTTCCTCCAAACTATCTGACATTCTCGCGGCACTTTTCCAGGTTCGCTTACGAGACGGTGGCCTGCGGAAAGCTCCACCATAGTGGCGTGGATCAGATGCAGGGATGGACGCAGCGGCCGGCCGGAGACATCCACGTGGGTGCCGGCTTCATCGAGGGCAAGAACGATGAGGAGTTCAAAAGGTATCAGCGGCCCTTCCGCGAATACAAATGGTCGGAGTCCAAAGAAGTGAAAAGGGCCGGAGTCGGACTGAGCCCACCCGTTGTGAAAGACCAGCAGGCTACGGACGCTGCCGTGATGTTCATCCGGGAGTTCTTCAACAGCCCTTACTACGACCGGGAACAGCATCGGAAGCCATTGATGCTGAAGGTCAGCCTCCTGCAGCCTCACTATCCGTATCAGACAGACGATGAGAAGTTCGGCTACTACCTGAACCGGGTCGAACCGTTCCTCAATCAGCAGGTTTCGCGGCATCCGTTCCTGAGCCAGCGCCAGGTTCGTCCGGGAGTGGACGCGTCGGAGCGTGAGCTCCGACGGGCCACAGCCGCCTACTACGGCATGATCGAGACCATCGATGGTCATTACGGCACGGTGATGAATCTGCTGAAGCACGTCGGTCAGAATCTCGATGACTGGATCATCGTTTACACCTCCGACCACGGCGAGATGCTGGGCGAGCATGGCATCTGGGAGAAACAGAAATTCTACGAAGGCAGCGCACGGGTCCCGCTGATCATCCGGTGGCCAAACGGAATCGATGGCGGCCGCGTCGTCGACGAAAACGTCAACCTGTGCGATCTCTTCGCAACGCTGTCCGACCTCGCCGGTCTGCCCGTTCCTGATGGTCTTGACAGTCGAAGCCTCGCGCCGCTCCTGAAAGGCGAGAACGCCGACTGGAATAACGAGACCGTCTCTCAATTCGGCCAGACCAACCTGATGATCAAAAGAGACCATCTCAAGTACCACTACTACGGCCCGGACATGCCGGAAGTTTTATTCGATCTGGAAAAAGACCCGACAGAAGACACTGACTTTATCGACGATCCGCATTACGCCGATGCCCTGGATAAGTTCAGGTGCCGTCTTGGAAGATTGGGGCACGGCCCGGATGCCAACCCGAACTACGTCAATGCCGGCTACTGAAGTTAAGTATTCGCCGCCGTCAGTGCCTCACTTCGGTGAGTATGCATCGGTGGACATCACGGGCGATTTCACGCTTCCACAGTAACCCGAAGCACGCACACCCTAACCTTTCGAAAAAGTGAATCTACTTTCGAGTGAACCTCTAGTTCAATTCCTTGAAGAAATCAGGGCTGGAAAAACAGAGGCCCTATGCGATCTTGCTGCTCCGGAATTTGGTGAAGGCGAAGACACATCTCTACAACTCCTGCACTGGCTTCAGGGCGAGATTCTCAGTGAGCCCCTGATCGTCTTAATGCATCGTATGGTGGCCGAATTTGTGTGCCGCAATTTTCTGCTGTCGGAAAGCGGCTTGAATCCTCTTCAGCCGAGCGAGTTCTCTGCGGCCGCTCTTGTCTGTGCAGCTTTTCAAAATTCTCAATCGAGTCCCAATGTCCAAATCGCTTGCATGGAACTGATGGATGCCCGGGGAATCCAGGATGCGGCCGACATTCTATTCATTCACCTTTTGCTGAGTCCGATCTTCCAGCAGCAGGATGCCAGAAAACAGATCGATACTCACTGGGATCTCATCCAGCGGAGCCCGCTAACACGTTTGATCTACCTGGATCGTATAGCGGATAATCCGCACGCGGGAGGTGGGTTGAGGGTGTTTCTGTTCCGCCGTTCAGGTCCGCAGAGATTACCAAGCCTGGAATGGGCAAGCTTGAGGCTGCTCACCGAGCGTAAAGATTTCAGTGCATTGCGGCCGCTGCTTCAATGGTCTCTCGATGCGCTTCACCGAATGCCTCCCGAGCAGCAAACGCTGAGGACCTCTGCCATGGAAAGCCTTGTCGAAGCCCTCGAATTGCACCGGAGAATCCCGGGGCTTCTCCGCAACCCGAAGCCACACCACCTGGAAGAGCTCCTGATTGAAGTTTCTGATGCCTGACCTTTCCGAAATCCTCGAACAGACGAAACAGGCGGCCCAACGCATCAAGAACCTCAGAGAAGCGTTGGGAGCGCTCTTCGTCGGTAAGGACGAAATTATTCGCCTGCTGTGCCTCTGTTCGGCAGCTCGTGAGCCGCTCCTGCTGGTCGGTGAGCCGGGCACGGCAAAATCGGACATCATCGTTCAGTTCTGCGAGCTCCTTGGCATTCAGCGTGACGAGACTGGCGGCTATTTTGAATTCCTGCTGACACCTTTCACCGAACCAAGCGAAGTTTTCGGGCCGGTGAAGATCGGCGAGTACACCAGGAATCAGATCTACTCGCGAAACAGCACAGGGATGCTTCAGGAATCGAGGGTTGCCTTTCTGGATGAAGTATTCAAGGCCAACAGCGCCATCCTCAACAGCCTGCTGACGATCCTGAACGAACGAAAGTTTTACGATGCAGGCAAGCCCATTCCCGTGCCGTTGCTGGTTCTGTTCGGCGCGACGAATGAAGTTCCTTCGACAGACGAGCTCGGAGCGCTATTCGACCGTTTTACTCTGCGGGTCGAGTGCCGGAATGTTTCAAGTGAGGACGACATGCAGGAACTCCTCCGGCTGGGCACTCAGCGAGAGAGTCTGCGTTCCCGCCGAATGGCCGGCGAGGAAGCGTCCGTTGAAATGGAAGAGATGCCTGGCCTGGATGATTTCAACACAATCTTCAAAGCGGTCACGAGTACTCTTCAGCAGGAAGACTTTCAAAAGAGGCAGGTCCTGTTTCTTCAATCGTTCATAAGAAAAGTACGGGCCATTCGCGAAGACAGGCTCACACAACTGAACGACCGAAAGGTGATCAAGATGATCAAACTCATGGTGACGAGCGCGCTCCTTGACGGCCGCGATTTGAAAGCACAGGACCAGCATCTGCTTGAATACACATGGGACAATCCTTACGACACTGAAGGACGGCGGCGCCTGTCATTGATAGCGCGAGAAGACTGATGTGCCTGCTCTCCGCGGCAGCCCACCACGCGTTTACTCCTGCCACACCAGAATCTCGCCCTTCCCCAGTTCCACGAGGTCCCCGCTGTATCGGCGGAAACTGCCAGAACGGGCCTGTCCCGGTATACTGAATCCCCAGTCGGCGAGCTGGTTCAGATAGAGCTTCATGAAAGGCGGCTGATACTCGCAGTCATAGAAAAAGGTCGGCAGGAGCTCGACAAGGCGCTTCGGCTCATCCGGCTCTTCGCCGAAGACTGCGATAGTACCGCGTTTCATGCCGGCTCCTGATCGGATCCCAGGAACACCGAAAACGAAAACACTGCCAGCCAGCATTTCAGCGCCCACGAAATCACCGGTGTCCCCGCCAATAACGATAAGGCCGCGACGCATCACACACCCGACTTCGTTTTTTGCATTGCCGTCAATCAGAATGACACCACCGGTCATCCCCCGATTGCCTCCTCGATAGGTGCCGCCGACAAGGTGACCCGCATCACCATGGACATGTATGTGGCCGCCTTTCATTTCGGCTCCCACCCAATCGGAGGCGTTGCCAAAAACTTCCAATCGGCCGCATCTCATTTCTGCTCCGGCATGCATACCGATATCACCGTGGACGGTGATGCAGCCCTGGGACATTCTGCTTCCGATGAGTTTCACCTTTGCACAATCCCCTTCGACAACGATGTCGCCATCAGAACCGTCGCCCGAAACATCGAAGAACTCTGCGAGCGCCAGGTGCTGATTGCCCTGCAGCACCTGCAACCGTTCGACCTCGGCAACTGAGAGCCCGCTCAGCTTGTCAGGCGTGATGCAATCGGCCTCGACCGGGATCTGCTCAATGGTTTTGGCTCTTAACTTCAGAGACATGGTTTCGAACGGCACTACGTATTACGCATTACCTCCTTCAACTGAATCAGATGCTTACCGAGCTTACCGTCGTAGTTGCCAGCTGAAATCCTTACAACCCCTTCAACGCACGCGGCATGGATTCCGACACGCATGGCCTCTTCGACGGCTTCGAGGGTCAGACCATCGATGACGATTTCATAGACTGCGTTCACACCTTCTGGCAATTCAGATTCTACGAGGCCGCGGAGAGTCGGGCAGTAGGCTTCGTTCGTGCTGGCGACGAGTTTCTTGTATCTGCTGCCCACCTTGCTACCGCTGCGGACGATGCCACCCGGGAAAGGCATGATGACGCCTCGGACGTCGTTCATGGCTTCGATCGCATGTTCTGCGGCAGACAGGGCGGCGTCCTGAGTCTTGCCGAGGATCAGGAAGTTGCCGCCGGCTACGCCCTTGGTCGTGCCGACTGATTCTTCACAGGTGAATTCGCCATCCATCACGGGCACGCGCCAGTATCGGCGTTCTGCGAGGAGCTTGCTGAACTGAAAGCCGTCTCCGAAATAGCGGAGCGCGCTTCCTGCTGCGATGGTGTTCTCTGAACCGGGCAAACCGTCGTAGCACGCGGTGGTCGGGCAGGTCATGATGCACTGCCCAATGCGGTTGGTGACTGCACTCTCAAGTGACTTGGCATTGAAGGCGAAAAAAAGAAGGCTCACGCCGGGGCGATTGTCCGGGGTCTCTTCCGAGGTCAGCACGGATTCGATCCCCGCTTCAGCGTCGCACGAGATGACCGAAGTCGCATAGCCGCTGGCCATCTCTCCGGCGATCTTTGCCCAGCGCTCGTTCGCCGCAGTCACGATGCATCGGGCCCCGGTCATGCCGAAGGCTTCTGCATAGGTATCCTGGATTTCGACGCCGTTGATGGTCATGGGGATTTAATGAGTAATGAGTAAAGCGTAATGCGTAATACGTAATGCGTAATCGCTGACTTGAGCGGCCGATTTTGCCAGGACTCCGGGGCGCAATTTAGGTTCTTTGTTCCTGGTTCTGTTCTTGTTAGTGCTCGGTTTTCAGTCTCTGGCCTGCAGTTGATTTGAAGTCTGAGGTCTGAGGTCTTTTGTCGCAGGTCATGGTTTTTGGGACTACGTTTACCACGTCTCATGGACAACTGGACTGAGCGCGAGTCTAGCGGCCGGGACCCAACCTGGGCACGCCAGCGTCCCGCTGGCTCTGGAGCCGGCGAGACGCCGGCGTGCCCAGGAAAGTACCGTGAGATTGAGCCTATTGAGTTGAGCTATGATGATTTATCAATCTTCCACCAGAACTGAGTTCCATGAAGCATGACACGCGTGTCCAGGTGAACGTGACACGCGACAGTCTTTATTACGTATTACGCATTACTCGCTACGCATTCACTTCGGGGCATGTAATGTTCGTCTACCGGGTAATTCTCGAACTGAATCGTGTACATCCTGTCGAACCATTCTCTGATGTCCGCGACCAGACCGTCATCGTAGCTCGGTGATACGTAAAAAGTCTTGCCCGTGAAATCCTGCCGAATGTGCCCTTCTTCCACGAGCAGTTCACCGCTTTTGATCACGACGCGGGGAATTGAAAACATCTCGGTGATGTCCTTCTGCGGCGTGTAGATCGTGATGTCCGCATCGGCGCCTGGGCCGAGGTGCCCTTTGTCCTTGAGGCCCAGAATTTTCGCCGGGCCAGCGCGGGTGATGATCGCGATTTCGTAGAGTGAGTATTCTCGACTAATCTTGCCGAGCATTGAGCGTTCGAGGACCTTCTTGTGGACGGTCTTGCAGATATCCTTGCGATAACCGCTGTCCATGAGCAGGTGAATAATCTGCGGATAGGCCATGAATGAACCGCCGTTGGGATGATCGGTGCTCATGACCACCTGCCACGGGTCGTCGGCAAGCAGGAACCACTCGAGCCCGATGGCCCACTGCATTGCATGAATGAAGCTCTTGTTCTTGTATTCGATAGGCACGATGCCGCAGCCGGCCTCCTGTTCGGTATCTGAGCTGAACCATTTTCGGCCGGTCACCTGGTGGAGGTAGTAGCCGAGCGGGCCGTCTCCCGTCATGGATGTCGTCTGCCCGAACATCACCTGCCCGACATCCAGCGTGAGATTCGGATGCGCGTTCACATATTCGACCAATTGGGGGACACGTGAGCCGAAGGTCTCTTCGTCCGCGTCTCCGCCCGCGTAACTGTGGAATTGAATGTGAGTGAAATGCGCTTTGCGATCTTCGATGGCCTGCATCGTGTCGAGAGTCGTGGCCCAGTTGCCCGGCAGCCCGAGATTATTGCAGTGGACGTGCAGGCGGTGTGGGAGCTTGAGTTCAGTCGCAGCTTCGGCAAGTGCGCAAAGAATCTGGCGAGGAGTCACCTCAAAGTGATCGACCGTGTCGTCAATGTTGGTGATTTTCGGACCGCCGCTTTTCCATTCCTCGACCCCGCCTGGATTAACGGCTTTGACGGCGTAACCCTTGGCAGCGGCGAGGAGCCATGCTACGTATCCTTTGAGCTTTTCGGGCTCGTTGTCCTTGATCTGCTGCATCACAAAGTGGTTGTTGCCCATCAGGACAAAAAAACCTTTATCGATCACGGGTGTATCGTGAAACTCTTCGTGGGCATGCCGCGCCCCAAGCGGAGGGATGGCGGCGTCGAACGCTGTGGTGTAGCCAAGACCGGCATATTTATAGCCCGTGGCAAACGTGCTCGGGACGCTCCCCATCGTGCCGGATCGGGTGTTCGGCGTGCGCTCGACTTTTTCGGCCAGTCGCCTTTCTTCCGGCCGAAGTTTGCGGGCGACATTCACCTTTGGGCCGGCGATGTGGCAATGCATGTCGACCCCGCCAGGCATCACTACCAGGCCATTCGCATCAATCACCTTATCCGCTCTTGTGCCATCGGGCGGAGCGGCGATGACCTTGCCATCGCGCACCCAGATATCACTGACGACACCGTCAACTTCGTTCAGAGGATCGTAAATGCTGCCGCCTGCAATCTTGATCAGGGACATGGATTGAAACGTCTGTTGGGATGGCTTGGGTCGTGCCGAAATTGAGGGGCGGGATTATGGCGAAATGGTCTGGGATGCGCTATTGGCGCAATCCGTAATACGAGATGCTTAATGCGTAACTGAGAGCACAGACCCAGACATAAAGACTTACTGCTGAACTTCTGCGTCATGTGCGTGTACCCTGATTGGATATGTACCACGGATAGCAAAGCCATCCCACAGATCAGAACGGTTTTCATCAGTGGGATGGCCTTGCCATCTGTGGTAAGCCTCGGTCGCAGCCAAAAGCTGCCGTAGGACATAAGACCACAGATATCAGAATGGCGACCGTTGATACCTGGGTATCACGGGTTACGGATTACGCCTTCCCACCGCGTAGCCCATCCCCGTATTTCCAAATCCGTTCCCGGTGTACCAGCATCGATACTCGTCTTGATGCTTGACGACACACGCGTACGAGCGTTGGTGATCATCAAATGCGCCTTCATCACCGATGCCGAGTTCTCCTTCGATTCCACTGGGATTCCAGCGCCAGTCGAGGCCGTCTTCGCTTACCAGACTGCGAATGCGATAGGCAGTGCCGAATGTCGAGACCCACATCCGATAGCCTTCTCCTTCGCGAATAACGCATGGCTTGGATGAGATGTATTCGTAGGGCTCGGTGTCGAAGCCTCGGGGGGCAACCATCAGTTCGCCGTAAGGCTTGTGCCACTCGATTCCATCCTCGGATTCAGCGTATGCGATGCCGATGCGCGGGATGACGTCGCCGTGTCCCGTCTTGACGCCTTCCGGTCTGTCAAAGTACTCCCCTATCGATGTGTAGTACATTCGGAAAAGACCATTCTCGACTAAAACGCTCACACTGCCTGTGCCCGAGCAGTCGCAATGCCGGTCGAGTGGTATGACCGGTTCGTCTCTTATGTATGCCCAGGTTTCGCCCCCGTCATCAGAGGCGGCCACGCCTGTTCGGTTCGGCAATTTGCCATCGTCACGCGAACTGCCCCATGCGCCGAAATACAGTAACCAGTAATCGTCATTCACAATGACGACCTCGGGGAAACTTGGCCCAACGGAGTTGTAATCCAGATTGGGCTGGGATTGGAGGATGCTGCCTCTGGGTTGCCACTCGTTTGGTGCATCCACTGTCGAAACTGCACGGCAGATGCGATAGATGCCGTCGGTACCAATTCCCCAATAGTAGATGTGATACTCAGCATCCAGTTCGATGACGCTGCATGCGCCCGCGTGGCGGGCGTCGAGGTCTGCATTGAGGCCGGGGGCGAGCGAAGGTTGCGGGCTGGGGATGGACCATTGAATGTCTTGAGTGTTGTTGGGCATCAATTCTGAATTCGTGGATTGCGAATGGCATGCTGAGGGCCAGCCCCCTGGGGTCGCCGGTGTCTCGCCAGCGCTGCGACCTACGGTCGCACAGACTAAGAGAAGAGATGCACAAGCCCAATATTGCGACTTGCCGGATCTGGAGAGCTCCGGAGATTCAGAAGAGCCCGGCTAAAGCCGTTACTCCAACTCCCTTTCTCTCATTCCGAGATATTAACCGGCCAGGTATCTGTCCTGAAAGGCGAGGCTGGTAGATCTTCTTTGCTGTAAAGGCTGGCGGATGGGTTGTTTTCCCATGCGTAACGGACGGCTTCCGGCGCCTTAACCGCGTCGCTCCAAACGACGACAGTGCTGCCATCAATCTTCGCTTCTGCCTGGACAAATTTCTTGTCGGCGCCGGCGATGACGAACGAAGTAAGCGTTCCGTCTTTGGCTTTCAATCCACTGCCCGTGTGGTCAAAACTCAGAACAATCTGATTGCCTTTCTTTTTCATCGATTTGTAAAGAGGGCCTGAATTAGAGTCCTTCTGACCGTAGGCGACGCGCAATGCTTCGAGTCCAAGGCGATATCCGACGGCCTGTTTGTTCTTTGGGTGGATGTTGTTCAGTTCTCCCACGTCGATGGCGATAGCCATGCCCGTGTTGGGTGTCTTCAGAGCCGCCTTGAAAGATTCACGAATCACCATCCAGTCTTCGGTGTTCGGGTTGCCTTTGTAATTGGGCAACTGCACGAAGAAGAAAGGGAAGTCGCCCTGTCCCCAGACTTCGCGCCAGTTGGAAATCATGCTGGAAAGCAGGTCACGATAGATGAATGCAGTGCCGGCTTTGGAGTTTCGTTCTCCCTGATACCAAATGCCTCCTTTGATGCCGAAACCGGCGACCGGCTGAATCATTCCGTTGTAGAGCGCGCTCGGTGAATTCTGATTCTGAGAGGGCGGCGACTGCATTCTGGGTCTGCGTGGAGGGCGGCCCTGGAGCTTTTCGCCGGCTTTGCGTGCAGCCCTGGCTTTCACCTGCCAGGCTGCGCGAGCCTTTTCATACTTTGCAGTTGCGGCATCAAATCGAGCTTTCGCTTTTTCCGAGTCGAACTTCTCCACCGCCTGTGCATAGAGCTCGAACTGCTTCATACCGTGCTCGTGCTTCATGAGGGCATCCCTGGATGTCCATGCCTCCACACGCGTGCCGCCCCAGGACGAATTGATCAGACCCTGAGGCACCTTCTGAGTCTTGTAGAGGTGACGCCCGAAGTAGTAGGCGGTCGCCGAGAAAGTGCCGATCGTTTCCGGAGAGCAGAGCATCCATTTGCCTGTGCAATCTTTCTGTGGCTGGTCTGTGGCTTTTGACCCAACCTTAAACAAACGAATACCGGCATGCTTCGCCGCGGCAATCTCCTCTTCAGCGTTCAGTGAACTTCTGACCTGCATGGCCATGTTTGATTGCCCTGAGCAGATCCAAACGTCGCCGACAAGGACATTCGTCAGCTCGATCCTGTTCTTGCCGGCAGCCGCGAATGTCTGCGCGTACGAATTTGCATCGCCAGTGGCAATTTTGAGTATCCAGTTGCCATCGACGTCCGCGGTTGTCTTGCTGGATTTGCCAGCAAAGGTCACAGTGACGGCTTCGCCGGGATCGGCCCAGCCCCAGACAGGAATATTCATGTCACGCTGCAAGACCATATTTGAACTGAAGATGGCGGGAAGCTTGACGTCAGCGGATGCGATGGTGAGACAGGATGCCGCAAGGAAGACGTGCAGACGTGGCATAGATTACCTCTGTGGATGACTGAGCGATGGTGTGGGCGGGTTATGTTAATCTTTCGATTCTGTCTTGCAGTATGGGATGGGATACTCACAGGTGGCATCGTCGCGGCACTGACGCGAGTTTATCACTCCACAACCATCAACTCTTGGGGGCCACCAACCATCCCTTCCCATCACTCCAGCTTCTCCGCCTCTTCCAACAGTTCTTCGAGGTTTTCAATGTCTTCCTCATCCTCTGCTTCACTCTCTCCCCCGGGGGCTTTCATTTCCGGGATGAATTTCTTGGCGATGCCAAAGACCTGGAGCTCGTGAATTGACCAGTACCAGCGTCCGGCTCTGCCGGTCTGAGTGATTCGGAGGAATCGGCCGGGGACGCGGGGGAGCTCGATGGTCGTGGCCGGATGCTGGCCGCGGCCTTTGGCGAGGACCTCGCTCCATTTCTTGCCGTCTTCCGAAACTTTGACCTCGTAACCCCTGGGGAAGTCATTCCTGGATCGTTCCGAGTTCAGGATGATGGATGCCACTTTCGTTATCGTCGGGAATTCGATCTGAAACCACATGCCGGGCTTCATAGACGTCTTGGTGTCGTAACGGGTCTCAGGTTTGAGGTCGAACGCATTCCTGGCTGTCGAGCCGTTGTGGCTGGCTGTAGCCTTCCAGAGTGGTTTGTCCTTGAGTTCGGGCGGCGCAAACTCGACGAGCTCTTCGAGGGTCCAGGGCTTTTCCCGCGCGCCCACTTCTTTCTTTACTCGGGCGACATCTCTGGTTTCGATGATGGTCGCCTGGTTGCCCCAACTGTTGCGAATGAACGTCATCGTGGCCGCCAGAATATCGTCATCGATGCCTTGCATGGGCACCATGACCTCTGTGTATGTTTTGCCGTCGACCGGGCCGGTCAGGCCGTTCAGCACGATGCGGGTAATCACGTCCTTGTGGCCGAGCACTCTTGCCGATCCCTTGAGTGGCGGGCCCTTGATTTCATTAGGTCGGTCGTCAAATGGCAAGCCCAGGCCGTCCGGACCGTGACAGGTGATACAGAGCCCCATGTAGACGGATTCCCCCTTGCCCATCAGATCAGCGAGTTTCTTATTTCGGATGGCGAGCTCGCGGCGGCGTTTGGCTTCCTGCATGGCGGTCCGCCGCATGTCCCGCGCGCGTTTTACCGCTTCGTTATCCGGATGGGCCGCTGCAATTTCGAGGGCCAGATTGTCGGCCTCTTCTTCATCGGAATATGCGAGGCTCAGAAGCAGTTGACCGGGAACTTCGAAATCCGAATCGCTCTTGAGTTTGGCCAACTCCTTCAGAAGCGTTTTGTCGGCAGGCAGGATGTGCTCACTGATCCGGATAGCAGCAATACGAACGCGCGGGTCTTTGTCTGCGTATTTCTCGATGAGCAGTTCCTTATCAAGGACGTTGAGCCCCTCAAGCGTCCACAGGGCGTGCATGCGGCCGAGCGGCTCGGTTGCGTTGCGGGCGGCTTCCTTGAGGAGAGGAATGACAGATCTGTCCCCGCGCAGGATCATCAGCTTCTGCGCGGTATTCCTCCACCAGCCGTTCGGGTGAGAGAGATGCTTCACGAGGGCAGGTGTCTTCTCGTCGAGCATCTTTGGGCGAGGGCCGGGCTCGAAGGACTCATGTGTGATGCGATAGATGCGGCCATTCTGGATGCGCTTGTCCAGCTCCATTCGCTGCACAACGGGACGCAGGAACGAGCCCTTCCTCACCCATGAGCCTTCCTGGATGATCCCGCGATACATATCGACGATATACAGACAGCCGTCCGGGCCGGTGGCGGAATTAACCGGGCGGAACAGCATGTCTGACGAGGCGATGAATTCGCGCTCTTCCTCATGATAAGGATGCTCGAGGATGAGCTTGCCCTTGTCGTTCTTCACCTTTGCGCGCCGAACGATTCGCCCGACCGGTTCGCAGACAAAGTAATCTCCCTGGAGATCCGGCCCCAGCCGATCTCCACGAAAGATGGTCTGACCACACGCGGCGGTGAAGCTCCTGAGACGCCCGTCCTCCCGCATGGCCCGAAGGCCCGGCTGGATATCAGGAGTGCGTGTAATGGGGAAAATCGTATTGAAGTCCCTCCCCCGGTCACCCCTGGACGGGCCGTAAGAAGGGGGCCATTGGAATCCCGATCCCGGATTACTGTTGTTTGAATAGAAGACCCGCCCCATGTCATCCGAGGTCAGCCCCCACTGCGCGCCGGCCATCCTGGAATTCTCCTTGACGACCTTGCCGGTCGTGAAACGAAAACGGGCGTTGTCCTTGCTCTGATAAATCCAGTTGTCGAGGCACCAGATGAGGCCGCTGGACTGGTGCTCCAGGTTGCCGCCACGCCTGCCGCCCTGAAACCACACTTTCTTTTCGTCGGCTTTGCCATCGCCGTCGGTATCACGATACGCATGGAGCGTGGTGGTATTGGTCTCGCCAATCACGATGCGATCGTCGAGCGGCAAGACCATGCGGGGCAGGACGAGGTTGTCGGCAAAGACGGTGTGCCGGTCGATCTTCCCATCGTCGTCGGTGTCTTCATGCATTGAGACCCGGCTGATCGGTCGCATCTGATCCTTGCCGTCGATCTCCTGCATGTATGTGCGCATCTCGGCGACGTACATGCGGCCGTTGCCGTCCCACACCACGATAACTGGCTCGTGAATATCACCCTCGCCGACCATGACATCTGCTTTGAAGCCATCGGGCAACTGCAGCTTCTTCAGCGTCTCTTCCGGCTTGAGGTAGGGCGCGGGCGGGTCGTTATAAAACGTCTTGGCCGGCAGCGGTTTCACATTTGGGGTGCTGTCAGCCTCGAGATCACCCAGCGCGAATTGAATCCCATCGAGCCAGTGTTTCACGATCAGCGGATTTGAGTAAGTCGAATCGTTGCTGCCGAAGTAGGAGTAGAAGACCCGCCCTTTGCCTTGCTGTCGAATCCAGGAGACAGGGTTGTCTTTAGGTCCGCGAGAGTTGTTGAGCCGTGAATCTACCTTGAGCAGCACACGGCTCTCTTTGCGTGAAAAATCACGGAAACGCCTCAGCTCGTCCTTAATGCGAAACGAGCCAACGAACCGGATGCCCTTGGACTCATGAAACGAATCAGCAAAGGCCGCGTTGACCGGATGCTCGACATCCTCGACCGCCACGGGCCATGTGCCATTCGGGCTCCAGGAGTGTTTATCGAATTTCGCGCCGAGCAGTCGCGAGTATTCCGGCCAGTTGAGCTGGGAGTTCTCGTGCTTGATATTGAAGCCGCCATTGAGGGCCTGATGGAGACCGACGACGCCTCCGCCTTCTTCGACGAAATTCAACAGGTTGGCCCGATACTCTTTCCTCAGGAGATATCGTTCGATATTGGATGTGTTGTTAAGAAGAACCGCATCGAAGACGTTGAGCCGATCCTTTTCGAACATCCGCGGGTCCTTGGTGACCACCGCTTCGAACGCGCCCGTCTTCTTGCCCATTTCGGTAAAGAGCGCGTTCGCGAGCTGTATGATTTTGGCATCGTCCCTGAGATAGAAGACCAGAAGGCGGCGCTGCCGTTTGGGAGTGACGGCCGTCTTCTCCGGGATGGCCTCTGTCAGAGGCGCGAGATCAATTTCTGCGTGGAGACCCGCGCAAAGAAGAACGAGAAATGCGGGGACGATCTTTGCTATGCACAGCCGGGCAGCCCAACTCTCCAGAGTTGTGTGGAAGCCTGCAGGCTTGTTCTTGGGAAGGCTCTCAGAAAACGAAAGCGACAACAAGTTACCGCACTCCCCGTGAAGTGGAGACTGATTATTCATTACTGCATCTGCTCATGGCTCAATCGAAAAAATCGAGACGGGAGAATAGCTGCTCAATCATGGTTCGCCGCCGTGTTGAAATTATGAAATAGCTGAAGACTCTTAACGTCTTTCCTGCCCCAGACCTCCAAACAGAACAGGACCATCCGCTTGCCCCACATCGTTGTTGAAAACCTGGTCAAGACCTACCGTATTGCCGAGCGCAGACCGGGGCTGATGGGTGCGCTGTCCGGCCTGGTGAAGCGGAAACATCGAACCATTCACGCGCTAGAAGATGTCTCGTTCAGTATCGAGCCCGGCGAGCTCGTGGGCTACATCGGCCCTAACGGTGCGGGCAAATCAACGACGGTGAAAATACTGGGCGGCATCCTTGTCCCCGATTCGGGCAGATGCGAAGTTCTTGGCCGCGTGCCCTGGCAGCAGTGCATCCGGCATGTGGCTGACATCGGATGCGTATTTGGACAACGCACTCAGATGTGGTGGGACTTGCCTGTCATCGAATCGTTCGAACTCCTGCGAGATGTCTACCGTACGCCGGAAAAGGAATACCGGAAAAACAGAGACGAGCTCATCGAAATGCTAAGCCTGCACGACCTGCTGGATGTGCCGGTCCGACAGCTCAGTCTTGGACAGCGAATGCGCACCGACATCGCTGCATCGCTGCTGCACGGACCGAGTATTCTTTTCCTCGATGAACCGACCATTGGACTGGACGCGCCCGCCAAGCTTGCCGTCCGCGATTTTATACAACGATTGAACAGGGAACGCGGCGTCACCGTCATCCTGACCACACATGATATGGACGATATCGAGGCCCTATGCACCCGTGTCATGGTCATCGGCGATGGAAGCATCCTCCTCGACGGCACCCTCGATGACCTCCGCCAAAACGTGAACGCGGAGCGACGCCTGATCATAGATCTTGAAAACAGCGAAGATGAAATCGATGATGCGGCGGCGACGGTCCTCAGACACGACGGCAATCGAGTGCACCTGAGTTTCAATCCGGAGTCAACGCCGGCGGCAGAGCTGATTGCGCGCATTACAGCAAAGACGGCGATTCGTGATCTGTTTGTGGAGAATCCGCCGATCGAGGAGATCGTGACACAACTGTATGAGCGTAATACGTAATGCGTAATGAGTAAGTTTATCGGGATGGCCGGTCTTACAATGAGGGAGCCTTCAGGCATGACGATTACGAATGCGGCTGTTAACGAGACAGACGTCGTCTGCCATTAAGGCGACGTCCGAGCACCCCACAGCGCCGGTTTTCACTGACAGGCGTACTCATTACTCTTTACTTATTTCGTATTACTCACTTCGTATTACCTGTGCAGCCATACCTCGCCATCCTCTCCGCCCGTTTCCGCATGCTGCTGCAGTATCGAGCTGCTGCGCTGGGCGGGTTCCTGTGCCAGCTCTTCTGGGGGCTGATCCGGACGATGATCTTTACGGCCTTCTATGCTTCGACTGATGCTCCGCAGCCGATCAGCCTCGAACAGGTCATCACATATGTGTGGCTGGGGCAGGCGATGCTGGCGTTGATGCCTTATCGGATGGATCGTGAGATGCGCGAGCTGATGCGCTCCGGCAATGTCGTTTATGAACTGTTGAAGCCTGTCGATCTTTACTTCTTCTGGTACAGCAGAAATGTCGCGTCTCGTGTCGCTCCGGTGCTGCTGCGTTGTTTCCCAATGTTTCTTGTGGCCGGGCTTTTTCTTGGTTTGTCCGGGCCGGCTTCGCTGGCTTCGGCGTTGGCGTGGCTGGCAGCGACTGCGGGCGCGGTGTTGCTGGGATGTGCCATCGCCAACTGCCTGGCCATTACCATGATGTGGACGGTTGTCGGCGACGGGGCATGGCAATTAACCTCCGCAACGCTCTGGCTGTTGAGCGGCATGATCGTGCCCCTGCCGCTCTTTCCTGACTGGATGCAACCGGTGTTGTCAATGCTGCCGTTCGGGATGATGGTAGATATGCCGTTCCGGCTTTACATGGGTCATCTGCCGCCCGAGGCCGTCTTCGAATTGGTCGGACTGCAGTTGATGTGGGCATTGGCGTTTATCGTTTTCGGGCGGTCTCTGCTCAGTCTCGGTCTTCGTCGTCTTGTGGTGCAGGGAGGCTGAACATGCGTGACGGATTTCGGCTCTACTGGCGTTACATTGCCATTTCGCTTCGCGGCCAGATGCAGTACCGGGCTTCGTTCCTCATGTTGTCGTTCGGTCATTTTCTGGTGACCGGGATCGAGTTCCTGGGCCTTGTGGTCTTGTTTCATCGATTCGAGAATATCCGCGGCTGGCAGCTTCACGAGGTCGCGCTCTTTTATGCGGTGGTCAACATCGCGTTTTCTTTCGCGGACGCGTTCTCGACGGGGTTCGATATGTTCGCCGGCATGGTCAAGAACGGTCACTTCGATCGTCTGCTTCTACGGCCGAGAAACACTGCACTCCAACTGGCCGGGCAGGAGCTCACGCTTCGGCGCGCGGGAAGAATGCTGCAAGGTCTGCTTGTGCTGTTCTGGGCGTCCACTTCACTTGGGGTGGTCTGGACTGCAGGCAAGATCCTTCTGCTTGTGCTCACTGTTTTCGGTGGAGCCTGCATGTTCTTCGGTATTTTCGTTCTGCAGGCAACGGCCGCTTTCTGGACCATTGAATCACTCGAGGTTATGAACGCGTTTACGTACGGCGGGGTTGAGACTGCGCAGTATCCGCTCTCCATTTATCGCACCTGGTTCCGCAAGTTCTTCACCTATGTCATCCCGCTTGCATGCGTCTCCTATTTCCCCATCCTGGCCGTCCTCGAAAAGGAGGACGTGCTCGGCAGCAGCGTGCTCTTTCAATGTCTTAGCCCGTGTATCGGGATTCTCTTTTTCTTAGTGACGCTGAGGCTGTGGCGAGTCGGCGAGCGTCATTATTGTTCGACGGGGAGTTAGTATGTTTCGCGTCTTCAGTCGCGGTGGTGCGGCACTTTTTATTCTGTTTTTCATTGCCGCCGATCTGTCTACATCAGAGACCTACTGGCCTCAATGGCGCGGCCCTTTGGGCACCGGTGTCTCACCGGAAGCGGAACCGCCCATTAAGTGGAGCGAATCGAAAAACATCCGCTGGAAACTCGATATTCCCGGAATGGGCCACTCGACCCCAATTATATGGGGAGACCTCGTCTTCCTGACCACCGCCGTGCCTTACGGCAAGAAAGTCAAACCGGTCCGCAATAAAGCAGAAGGTGCGCACGACAACTTACCAGTCGAACAGCATCATGAGTTCATCACTCTCGCTGTCAGCCGCAAGGAAGGCAGAATCGTCTGGCAGAAGACACTGCGCAAAGAGTTTCCCCACGAAGGCGGACACAATACCGGCAGCCTGGCCTCGAACTCACCAGCCACAGACGGCAAACATCTGTTCGCATTCTTCGGCTCCCGCGGCCTCTACTGCCTCGATCTGAAGGGAGAGCTGATTTGGCAACAGGACCTCGGCAAGCTGCAGACAAGGCACGCGCACGGCGAAGGCAGCTCTCCCGCTCTGCGCGGGGACAGTGTCGTCATCAACTGGGACCATCAGGGCGATTCATCTGTCGCCGCCTTTGACACAGCGACCGGCGAACAGCGCTGGAAAACGGCACGCGATGAAATGACGTCGTGGTCTTCGCCCCTCATCGTCGAGCATGGAGGCAAAGTTCAGGTGGTCGTCAGTGCGACAGGTCGGGTCCGCAGCTATGACCTCTCCACCGGCAAAGTCATTTGGGAATGCGGAGGACTCTCCCGCAACGTCGTCGCTACTCCGGTAGCCGGACACGGAATGGTGTTCGCCGCGAACAGTTACGACTGGCAGGCCCTTATGGGCATTAAGCTGGCGGGCGCCAAGGGAGACATCACCGGTACCGAAAACGAGGTGTGGAAGCTCCGCCGCGGCACACCGTACGTCCCGTCTCCTTTGCTCTACGGAGAGTGGCTGTATTTCCTTCATCACAACCACGGCATCCTCACCTGTGTAAGCGCCCTGACCGGTAAAGCACGTCATCGGCCCATGCGCCTGGAGCGGCTCCGCTACATCTTCGCCTCCCCGGCGGGAGCCGCGAACCGGATCTATCTTTCCGACCGGAGCGGAAACACAGTCGTGGTCAGCCACGCCGCAAAACCGGAGCTCCTCGCCGAAAACCATCTGGATGATGCATTCAGTGCATCTCCTGCGATGGCGGGGAAAGAGCTGTATCTGCGCGGGGAGAAGTATCTCTACTGCATTGCTGAGAAGTAGCCTCATGTGGTCGAAGGGGTCTTAGTATCCGGCAATTGAGGTTATCGAGTTCGAGAGCAATCTTCGTCGAGCTGTTGCCTGCGGCACTGTTGGCCACGACCGAAGAATACTTACCACAGATGGCAAGGCCATCCCACGGACTAAAACCGTTTAAGACCATCCGTCGGATGGATCTGCTATCCGTGGTACTTAATTCATTGAGGGTAAACGCGCCTTGGTCCACCCTCTATTGCAGCGCTCGTTTGGGTAGATAGGGAGTGTCTCTCCAAAGAGCGCGACCATCTGGGGGCTTATCGCTATAGCCACTGAGTCTGCGAAAACTATGACGGACGACCTGTGCCGCCAATCGTAACGAGGGAAAGCAGCAGTGGTCGATTAAATGTCCACTCTCTCCGATCGTGTTATTACATGAGCTCAATTGTTTTCTTCTGTTTCACCAACCGTGCCATCGAGACTGATACGCGGCAGGGCCCTGTGGTTCTTGCTGAAAACCGGATTGCCACGCTCACCTGAGGTCTCAAACTTTTTCAGGAAATACCCCTGCTTGTTTTTGAAGACCTTCGAGTCGTCCGCTTTGCTGACCGTTACCTTGCCGACGGGAATGAAGCCGCGTTTCTTCATCTTCGGAGTGATGTCGACCTTTTCAAGGGGACGGTTGTTACCCGGTTGCCACAGCTTCTTGCCACTCGGCATCAGATCGATCTCTTTGATGGTCAGGTCCAGGCGGTCGTTGAAGACCTCTACGAGCATGTAATTAGTGCGGGTGTTGTAGCCGACCAGCCCGCCGTGCGCGACCTGCTGAATGCCATCGCGTTCCGTGCACGTGATCGCATGCACTTCGCCGCACAGGTAGACATCGGCACCACGTTCTTTCATCGTCTGCCAGAATGGCGACTCACGGCCCTGTTCGATCATCAGGCCGCTGCTCGACCACTTGCGCACCGGCCCTAGACAGGGCGCGTGGCCCATCACGATTCTGTGTATGGCATCCTTGTTCTGCTCGAAAACGCTCTTCAACCACTGCAGTTGCTTACCGGTAACACCCGCGCGAATCTGCCCATTTCTGCTCTTTCCCTCTTCGAAAACATCGACCGATACAAACAGCACATTCTTGTGGCGCCACCAGAAAGCGGTTCCTTTCATGTGCTCGGGGCCGTTGAGCGGCATGCCCAGGTGCCTGCGGAATGCGTCTTTATACGCCGTCACAGATTCAAGCACGCCCCGGTATTTCCATGGGTTGTCGCCGATTTCATGGTCACCGAGCGCGGCATACCATTTCAGCCCATGCGCCTCCATGCGCGCCTTCCACGCGGGATAGTAGCGACTGGCAAAATGCTCGATGCCCGGAATGCCCGGCCGCTTCTTGTCACCATTGTGCCAGTGCCCCATCACCAGGTCGCCTGCCACCACCAGAAAGTCAGGTTGCTCGGCTTTGACCGATTCGAGTATGTAGCCGAGTGAATCTTCCCATCCCTTCTGCGGGTAGTCCGTATCGACGTTCAGAAAGTCCGGCATCGAAATAAAACGCCATGGCGTTTCAGCAAAAGTGGTCAGGCCAATCAATAGTCCACAGCAGGCAATATCAATTATTCTCATGTTTCTATATCTGATGCTCCCCTTCGCAGTTCAATGCCAGGCCTCGATCTCTTTCTTCAGTCTTTCTACGGTCTCCGGATGTCTCCCGGCCAGATCGTTCTTTTCATGCGGGTCGTCCTTGA
>JASLXP010000274.1 GCA_030740295.1 Planctomycetota bacterium
CAGAGTGGGCAGTATCTCTATCCGCTCTTTCCCTCTGAGCCCGTTCCTGGCTACCCCGGCGTAGGTGCCGACGAAGATCACACCCTCGAAAAGCTGACCGACTACAGCAAGCCCAAAGACCCCAAGCCAGGCATCTATGGCCATCCGGAATTCCTGGCCTATCCGGGCGCCGTGCATCATCTGCGCTATTTCCTTCAGCGTTATCTGCCGCTGCTTCCGCTCTACAACCAGCACACGCTCCACAAGAACTTCATCCTTCATCAGATGCCGGAGTATGCGGGCCGATGCACGGAATTTGCCGAGCCGGTCTACTACAACCCGATGTACGGCAGACGCTCCCCCACCAAGCAGAGACGGCCCGCGGTGAAAGTGCTGCCCTTCAAGCGCGGCGACACCATAAAAATGACCATCGGCAAGCTCGACCGGTCCATCTACATGCTGCGGCCTATCGTGGCCGCGCCCGGGGTGAAGACCGTAGAGGAACACAAGCTCCTGATGTTCAAACTGCTCATCAATGACCAGGACGATCCGGCACAGATGAGCACCTACATCCTCCGCGCCCCGTGCCTGGATAATTTTTATGCGGTTACGGATTTCGCTTTCCGCTCTCTGGGCGATGGGCGCACGTTCCGGGCAGAGCTGTCGCTGTTGGCCGAGAGTGAAGTCGATACCGTCCTCTACAACATCGATGTCCACGACCGTTTCGCGGAGTTGGCCCGCCGCCGCGGTAAGAAGCGCACAATCGAGGGCGCCTGGTTGCCCACCGACACCTCCAAGTGGCCGGCCATGTGGGAAAAGAACCGCAAAGAACATGAGCGCCAATACAGCGACTGGACCAAGGATCGGCACGCCAAGCGCACTCCGGAAGAACAGAAAGCCTACGACGACCTGATCTGGGAATTCATGACTACTCCGATCAATCAACACACCGCTGGCTGGACCTGGTATCTGCAGAAAACCGACTGGACGGCGATGCGATTGATTCCCGTGCCCGATGATCAGAAGGAACGGTTGGCACCATTCAGAGAATTCGCCGATGCCGCTGAGAAGAAAGAAGGCATGTACAAATACCTCGGATTCAGGGCCCGCTATCCCTACCTGAATCTCACCGAGGGCAAAGCCTGGCTCGATGGCCACAACCTCTTCCACGACCGCGCCCCCGCCTACCAGTTGAAGGAAGTTGGAGTTTTTGCCCCAGGTTCCTGGACCACCAAACAGGTAGACGGTAAGCCAAAACGAATCTATGTGCCTGGCGAGAAGCTTGGCGTGTCCAGCGATTTCAGCTTCTCCGGCAACACTGCATACGTCAAGGGAAAGAAAGTAGATCTCCGCCAGCTTCGTTTTCGCGGCAAGCTCTTCATAGACGGCAAGCCCGCAGACAACGAAATTGTCGAGACTGCCACCGTTTCAACAGGCTGGGAGTATTTTGATAAAGACCTCCGTGTGGGGATGAAACGTGTGTTCGATGTGAAGCCCGGGCTCTACTACGACGCCAACCTCATCACCTGGGGTAGCGGCGTGACGAGCATGAATCATGGACGTTACTTTCACGGCATCGTTCCCTGGGTGAAATTTGGCATCGAGCAAAATGTGCGGGACGAAGCGATGAAATTTGTCCAGTACGCCTACAACATACCGGTGAACAACCCCTCTCAGACACTCGCCTATGTCGCCGGCTTCGAGGGACTCGACCGCGGGCTGCTGAAGATGCTCGGCTCCGGCGGCACACCGACGGCGGTGCGCTTTTACGATGTGATTTACCCATTCCTCCATGAAAATGAAGAGTTCGCACAGGCCGTCGGGCGCTACATCCCGTGGATCAAGACATCCGACGACCTCATCACCATGCTCGACACTTACGTGATTCAGGATTACGCCAACTGCATCATGAAGTCGCGGTCGTTCACCGACCACGAGCAATCCAAAATGATGATGACCTGCGTGCTGGCGCAGGACGACACCAGCATCAGCGATCCCTGGATGGAATTCCTGTTCACCCGCGGCTGGGAATACCCGCAGGCCCTAAGCGGTTTCGCAGACAACATCATCACCGGCACCACCCGCGACGGCGGCACGACCATCGGCTCTTATATGTATGGGCTCGGCGGCGGCATGGCCGCGCTGGAGATGCTGGGAAAATACATGAAGAACGGAGGCAACCCGAAATACGACATCACCGATCCGCGCCAGTGCCCGTCCACCCGACAGAAGGGCTACTTTGTGCTCGAAGGCTCCGCAGCGGGCCGCGTCAATCCGGGCATTGGCGACGTAGGTGGACCGGCAGAGCGCTACGGCCGCATGACCAACATGTCGAGCGTGAAGAAAATCCACGAAGCCGCCTGGCGCTGGACCAAAGACCCCAAGTTCGCTTGGGAACTCGTGAACACCTGGAATCGGAGCGGCCAGACCGACGAAGAATGGGCAGAGATCGAAACCGCGGCCAAGACCGTGCCCCGCGATCCGTTCCTCATGAACAAGTCGCGCATCCTCTCCGACTGGAACGGATTCCTGACGCTGAACAAAGGGGTTGGAGTAACGGCTTTAGCCGGGTCTGATATTGGCCACGGTGATCCCCGTCTCATCCGGGAAGTCGCCATCCGCGTCGGCACCGGCTGGGGACACGAACACTACGACACCCTCGACCTTCGCCTGTTCGCTTTCGGGCTGACGATGTCGGGCGATTTCAATCAGCGCAAAGCCTACGGCAGGCCCGCCCATTCCATGACAATCACACACAACCTGGTGCTGGTGGATCGCAAGAATTGGATGGGCCATGCCTGGATAGGCGATCTCTTCGATGCTCCAGGCTCGCCCTACCTGACCGCCGAATCCGTGGCCCCCTACGAAGTGCCCGGCGTGAAGCTCTATCGCCGGCAGGTAGCGATGGTTGAGTGTAGCTCCGGTCTCCAGGCCGGAGATGTGTCCTCCCAATACGTCTTCGATGTGTTCCGCGTCTCCGGCGGCGGCGAGCATGCCTACGCGTTTCACGGATGCGTGGATGATGGCTTCGAGGCCAACGTAAAGAACAAGCAGATGGTGGAAGGCGGAAAGAACAGTCCGGACAACGGATTCCTCAGTTCCTTCCGACCCGAACGAAAATCCACCAAACTGGATGCCAGAAGCATCGGCGCCTGGTCACTGAAAACCCCGCCCGAATACTGGGTCGCCGATCCTGATGGGGATCATCTGGTCGCCACGTGGAACCTGGATCCCAAGGCAGAGAAGCTGATGGCCAGAAGTTTCGATGTGTTCCCTGGCGAAAAATTCACGCGACTGACAATGCTCAATCCTGACGATTCGCGCATCATGCACGGCATCGCCCGCTCATCAAATTATGAAGCGTACTATGGGCGGTGTCTGTTCGTCGTGAAAGGAAAGCCCAACATTGCCTCCCCGGATATGAATACCGGTGCGGAGAATCTGCTGGATGATGAAGGAACTGCCGCGCAGAAGAGCCCGGCCAAAGCCGGTACTCCAACCTCGACCGAATCGGTCTTCGTCTCTTTGATAGAACCTTACGCCGGCGAGCCATCCATTACCTCGCAGCGAGAGCTGACGGTGGCAGATAACGAAACCGATGCTCGCCGTGCGGTGGCCGTCGAGGTGAAGACGAAGCATGGCCGCACGGATCTGCTCTTCGCCGATGGCCGGACGGGCAAAACACGAAAGGTGTCAGGTGTCAGTGTTCAGGTGTCAGGTGAATACGCCTACGTCTCAACAGACCAGCAGGGCCTGCGTCAGGCGACGCTGACCGGCGGAACTCTTCTCGAGACCCAAGACCTGAAGATTGAAGTCGAAACTGCCCGCTATGGAGCCACTGTCACCAAGGTGAACTACCTCGACCGCATCGTCACCCTCAAAGGCAAGATACCCGAACGTCTGGCCGGCCATTACTTTGAGGTTGGTAACGACCTTCACAAGACCAGCTACGAAGTATCGACCATCAAGAACAGACTCTTCGGCAAGACCGAACTCACACTCCGCAAGGGCATGGAAATCATGCGTACGCGGGTCCGCTCCGCCGATCCCAAAACTGGAAAGGTGAAAGGCGCCATTGCCATGATGCACTTGCGTGGCCGCGACAGTGGTCTGGTCGCCAGCAACGATGCACTGACGAACTTCTGGCGCGTGGAGTACACCGGCGGCAACCGCCACTACGGCCACAATTTCAATCTGACGCCCATGGATCCTGATTCACAAGCTCCCGCATTCGCCGCAGCCGACTTCCCCGCCGGCGAAGGCATCCGCATCTGGGAATTCGGAGTTGGCGATACCTTCAGCATCCAGACCGGTGCATCCCTCCAGCGCACAGGCGAAAACAAGTACGCTGTGTACGCCACCTCGCCCTTCAAGCTCACTATCGGTGGCAAATCCCACAACATCACGGAAAAGAGACTCGCCGCTGGGAATCGCATCTTCCTGAGAGTTCAATAGAACTTCTTTTGGCTCTCGGGCTTAAATTTTACCTCGGATAGAATTTTTCTAGGGTACACGTTGCCTGACCGAAAAATTCAATACTTTTCTTACACCGCTAATCACATCCCTGAATTCGATCTTCCATTCTCCAGAAGTGGCATTCTCTGCCAGGGGTAATCGAATTTTAAAAAGACCACGAGGCGCCGAGACGTTCAAGATATGGTAGCGCGGGCGATTGCCACCAGGCTCCACGACTTCACAGCGAATGACGTGGAACTCCGAGACTCTTCTATCAGCGCGAATCTTCCCCCTTATCTCGATTACATCTCCTCGCTTAGCATGACCGGTTAGCTCTGTGGAGATGCCCCTGACTCGATAGGGAAGTTGAGCATATATCTTCGCATAGGTTGCAGGATCAAAGGCATCGTTAAACGTTGACACTTCGCCAAAGTATCTGCCAGACCGGACATCGTAGGTGTGAGCTTCCTGATTCAGCGTGATTGTTGCCTCTCCCTTTCTTCCAGAGAGAAGAAGCCCGTAATACCTGATGTGGCCGTCTTCGAACTCACTGATAAGTGTGGGCCTGAAATCTGCGGGATTAAATCGGACGGGTGGCACAATCCGGGCCCCGGCAACCAGGAATCTCAATAGTGGCAGGGCTGCAGCTTTAGTAGCAGGGGCCTCCATCTCTGCATTAAGCCACACCGCCAGGGAATTGGAATTGGATTCTTTCGCTACGACAGCAGGAGAGCCATCGGGAAAAGTCCCCCATACTGTTCCCGTTTTGATAACAATGCCCTTTAGCGCACATGCCATTTCCACCTTTGACGCCCTCACTTCAACCGGCGCCTCATTACTCCAGGTAACAGGTTCAGTAGATTGCCTTCCCGTTCGTTCCGAGCGGCCTCGGTCGATCCCAAATGCATCTTCGAGTCTTCCGAATCTCACGCGCCCACCATGTCCATTGCGAACAGCGACGTCCGCGTCCGCGAGTGCATAGCATCCGCGGTGGATCGCCATGGCATAAGAGTCTGCGGCTCGTTTGGGGATTGACCGGGCTCCGGCAAAGACAAAGAGTTTGTTCTTCATTGACTTCAGGAAGCCACTTTCAGCCTGCTCATCAGCAACGAAAGAGTATGGATATCCCTCTTTGGCCAACAAGTTTGTTGCCTGTGTGGTCGCTGCGACAAAATCCCTGCCAACTGCATTACTTGTGTAGATCGACGCCTGTGAATATGGAATTAACGTCCTGGGCGCCTTGAGGCGAGCGTGGTGGAAGAGCTTGCCGATTCCTTGTCGGATCTCGGCTTGCTGTTTTCCTATCTCCACAAAACGTCCCTCTATCGTCAGGTCTGGCTGAACCATTGCCATGTGTGGGAGCCCTTTTGCCATGTAACCCCACCAGGCGAGCAGGTGAAAGCCCTTAAACATCGCCTCCCACGGATGCCTGGGATTCTGCGCGCCGTAACCCATCCAAGTACCCGCAATGGCATCCTTTTTCAGAAAGGCCTGTGTCCACTCAGCCCTTAGTCCGGAGTAACTCATCATCAACGGGCAGGCCTGGGCAACTGAGAAGTAATTGACCCCAACGTCATAGGAAGGCGTGTACATCCCGCTTTCGCCCACACGAATCAACGGTGATAGCTTGCCTGCCTCCTCATTTGCTATCTCGTAACGACGCGTCACATAGGCATCCATGTACAGTCGAAAATCCAGCCAGGGCCCTAGACTCTCCGGTTGATTCTTTGCCTCCCTCAGCAAAAGCGGCATCACTTCATTGAAAGATTCATAAGAAGTTTTCCACTCGGTGTTGAGTTTCTTGATCTTTCGATAAGTACGTTTCAGATGTTTTCGAAAAACGCTTAGTGTTTCTGGCGACCAGTCGTATTCGCCTCCAAGGCGAAATTCATCCTGTAAACAGAAATAGGTTGTCCCCACACTTTCGTAACGCTTCCGCAAAGTTTCTGATATTCGATTACGAAAAGGTCGTTCGTCAACGATGGGAGGCGAGAGCTGACTGCCTTCAATTCTTCGCCAGGGAAAGGAAGCGTTACCTAGTCCGAACAACCCGAGGTGAATCAGCCCACGGTCGTAAAATGTGGCATTGAGTCCGGCCTCCTCGACGGCCCATTTCCTCATGATTTGAGTGACATACCAGTCAGCCTGCACGCCCGTAGAGGTGGTGAAGACCATTTCATCTTCGGCGATGTCACCAGTGACTCTGCAACTGAAACGATGCGACTTCATGCTCAAGGTTTCACCACCGGACCGAACCAAAATGACTGCCACGCTCTCAGGTGAGACCGGCATATAGCGAATGCCTTTAAAGGACACTCTCCTTCCTCGTCCAGGTTTCCAGCCCTTGCTGTCACGCCAAGCCACACGCGAATCGCTGCCGTTGCGGATCTCGGCGATGATGTTTAAAGGCTCATGTCCTTCTTCACCCAATGAGCTCAGAGCTACGTGAATAGCTTTGGGTACTGCCCTGTCTGAGTCATCTATGGTGACCTGTTCAACGTTCACACCCCTTCTCAGGACGCAATGCCTGGCTGTGAAATCAATTACTTCTCCAGGATGTTCCTCGCGAATGTAGGATGTTGCGCCGGCATCGAGGTCGGCCCCACTTTCGAGTAGCCATGCATGCAGGATAAATTCGCCTCCAGGACGCTGCTTCGTTTTAAAGGACAGTTTTCGTCTCCCGGCTTGCAGCCTGATGGGTCGGGCCCCGTGCTCGAACCGAATGTTATTCGGCGAAATCAGGTCGTATACCAGAGTTGCATCTCGCTCGTTGTCGGATTCATAACTCAGTTCCAGGGCGTCTGGTCTTAACTTCACATCCACAATCCGCGCCGCCGAAACTACATTCGTACTCCTCATCGCTTTGATGTACTGAGCGAAGTGGTATTCCCAGTCGGGCAGGCGAGTCTTGCCGCGTATCTGCGGAATCAAGTCATTCCTGGAATAGGAGTGAGCTGAATAAACAAAAGGCTTCGTGATCCAGACGATGCTGCCTTTGCCGTAGCTATATGTTTCGATCTCGCCAATGGGGCCGGGGGCAATACCGACCTCAAACAGGGATCGAAGCGGCCCCATGAAGTCATTTTCTGTTTCTGTGAAGTCGTGCCCCTTAAAGACCGCGGGCCATAGCCCGTCATAACTGGCACCCGGTTTTCCCACCACGACGAGTCCCATGCCCTCTTTGACTTTATTCAGAAGAGCCTGGAGAAAGAACTGCTCGACATTGGCATATTGAATCCCGGCTGTAAGGACGCAGTTGGGGTTCATCTCCTCGAGCTTCTGCTCGACTAACTTTTGCTCCAATACCCGATAAGGTTCGTCAGTGGAATCCTTCGTGACGTATGCTGCTGCCTGCACACGGCTCAGATTGACAAAATCCCACTCAGCATCAGCCCGGCGGGCGAGGTCGCGAAAGATCCCTGTGGTATAGCCTGGGTTCCCGATGAATAAGACTTTGAGCTTTCTGTCAGCGGCGGGAACGTTCCAGGGAACCATTGGATGCTTCACGGAACGATTGCACGTACGCATCCAGGAGGGCTGTTTGCCTTCCAATCTCAGCGACCAGAACGGTCGGCCTGCTGAGGACGGTCTCTTCAGGGAATAGCTCTCGGTTGAAAGCCCGACGGTCAACGGCCTTTCCAGGTGCAACTCGCCCTGTGAAGACTTTATGTCACCGGAAAGAACATATGTCCCTTCATCAGGGATGGTAATAGAGCCTGACTTCTTCAGCGCTTTCCCAGGGCTCAGGGAAAGCTGGTACTCCTGGACTGTCCTCGCTCGTCCGTCAGTCAGCTTAAGCAGAGATACTCTTATCGATGATTCCGTCTTGAGCGCTGAAGCAACTGAAAGATCGAACCCCAAAGCCTGACCTGCTATTACCTTTTCCCGGTCTAAGGAAATCCCGCCAGTCAGAAAATCCGATGCGCCATCCAGACGTTTGTGGCCTGACGACGCTTGAAACGAATATTTGATCGAGAGAGCTTTTCCCGGTGCCACATCCATTTCAGGCGTACCGAAGCCAAGGGTAAAGCCAGTGAATTTCGCCAGCCAGTTATAGATGGCGTCGACTTTTCCCTGACCTGCGCGGACGCAGATTGTCGTTCTCTCCTCGTCATCTCCTACGGCGCCGGTCCAAGGCTCCGGCGGACGGGACACGATGAGAAAAGAAGACGCGCCCTTAACCCAGGGATCGGAGCGCATCATCGTGCCCCGGCTGTATGGTGCGAAGCAACTGGAATCACTTTCATTTACCCGCAATCCACTCATCACCCACAGTGCTATGGGTAATGGATCGTCACTTTCGTTTTTGGCTTGAATAGAGATATCGAGCTTGCTGGAACCGGCACGAAGCGTGTAAGTCTTGATGATTCGAACCATGCTCATCGCCTTAGAGATTCCTGTCGCATTCGCCGGGGCGAAGTAAGGGAATCCGGAGAATTGGGCAACGGCCTGATTATCGCGCGCTTCGAGTCGATCCAATTTATACGGGCGGCCCAAGGGATCGATCCGTCCTTCTCTCATGCGCTGGATAGATAAGCTCTCTCGAAACGCTTTGAAATGCCTTTGGCCGTACGTATCGCAGATGGCGAGCTCCTTGCCGGTGAGCTTGAACCAAATCGATGAAGCCGCACCGGAATCTTCAGGATCGAAAACGAATCGAAGAAACTCATTTTCGAGACACACCTTTTTATCGGGGAGAAGTAAAGCTGAAACCGGGCCTGATTTCCCCGGTTCGATGACAGGTTCTTCCCCATGTACCTTAGAGGAAGCTGCCAGATGAATAAGGCCGATCAATACAATACCTGTCATCTGACAGGCAAGGCGACCGTTGGAGTATACGGCTATCTTCATCGCGCAAGTCTTCATGATTCCCGTATAGTCAGAAAACTCATCCGGTCGTCAAACACTCTGTTATTCAGGATAGAGCAGCCGAATTGGCCAGGATTTCAATGGAGGAACGGCTATTTGCCTGGTCTGGTGCGATGGTCAGAACCCAGGAAGTGAGAGGGCTCTACTTCTGCTGCGCTACGGACTCCCCCATGGCTCGTCCCCCCGGTTCGTTAGTAACGGAAGAGTGCCCCACACTATCGATAAAAGTACCATTGCCGGTCGCCGGTAAATGCTGGGCCTTTGGGAGCGGTTCTGTCCAGCTTTCCCGAGGCACCCATTACTGTATTCACGCGCCCCTTACCTGTTGTTCCCACGTAAATCAGATGCCATGTGTTTCCAATAACAGAAGTGGTTGGCCCGCTCAATTCCTCATGATCATCCGCCCCGGCTGGTCCTTGCCCTAATATCTTGCGACACGCCCGTGTCATTGTCTTACCGTCATTCGCAAGGAAAACTTCATACAGTTCCACGCGACGAGCGACAGGTCCAGCAGCCCTGTTCCCGCCCGCACAGATGGCGACATATTCCCCATTGCCGAGGCTGGTAATCGAATTTGGATCGAGCTCATGCCAGATGAGGAGGGTGTCCTTGCCGATTCCGCCAGCTCCTTCTCTTGGAACGAACACCTGCAATCTGACCCAGTCGACCGCGTTGTCGGACCCCCACATTGCCGAAAAGTAGTTGCGAGTGCCGCCGTGAAGCGAGTAGCCCACATACTTGTGTTTAACACCGGAAAAGGGATTGGGTCCCCACCGGAAGTACCCCGTATGTCCATCACCCGGCGGGTCTGTGTAGGCGAGGATTATAGAATTCTTGTCTCCATGGATCCGGGCGAAGTTGACTCCGTCTTGGGAGGTGGCCAGCATTGTTGATTGCCGCCGCCCGCAATTGTCATTGTGATAGGTCATGTACGCCACCCCATCGATTATGTTGACGTAGGGAGTTTCTGTTTGGCGGCCCTGCGTGGTGTCGACGAATATAGGGTTGGCAGCGGGTTTCTTCTCGAGATAGTCGAACTTACCATTGGCCAGAGCCCAGTCGTAGGATTTCCAGTTGGCGGCTTTGGTCGGCGAGCCGTTACAGACCCACATCCAGATCCCACCATCACCGGGCTTGTAGTTGTGGTCGGTCGAAAAGTAGAGGGCGTAGTCGTAGGGGAAATGCTCTACATCCTTCATACTCACCAGGCATGTGTAGTAGGGGCCGGGCTTTGGCATGGTGGGAGAAGGTGATGTCAAACATCCCTTCTTGGTAAAGGTGAAATGAGATGCTGGCGACGACAGGGAGGAACCTTCTTCGCCGAGGACATGGCCAGCGGAGACGGCGGTCAGCAAACCCAAGAAAGAAACTGTTCTCACAATTTTGTCACTTACAGGCATTTCAAGATCCCTCCTTTCCATAGCGCTGGGGTTGTGCTGCTTGCACGAGCTCTGCCCCATGAGTAGTTAAAAGAGATCATAGGGGCGAAGCGGCGAGTAACCAGGACAGAAACCTTCGGGCAACCCTCAAAGCTGGAATCGAGATTTAACTGCCACCCAAATGGCAAATGGAGGTTGATCAAACTGCTGTGATCGACGATTCAACCTGCTTCACCTGCCGCGCAAGGCGGCAGGGGTCGTTTGCTGTGGGCTTCCCTCCTAACCATTCAACCTGCTTCACCTGCCGCGCAAGGCGGCAGGGGTCGTAGAACATTGCTCCGGACCGCGCAGACAGGTCGCGCACCCGACTTTGTTCTAAACTTGTTTTGAACTGATATCTCTATCTGCTGCAGAGAAGTTCAGAACAAAGTTCAAAACAGAATTTGAAGATTGGATTTACTGATTCGTGAGTATTCTGTGCGATGACATTCAGTCTCGAAAAGCTCTTGCTGGTTACCAGTTGGGGCTAGATTCCTGCTGCTGGAACGACCCCTCGAAGCTCTAACAGGACTAAAAAAATGAACAACGATCCCTACGACGGCTTACGGCCGCTTTTTGGCGACATTCACAATCATTGCGGGATTTCCTACGGCCACGGCTCGTTGGAAGACGCATTGTCGAACGCCCGCGAGCAACTCGATTTCGTGTCGATCACCGGTCACGCGCATTGGCCCGACATGCCCCAGCCAGAGGAGCGAATTCAATACATCATCGATTATCATGAAGAAGGTTTCGCACGTTTGAAATCGGTCTGGCCGCAAATGATGGAGACGTTGCGCGCGCGTAACGCGGAAGGCGAATTTGTGATCTTTCCAGGCTTCGAGGTCCACTTCAGTGCGACCGGCGACCGGAACATGCTCTACAAAGATCTGGACGGCGAGATTTTGTATCCCAACGACCTCGCCGATTTGCACCGGCAGTTGCAGGACCTTCGCAACAACGGAAAGGACAGCATCGCGCAGCCCCATCATGTAGGTTACCGCACCGGAACGCGCGGGATCGATTGGAACACGTTCGACTCGGCGTTCGCGCCGTTCGTCGAGATGTTGTCGATGCACGGCTGTTCGGAAAACAGCGAAAACACGCGGCCGTTTCTCCATTCGATGGGGCCGTCCGATTGGGAGAGCACGCTCGCCTGCGGGTTGAGCCGAGGTCACGTTTTTGGTTTCTCCGGCGGCACGGATCATCACAGCGGACATCCCGGAAGTTACGGACATGGCCGAACCGGCCTCTGGGCCGAGAGCTGCACGCGCGAAGCGATCTGGGACGCGCTTTACGCGCGGCGAATGTACGCGCTGACCGGTGATCGGATGCACCTGAAGTTCGCGGTCAATGGCGCGGCGATGGGTTCGGTCATTCCCGTTTCGACCAGTCGGGAAATAGCGATCGACGTAGCGGCAGGCGGCGTCATTGACTGCGTGGACGTGATCAAAAACGGCAAACTCATTCGCCGATTTTCACAGATGGACGTCGCGCAAGGAACCGGCGGCGGAGACAATGTCAGGACAAAAATCCACCTCGAGCTCGGTTGGGGCGAGAAGCACAAGACGACCGATTGGGACGTCGAGTTTGGAATCGACGACGGCCGAATCTTGAGCGTGGAGCCGCGCTTCCGTGGGTTGGAAGTCGTCGCGCCTACCGAGCGCGATACAGTTGAAGGGGAGTCGTTCTATCGGTCCAAAGTCCTCGAAAAGACGGGGCACGCCGTCCGCTTCTTGGCACAATCCGGCGGCAATCCCACGAACTCGACGTGCACGACGCAAGGGATGTGCTTAGAGGTCGAAATGCCTCGAAACGCGCGTGTGTTCGCGGTGATGAACGGCGTAGGCTCCGAGCACACGCTCGACGAATTGATGCTCGGCGCACGATCCGGCTCCCTCGACATCATCGCGCCGAGCTGGCGTTTTAATCGCGCGCCCGAGCCGAATGAATTGAATTGGACCTGTGAGCTTCTCGACGAGGATGACCGCGGTGAAGAGAGCTCTTACTACGTCAGAGTGCGGCAGTCGAATGATCAATGGGCGTGGAGCTCGCCTGTGTTTTTGAGAAAATAAGCGACACCATCCGAGTTGGACTCATTGGCACTGCAGCCCCGAAGCGATGGGAGATTCAGGGCAAGCTGAATCAGAAAGACAAGACCGAATTCAACGCGACCGATGGCGAAGTCACTGCTGCTGTCAAGTCATCACTTGATGCGGAAGCTGAACTCCGACCGAACCGTGCGGGACCGAGCCGGCAAGAACAATCTCAGCACAAGCTTCGCTGCCCCTTTCAAACAGATGTTGTGGGCAGCTCCTGGATAGTAAAGTCTGAACAGTTCCTGTTGCGGATTGGAGGAATATCGTAAGACGGAATTGTATTCCGTCGAAAAAGGGCTCGTGAGGCGTTTCAGAGCGGAGCAACTCCGCGCCACGATGACAGTGTGTAATCGCAACAGAATCTGAACATGCCGCACGATTGAGACCGGCCACCGAATATGAACGAATCTCTCTCGAAACGACTGGCTACATTTCCCTCAAGACATCCGCGCCTGCATTTCGATGGTGACGGCCGGGAAAGGCTGATTCGACTTTCGGAGAGCTCGCATCGGCTCTATGCCGAGTGGCTGTTCGATTGGGTGGACCGGTATCGAGATTGGTCGCCGCCGACAGAGATTCCAGCCAGAGCCGGGAGTGAGGTCATGCTGGAAGAAAGCGGGGCGTTTGTGACGAACGCGGCTCTGGCCTACGTCATCAGCGGCGAACGGCAGCACCTGCATCTTGCCCGGCGATGGGCCTTGGCGATGACTGAAGTTCCGAAGACAGACCTGCGCAGATATGGCCTCGGCAGCTATGCTGCCG
>JASLXP010000275.1 GCA_030740295.1 Planctomycetota bacterium
GATTGAGATCCTGTAGCCCAGCCTGGGATGCGGTCGAGATGCCCTGAATGCCAACTACATCGAGTTCATAGGCACGGCCGAAGTAGTTGAACGCATCATGTGCGGTAACAAGCACACGACACCTCTTCGGGATAGTAGAAATGGCCTTGGCAACATACTCATCGAGTACCTTGAGTTTGGCGTTGTACGAGGCCGCGTTGGCCTTATAGGTTGCCGCATTCTTCGGGTCCCACTCACTGAGCGTTTTGGCAACCACGTCCACCCCTTTCATCCAGCCTCTGACGTCCATCCAGACATGTGGATCGAAGTGCCCTGCAAATTCTTTGGGCTCAAGCAGGAACTTCTCATCAAGGAGCTCGGTCACGGCAAATACAGGCTTGCCGCGGGTGGCGACTTTGATGAGTGCGTCGGCCATTTTGCCTTCAAGCATAAGGCCGGAATAAAAAATGATGTCCGAGCGCATCAACGAGAGAATGTCATTCCGGGTCGGTTTATAGAGGTGGGGATCGACACCTTCACCAATTATGTTGGTCACCGTCGCTTTGTCTGCGGCGACCTGGGAGACAATATCAGCAACCATGCCTATCGTTGAGCCGACTTTGTACGGATATGCCTTCGGCCCGCGCTGGGCGAATGAAGGCCCCGCCAACGTGACCATGGCGAAAGCACAGCCCAGGAGCTTCGTATAGCTGTTCATCGTAGTTCCTTCCTCAGATATTTTTATGAATAGCACAATAGACTTTGATTACTCAAAATAAAACACATATACAATCCAACTTCAAGTCGTGTTTGCTCAAATTTGTTTTGTTGGAGAAGTCTGGTTGATCTCATGGGACAGGCATCAGAGACTGTTTTGGAACCAGAACGAGCCACAAAGATGCCAAGCAGCACGGTCGAGAATTACCTGAAGCAGATTTACCTCGAACAGCAGAGGACGGACACTTTATTGGTGCAGATGGGCCAACTTGCCGAGGCAATGCAGGTGACGCCTGGAACGGCGACCTCGATGATAAAAGCCCTTTCCGATTCCGGGCTTGTGGGATATGAGCCCAGGGTGGGAGTGAAGCTGACGAGAGAAGGGGAACAGTTGGCGCTGCACGTCTTACGACGGCATCGGATCATCGAGCTCTATCTGGTGCAGTCGCTCGGTCTGGACTGGTCTGAGGTACACGAAGAGGCGGACAGTCTTGAGCACGCCATTTCGGACAAAGTTCTTGAAAAGATCGACGAGAGCCTTGGCTTTCCGGAATTCGATCCGCATGGCGATCCGATACCCACCGCATCGGGCACGATGAGTAGCCGCAAACTCAGCACGCTCACCGACTGCCCTCTTGGCGAAGTCGTTCGCATCGCTCGAGTGATTGACCAGGATGTGGAATTCCTGCGGTTTATGGATAAACACCATCTGAAGCCGGGGGCAAAAGTCACGGTCGAGAACAAGGACACCATCGCGGATGCTGTCACCCTCAAATCCGACGGCAAGCCAGCTCTGACCCTGGGCTCGAAGGCAGCGAGCAAGATCTTGGTTGAGAGCTTGTGAATGAGTCAGATGGATTCTTCAGACCCAACAAGCTTCGCCGGATCGTCACGCAGTTGAATGAGGTCAATTTGGGGAGATGGGCGTCCGATCATTTTGCGGCTTTTGCGGGTTTCGCGTAACGCCAATGCCCGGAAGATCTGGAATTCGTAAGTAACCGTCGTCGTAACTGACCCCGGCAAACGGATCATCCTGAATCAACAGATGTCCATCGAGGTCAGCAAAATCCACCAGCGACAGAAGGTGCGCGGCGGCGGTGATGCCTAGGCTGCTCTCGATCATGCAGCCGAGCATGACCTGCATTTTGAGCGAGCGAGCAATGTGAATCATCTTCAATGCTTCCCGCAGACCGCCGCACTTGGTAAGCTTGATGTTGATCCCGTGAAATGAATCCGCGAGCCGCGGCACATCCTCCGGACGGCGAGAATCTTCATCAGAGAAGAGTGGCAAGGGACTTTCCTGTTTCAGCCGGTTCATTGCTTCGGAACGTTCCGGCATAGGCTGTTCGACGAACTCGATGCCGCGGCCAGCCAGCCACTCTATTTTTAATCTGGCCTCTGCAGGATCTTTCCATGCAGCATTGGCATCCACGCGAATCGGTTTGCCGGTGATCTCGCGAATGGCGGCGATGATCGCTTCGTCGTTGTCGGTGCCGAGCTTCACTTTCAGGATCGGGTACTTGTCGGCCTCTCGAGTCTTTTCCTGTATCTCTGGTTTATCAGCGATGCCGATGGTGAAGGAGGTCTGTGGTGTCTTTGCCGGATTGAGACCCCAGAGCTGATAGAGCGGCACGCCGAGTTTCTTCCCCACGAGATCATGAAGTGCCATGTCCAGCGCTGAAATCGCCGACCAGTTTGGTGATAGCGTTTCTATAGCGTGGTTAAGAATGTCCTCGAGTAGAAAGACATCGTCGTAGCCCTCGAGCGAAAACCGTGAAAGTGTATCGATGACCGAATCCGCGGATTCGTTGTAGTGAGGGCTGGGCGCGGCTTCGCCGAATCCGGTCAGGCCCTGGTGTTTGATCTCGACGAGCACGTTGTTACGCACGTCGCTGGATTCACGTGAGATGCGGAACGTATGCTTGAGATTGAGATCGAGTTTCGAGGTTTTGAGTTTCACGAGAAGAAGAGGTCGAGTGCTCAAATTGTCAGCGTAGTAAACAATCGTGCATCCTTGCCCCGAAGGGGCGAAATATACCAGCCCAGGGCAACGCCCTGGGGCCAGGTGCAACAGAGCCCTAAGCCCCAAAGGGGCGAAACAGCCTCAGTCCCACAAGTACCGTTCATCAGATTCAACTCCGTGTTTCTTTAGCAGGCTCCGCAACTCATCCTGAAATGTCATTTCGCGATGATGTTCCTCTTGGTGCTCAAATTGTCTGCGCAGTAAACAATCGTGCATCCTTGCCCCGAAGGGGCGAAATATACCAGCCCAAGGCAACGCCCTGGGGCCAAGTGCAACAGAGCCCTAAGCCCCAAAGGGCGAAACAGCCTCAGTCCCACAGGTACCGTTCGTCACATTCAACCCCGTGTTTCTTTAGCAGGATCCGCAACTCATCCTGAAATGTCATTTCGCGATGATGTTCCTCTTGGTGCTCAAATTGTCTGCGTAGTAAGCAATCGTGCATCCTTGCCCCGAAGGGGCGAAATATACCAGCCCAGGGCAACGCCCTGGGGCCAAGTGCAACAGAGCCCTAAGCCCCAAAGGGGCGAAACAGCCTCAATCCCACAGGTACCGTTCATCACATTCAACTCCGTGTTTCTTTAGCAGGATCCGCAACTCATCCTGAAATGTCATTTCGCGATGATGTTCCTCTTGGTTCTCGATGTATCGGATGACCTCTTCCACATTCGACTGGCTCACAGAAAATGCCGCATATCCATTCTGCCAGTAAAAGCGTTTGAATTTAGTACCGTCCGTCTTCATCCACTTTGAGGAGCCTTTCTTGACTTCCTCGACGACCTTTTTGAGTGGGTGATTCTTGGACAGTGAAAACAAGGCATGGATATGGTCATCGACAGCACCAATCTTAAGGGCAGGGCTGTCCCAATTCTTGAATATACCGGCCTGGTAGTCATAAAGATCATCCCGGACCTCTTCAGGTATCCACCTGCTTCGGTTCTTTGTGCTGTAAACGAGGTGGACCAGATTCTTGACCAAGGATTGCGGCACTTCGTCGCTCCCTACTGTTCCGCCCTTTCAGGGCTGGTTTCTACTGAGCTGCTACCCAGGGCGTTGCCCTGGGCTGATATGTTTCGCCCCTTCGGGGCAGGTATTCCTCGCCGACCGGTTAGCGGCCCTTCCTGGACGGACTTCACTGGAAAAAGACTTCCACTGCATCCACAAGTTTCGCCGCCCCACAGCGAATCACGTCCGTTGCAGGAAGGCGGAATTCCGACTCAACGCGGTCTATCTCTTCCGCGGCTTCTTCATCCGACATGTCCAGACAATTGAGTGAGATGCCGACGACGGAAGATTCACGGAAGGGGCACATGACGGACTCATGGAGTTCGATGAGTGAACGCAGCGGGGGAATCACGAAATCGGTGTGTCGAACGAATTCCCTCGTCGGCTGATGACAGAGGATCATCGCACCGGGCATGGCGCCATGCATCAGGCTCAAGGTCACGCCGGAATAGGACGGGTGGAGCAGAGCGCCTTGGCCTTCGACAAATAACCAGTCGTGATGCTTCTGTTCGAGCACAAGACGTTCGGCCGCGCCTGCAGCGAAATCTGAGATCACCCGGTCGAGCGCAAAGCCACGGCCCTCAATCATCACGCCCGTCTGACCGGTGGGTATGAACACCGAATCCAGGCCGCGCTGCCGGGCTTCATTATTCATCTCGATGGCGGTGATCTTTTTGCCGATATTGCAGTCCGAGCCTACCGTGAGGATGACTCTTGAATCAATGGAAGCGGCCTCTCCCATGCCCACTTTCAGATCGGCCGGTGGACGCCGGACGTCGGTGAGCGTTGCTGAGTGCTCGGCGGCCAATTCGCTGAGTGCGGCGTCGTCAGACAGAAATGTGTGAAGACCGTTAACGATTTCCATACCGCGCCTCACTGCCTCACACAGAAACTCCCGCCATTCATCTGGCATGACTCCTCCCGGTGTGGCGATGCCAATAACCAGCGTGTCCGGATTATCGACTTCATCGAGCGTTGAGATAATGGGCACGCCTGAACCGATGCCAATAAATTCAGCCAGATCCTGTCCGGCAACAGAGGGAGCCAGGACTCCCAGCACTTCATCGTGGCGATAGCGAATGACCCCGGCCGCGGTTTTCGCTGTGAACGGGTCGAGTTTGCCTTCGGCAAGAATGACGATGCGCTTTGATGATTTCATGTGACCGCGTCTAAGAGTTTTCGGAATCTGGCAGCGGCCTCGGTGATATCGGGTGCTCTCAGGATCCCGGAGGAAACGGCGACGCGTCCGACACCGCGATCTGTCAACTGAGGAAGATTGTCAAGCGTAATCCCACCGATGGCGTAGACGGGGATCTCGATGTGGCCTTCAAGCTTCGACCACTCTTCGAGGCCCCTGATGGTCAGGCCGGTTTTTGTGTTGGTCGGAAACATGGTGCCGAATCCGAGGTAGTCGGCGCCCGCCCCCTGGCCGGCCTGGGCCTCATCGAGGGTGTGAGAGGTGGCCCCGAGAATCTTGCCCGATCCGATCACTTTGCGGGCCGCTCCAAGTGGAAGGTCGTCAACGCCGATGTGGACGCCATCCGCGTCAACGGCTCCCGCAATGTGAGCACGGTCATTGATCAGGCAAAGAACGTCCGAGCGTTCGCAGATGGAAAGGAGGTTCTCGGCGAGCGAATAAAACTGCCGATCGGTCATCTCTTTTTCGCGTAATTGCACCATCTGCACACCGCCTTCGATGGCCGCCCGTAAAGCGGTCTCGTGATCGATGCCGTCAAGGACAGAGCCGATAAGCAGGAGATAGAGCCTGCGATGGGCGAGTCTCTCTGCGCTCGACAGGCGTGCGAAGAATGTCTTTTCCACGGAGTAACTGTCGTAACGGATTTGCTCGAAGCTTGTATCCACATCCGGCTCGAGCAGTTTCGAATACTCTTCCAGGCTTCGTAAAGCCTGCTGCAGTCGTTTGAAGGCCGCGGCCGCCAGATCAGAGATTCCGGCGCGTTCGCTGGAGACCGTATTCCTCTCAGGGCGGCCGACATCGGCCGCGGCATCGCGCGCGGAGCTAAGCTCTTCGGGTGAGAGAGCAAGTGATCGGACGCCCTTGACGATTTGGTGTCGGAGTCGTTTTGCCTGTTGGGACAGAAGATGCGAGTTAAGCCCAAACCGAGTCGCGTCCTCTATTTCGCGGAGGGCTTCACCTGCGCGGTTGAAGTTAGCATCGATGATGCGACAGAGAGTGGTCCGTTCCATAGAGCCTGGAGGCAAGCGAATTAAAGGCAGAGCAATTCAGGGCAATCGAACTGACGGCAAGGAGATCTGACAATCGAACAGTTCCTGGAATCGCCAGCGTCCCGTGGTGACAAGCGGAATCTCCCGGGAAGCGCAACCATAATCCTCGACGCCCTGGAACTCAAAGATGGGCATCAGTTATATGAGGCCACTGACAAAGCGAAAGCAATCGCAGGATTCTGGCATGTCTGGCTTGGCCAAAGCACTTTGCGCCACAATGCAGCAGTTTCTCAATCGATGACCTGGTTCCCAAAATCAAAACCGCTGGATTTCGCTTTGGAGTGGTTATTGATAACTTGGAAACAATGTGCTCCCTTCAGATACTCAAACCCTACAATTCCCAGAAATTCGCAACCCAAGCCTACGCTCAGACCTTTGCTGATTTCTGTAGTCCTCTTCCGTAAGATTCAAAGACCACCACAGGTCATGTTTGAAGCCGAAACACAACGGAGTCATTTGAGTCTGATTCTTGCCTGCGTTCTGTGCATGTGTCATGGATTTGCCGAGCCGAATGAGACCTCCTCCCAGAACGCGCTCGACTATTTGCGCAAGCAGCAGGAGGAGGATGGCTCCTTCGGCCAGCCGCAACCACACCTGAAAGCAGGATTAGCCGTACTTGCTCTGGTAAGTGTCCAGACCGCGCTGAACCAGGCAGACACAGCGTTCCTTGAAAGGGCCATCGCTTACCTGATAAAAACGAGCACGACTAACGGCGACCTGAGTGATGACACCTTCCGAACGGAAAGCCAGTCTATCGCGTTGCTTGCGATGATCTGTACCCATGAATTTCTGAAGGATGCGAAGCTCAAAGAAGAATCGGCTAAACGAATCTCAAGGGGCTTGAAGTACCTTCTCCGACTTCAGGATCGGAGCAGTTCCTCCTCCTCTCGCGGAGGCTGGAGAATGGAGGGGCGCAAAGGCCGCTCGAACGACAGGCGAGCCTCAGCGTGGGCCTTGCTCACCTGCCAGACCGCCGCCCTCTACGGCATGGAAGTGCCCAAAGCGAATATTGAAAGAGGCGTCCGATACCTGCTGGGGTCTTTTAAGGCGGACGCTGAAAGAAAGGATCAGATCGGCGGGCTCAGCGTCGATACACTCGGGCTTACAGTGAACCTCATCAGCTCGATGGGCGGCTGGGCCCTTGTGCGATTCGATGGGAAAGCATCGATGCTGAAAAAGAATGTGACCTGGCTCGAAAAACATCCCCAGGCATGGAAGGGGCCGAATTATTTTTACTCGACATTCTTTCGGCTCAGGGCGCTCAAATTTATGGAAGCGCCTGAGCTCTATGCCGAAACAGGGAAGCGCATCTTCACCCAACTCAAAGATCACCAGGAATCCGATGGCAGCGTCTCCTTCCCACCCGGCAACGCACAGAATACGATTGCCATGGGGAGCGTGTTCACCACGGCAATGTCGATTCTGATTCTGAACGCGGACAACAGCCGCCTGCCATGCGATGAGGATTACCGGGTCGAGCCGAGATTCCAGTGAACGATTCTTAATGTCATTCCTTTTCCTCTGCATCTGTTCTCTCAGCCGCCCGGTCGAAGCGGAACACACAGGCAGCATTCGAGCGGCATTTTTCAAGCGCGGCCAACCATTCCGAGTGCGAGTGAATCTGCATCGAAAGCCGGGTCCGTTCCTCGGCTCCCACTACTCGGACAACGCCGGACAGCTCGTCATTAACGGTCTGCCCTTTGGCGAGTACTTTCTGATCACACATCCTGTAAAAGAACTGCCCATCCAGTGGAGCACCGTCAATTTCCGCCTGTCCGCCACTGACAGGATCAGACGATTGCCCGCGCTTGAGTGTTTCGGCGGGGTTCCCATTCTTCCACCTCACGAGCATGGCTTTCAGCGCAAGACGGTCAGCAGACGGAGGCCCATTCGTTTTGAATGGTCGGAGTACCCAGGCGCTGAGTTCACCCTCAGGCTGGACAGGCTCGACGGCCAGCAGAAGTGGGAGAGCTCGTCCATGGTCGCCAATCGCTGGAGCTTTGCGGGTACGCGCCTCAAGGAATCGCGTCTTGCCGCAGGCTACAGGTGGTGGCTTCAGATTCGTACGCCGGACGGCATATGGAAGGGCCGGACCGAAGATCAGCTTTTTTATCGGGGAGCAAGCGGAAAACTGATCCAACTGGATGGCCGCCTTACCTACCTGAAACTCCCGAGGACCTATCGATCCGCAAAGCGTAAACCCGATCTGCCCGCGCTGACAGATCGAGTCTATGAATATCTCGAATCTCTGACCGGTAACACTCCCTTCAACGGCGAGCGAATGGGCATCCTTTACGACCCCAACATCAGGTCCACTCACAGCGGAAATCCAATCCATATTGGCTCGGATTTCTGGCATCCGGAACGACTGCCCTGGTTGAGCATCTGTCGCGAGATGAGCCACAACTTCCAGACAGGATCATCACCTTCACTCGCGGCGGCCATCCTGAAACCAGAGAGTCGGATAAGGATCTACCGGAATTTCACTGAAGGTCTGGCGGTAATGGTAAGCATCCATGTTGGCCGCCGTTGCTGGGAAAGCAAGGATATCCAAGGCATACAAAGCCTGATCAAAGACATGCAACAAAGGGAACGCACAAGTCGCCAGGCCGGTAACCGACACCTATCTGAGAAGCAGAAGTTTGCCAAAATTACCCCGGACATCTTGACAGCGTTTCTGCTGTCGGTGACCGATGACCATGGCTCTGAGTGGCTGAAAGACTTCTTCCAATTGTTTCAGAAGGATGGTGCCGGGAAAATCTGCAAGTCAGCCGAGTCACACATGGCCCGCCTCCACCTGGTCATCGCCGCGATGGAAACCGCCACGCCAGAGAGCATCATGCCGCACTTGAAGCGCTATGGTTTTCCAGTGATCGATACTATGTTTAAGAAGTTTCTTTCAGAATGGGCGGCCCTGGCGGAGTGATGGGCTGCTGCAAATCGGTCTGCATTTGAGAACGCGCACCGGCCTGCCTCAAATCTGCCCGTCGTAAATTCGCTCCACCAGCTCCATTGTCTTTGCTGCATCCCCAAAGTGTGTGATGGGCGTCTCGCCGGACTTCACACAATCCACGAAGTGGCGGTCTTCGTGGTAGAAGCCAAACCACAAGTACGAAGGGTCGTCATCATTTTCACTGGGCTTGATCAGATCCGCATTGAGCTTGTTGTCCTCATGGATGCGTGCTCCTTCGTGGTCGGGGTCGACGAAGGCCGAGATGCCGCTACCGTGAATTTCCCAACTGTGGACACGCCCTCCGGCCCGCCAGTTTGTATTCAGAAAACCGACCGCTCCCGTATCAAATTTCATGAGCACGTTGAACGCGTTCGCAGCTTCAGATTCGAAATGGCCGATGTCGCTGGCAAGGGAGACAACCTCTCCTCCGAGCCAGCGCAGCGAATCGACCGCGTGAATAGCATCGCAGGTAAGTATGTCGATGGCCCCGTTGTAGTAACCGGCTGCATTGCCGTTCTTGATAAACGTAGATCGGCACTGATTGATCGGGCCTTTCGCCTCGATTCGTTCCTTTGCGGCCTTGAGGCAGGGGATGTGCCGGCGATTGAAGCCGCACATGGTGAGTAGCTCTTTTTCCTCCGCTAGTCTGGCCCAGGTCGCGGTCTGGTACGCAGTCATGCCGGGAGGCTTTTCAACAAAGACATGCCGGCCCCGTTCAAGGCAGCCCACCACCAGGTCGTGCAGATACATCGGAGGCATGATGATGTAGACCGCATCCGGCTCGGCCTCATCGATCATTTTTGTGTAGTCAGAATAGCGGCCCTCGACCTCATACTTGTCTGCGGTTTTCTGAAGGCGCTCTTCGTTCAGCTCAGCGATGCCGACCAGGTCGACATCGTCCATCAGATCGATCGAGGGATAGTGCACGTTGTTGGCGAGTCCGCCGGCACCGATGAATGCGATTTTAGTGTTGCTCATTCTTGAATTCCGTTGGTGTGGATTAAAGAACGCCGCTGGCTTTCAGCAGCGTTTCCTGGACCGAATAATCGTGGTCAGTTGAGTATGGAAATTTCTGGGAACCCTGAATACAGCGGGCGAGTTCCACCATATCGAGGATATAGCGGCCGGTAAAAGGAACTTCGATATCATGCCAGCCGGCATCGTATCCACCGGCAGCTTCCTTGAGGTGGAGCTTTATCACAGGCGGCTCGTGTGGCTTCACGATAATGGTGCCCTTGTCTCCGACCACCTCGAACATCCTCCGCTTCATTCCACTCGCATCGATGGCGGATGTCTCCACCAGGGCCATGGCATTCGGATATTCGAGAACGGCAAGAACGTTGTCGTTAAATTCGTCATCAAAGGGCCCGTCGTTCCGAATGAACGGAGTCACATTTTCCGGAACGCCCAGCAGGAGATGCACCATGTCGAAGAGGTGTCCGCCAATCTCGAACATGAACCCGCCCGGGTGAAAAGCCATCGTCTTTCGTGATTCGGCACCGATATCGGAAAGCATCGCACAATGAATGTAGTGCACTTCCCCAAGCCACCCGTCCCGGACTGCTCGGCGCACGAGATCAAAGCCTTCGTTATAGCGGAACATGTAACCCATCTGAATGATCAAGTCCCTCTCTTTCGCCAGATTGATGAGATCTTTGAATTCAGAAAGTTCCACACCGGCCGGCTTATCCAGGTGAATGTGCTTGCCCGCCTCAATCGCCAGCCGGCCGAGTGGCAGGAGCTGCTGGATCTCACTTTCAATGGCAAGCATCTGGATGGAATCGTCCGCAAGCAGCGTAGCTGCATCGACGAACGGCACTTCATTGAACGGCGAGCGGTCGGCCGTGCGAGACTTCCACGAATCGTCCGGTTCGTGGATGCCGACGACTTCCCATTCGTCCGAATCGAGAAGCGTTTTCACTTTGCCGCCTGCGTGTGGATGGCCCGTGCCCAGGATGCCGCATCGGATGGGAGTGCTCATGATGTGATGAATCCAGGAGTGATCTCAGTTGCGCCCGGAAGGCTGCAGTTGGAGATCACGGTAAATACCCGACCATTGTCCTGCAGGCAAGAAACCTGACCGATAGAATTCTTGGCGTGTCCGTTCGGGGCCAGCTGGGGCTTTCGGTATCCGCAAAAGGAACTTCGTAAACTGTGCAAATTATCAGAGACAGAAGAATGCCGACTCAAGCCGCCCTCATCCCTTGAACTCCAATCTGAATGTTTTTCACTGACCCCAAAGAAATGAACAAGATTCGGGGCACGGTCTACAACCGGCCCCCGGTGACTTTCGACCCGATTCTGAGCTATCGATGGAATCCCGGCATTCGAGTGGTTCGGGTGGCCCAAGGTGAGATCGTTTTCGACAGCAGCCCAAAGATCAACAACGAAGGCTTCCACTGTTCGTACGACTATCATCGAGAGAAGAGAGAGCGGACGTTCCGTTTCATCGTTCTTGGCGACTCATTTACCAACGACCTTGCGGTGGATGAAGCCTGGCCTGAAACGGTCCAACACCTGCTCAGATCCCGTCCCGAACACGCCACCGGCATCGAGATCTACGGCATGCCTACCGACGGCGGTGGGCTGCCAAACTGGTATTCCACCCTCAAAGAATACCTGCTCCCTCACTTTGAATTCGATGGTCTGCTCATTGCCGACTGGGGAGACGATCTCGCCCGCCAGTGGGTGGTCTCACACAGCAACGAAGAATCCATGTTCTGGGATCGAGTCGACATCAAAGAACGGCCCGGCTCTCTGGAAGAGGTCGAATCCAATCTCGGCAATATGCCGAAGCTCTGCGAGGTCAAAACAGATTCGGAGATCGACCAGCTCGTTTCGCAACTGAAGCAACACGCTAATCCGAAATCTCAGACACCCGACGAATGCGAAGGAAACGTCGAGCTCGCACCCGAAGACTTCGAATTCAGTCCAGCCCAATTCACCGAACGCTACAGCCCCGACCGCTTCGATATGCTGTCAGAAATGGTGGAGCTTTGCAGAGAACACAGCAAGGTCATGGTTTATTCTCCACTACCAACCCGCAGTGAGGTCCTCCATCTCATCCAGAATCCGGCCATTCCTCTATTCCGTCAATCGCAGGGCGAAGGGCTGTGCCGGCACTTCGGCATCCATTACTTCGACGGCTGCAGCGTCTTCAATCACATCAATCCACGAACCCTAATAGACTTGTATTGGTTGAAGTACGACGGCCACTGGTCAAAAGCCGCATCCCTCCAATACGCCCTCGCGCTGGCGGAATGGATGACTGGGTTGATGCCATTCGCTTGTGGTTGCGCCGGACGGGCTGTGTTTCTGCATAGGTGAGAGTGTCGAGTAAGCCAATTCAAGAATCACAGCCAGCTCATTTGGGTTTCTGTATGATGAGTTGGTCAGTCCGATGCCACTGGGAGGGAGAGCGGGACCGAAAGAGATTCACATCGAATGCCCATCCAGGTCAAATGTTCGAACGAAGCTTGCCTTAAATCCCTCGCAGCGCCCGATGAACTTGCAGGGAAGGTAGTCAAATGCCCGGCATGCGGTACGGAGTTAAGTGTGCCCGCGGCACGGATGCTGGGTGAATACCAGTTGGTCAGGCGCATCGGGCTGGGCGGCATGGGGGCGGTCTATGAAGCCATACAACTTAAACTCGGCCGGCGGGTTGCCCTGAAGGTGCTCGACTCGACTCTTGGGGAGAACAAACGTTTTCTCGAACGCTTTATGAGGGAGGCAAGGACGGCCGCCTCCATTGTCCACCCCAACGTCATACAAGTTTTCGATTTTGGCGAAGACGATGGGCAGCACTATTTCGCAATGGAGTTTGTTGAGGGGGAGGACGTTCGCCAGCGTATGCAGCGTGAGGGCAGATTGCCTCTCGGAGACGCGCTGGGAATGGTTGAGGATGTGGCCAAAGTCCTTCAGGCGGCTCACAAAGCCTCGATCATCCACCGGGACATCAAGCCTGAAAACATCATGCTGAGTAGCGATGGAATGGTGAAACTCGCAGACCTCGGTCTCGCCAAAAACATCGAGGAGGATACGACGATTACTCAGAGCGGTGCAGGAATCGGCACTCCCTATTACATGGCACCCGAACAGGCAGAAGACGCGGCCAATGTTGACCATCGTGCGGACATCTATGCTCTGGGCATATCTCTGTTGCATATGCTCACAGGTACGTATCCGTTCGACGGCGAAAATCCATGGGAGATTGTTGAGAAGCACAAAAAAAGACCTCTACCTTCCGGCGCTGACCTTGGTCAGGAACTGCCTGCAGAGGTGGAGTTTCTGATTCAGAAGATGGCGCGCAAGACCCTAGACCAGCGGTACCAGGATTATGACACGCTGCTGTCGGACCTCGCCGAGGTCAAATCCGGGGGCAAGCCGAAGGGATTCATCGCCGCGCCCGGCCAGCCTCTGAAACGGCGACGACTCGACAGCACAGCTGCCAAACGCCGGGGTGGCCTCTCGGCATTGACCTTAGTTGCGGCTGCATCGCTGGGTGTCATAGGTGTTGCCACATTCATGCTGGTCAGTGAAGACCCACCAGAACCAGCACCCCTGAGGCGAACTACAACCGTTGGGAGGAAATCTCAGACACGACCGAAGGTCGTCAAGAAGAATCTGACCGGCGATATCGAGGCTTATGCTGCCATCAATCCCCATCAGTATTCCGAGATCATTACCCAATTCGATGCTTTGCTGAAAACAGTTTCGTCGTCTCAACGCGCTGAGGTCCAGGCGAAGAGAAAAGCTTGGGGTGAACTATGGCGAGCAGCAGCAGAGGAGGAATTTCGAACTCGAAAACAGATATCTGAAAACCAGTTGTCGGCACGCAGTTTTACTGAAGCTGAGGAACTCTGGATCGGCTTCCCCGCGAACCTCAGGCACCATTCCGTTGAAGCCATGATCGGATCCGAGGTGAAGAGAATTGAAGCTCTTAAAGACCAGATCGTGGCCCAGCTTCAATCAGAAGCAAGAGGATGGACCTCTCTGAGAACAGAATCGATTACTCGAGAACAGCTTGCCTCATTGCAGGCTTTTCACAGAAAACTTGTGCGGTCCGCACAGGGCTTGAACGCCGAACAGACGAAAATCATCGAGGACCTGGCAGCCAATATCTCCGCTAAGATTTCTGCCCGCGAGGCCGTCCTTGAACGACTGAAGATACAGGAGAAAGATTTCTGGAAGAGGTACGTTCGCCAAATGCGGATCGGTAGTTTTGACGCGGCTCGAGAGTTCGTCCGGGAAACTTCTGCACTCGATGAGCCAGTGCGCAAGCGCCTTTTGAGTGACACAGATCTGGTTGCCGGTTTCAAAGAGAAAGCTGAGAAGAACCTTCCCCGCCTGGTCGGAACCTGGGTCCGCCTGAGGGGAACGCGAGTGAAGGTAACCTCCGTCAAAGAAGACCGACTGTACGCAAAACAGGGCGAGGTCGAACTTGGTATGTAACTGGATCAACTGCCTGAAGAAACGCGACTTTCACTGTTCCTTTCAAACAAGCCCGATGCTGCGGCATACGAACGAGCTCTCTATTACTTCTACAAAGGGACAGAAGCCCGGGCGAGAAAGGAGCTGAAAGCCGCCCGAGCTGCGGGCGGAGACGTGTCCATCTATGAAGAACTGCTGGGGTTCAAAATCCCATCATGGATGGCTGGCCAGTTTGAGATCCCAGAGGAAACAGAAGACCGCCATGGCAACCCGATCCGAAAGGGCGTAGACGCAGAATCAGAACTCCCTTTTGAGATTCGTCACAAACAGTCCGGCATTCACTTTGTCTTCATCCCTGCCGGTAGCTTTACCATGGGAACCGAATCACCCGGTGCCCACGGACTGGATGAATCCACTCCTCACAGAGTGACCCTGAGCCGGCCCTATTACATCGCCAAATACGAAGTGACTAACCGGAATTGGGAGAATATGGGCCTGGAACGGCACCATCGGTTTATCGGTGAGAACTTTCCAGTGAGAGGTGATTTCTACTACGCGTACATTCTGTACTGCGACCTCCTCTGTATGAATCTGCCAGCAGGCTGCATTCGGCTGTCCACTGAAGCGCAATGGGAATATGCCTGTCGCGCCGGTACCCAAAAGCGATATCTGACGAGCGACGATCCATCCGCGTTGGCTGAGATCTCGTGGCACAAGCGAAACTCTCGAGGCAGGCTGCATCCCGTGGGTCAGAAGAAACCCAATGATTGGGGTGTCTATGACATGCTGGGAAATGCATTTGAATTCGTCCTGGATCGTTACCAGCCATACACAAGGGAAGAAGTAACGGATCCGAATCTATTCTCTTTCAGGGGTGCGCTTATCAAGCGGGGCGCATGCAGCCGCTCTAATCTGGAGGAAACAGGTGCGGGCACTCGTACGAGGCATCAAGTAGCTACCAGAGGCGATTGGCTCGGGTTCCGTCCTGTCTTGAATCTCCCAGCAAATTATTTTCCTCTTCCTCAGGGCATCTCCGGCAGATTCACCAACCTGCTCACCGCCGCAGAGCGCTCGCAATGGCTCCATCAGGGGAACGGCAATTTTGAAATCAAGGACGGGCGCTACGCTGCAGCAGAGCAGGGCTCCAAATCACTCACCGTCTTTACGGGCAAGAGCTACTCTGATTTCATTCTGCGGCTTGAATACCAACTGGAGGGTAGCAGGGGTAATGGCGGTGTAGCTGTCAGGTTCCCGCGGGAAAGGGCCGGACAGTCGATTACCACAACCGAAGGTTTTGAAGTTGAGATATGGGGCAACCAGACTGGCTGGATTCTGCGGCCGGAAAACCGCAGGTAGATCCATTCGATTCCTTTGCCCGGTTGGAATCTGCTGGAAATCTATTGCTTGAAAACCGAAATATTCAGCAGGTTGAACGGCAAGCTGATCGCCCAGGCATCAACCCAGCGCAAGCTCAAAGGACTTGTAGGGATCCAGCAATTGCGCGGTAAGCTCCGAGTACGCAACATTGAAATTCTGGAAATCAAGGGCAATTCGAGCGCAGCCGTCCGGCAGCTCGATGCAGAAGCCCGCGAACAACTACAGCAGAGGGAGAATTAGAATGGGGATAGCCTCCGGATTTACGAGGTCTGGCAAGACTGGAAGTTTGAAGATGGCAAAAATCTGAGATGACGCCCCGTCTCTTTTTCGACCCAGGGAATGACGACTCAATCAACTGGAGAAACTATGTCCGCTGAGAACATGCAAAACCTGGCCGTCTGGGTGGATATCCCGGTCGTTGATTTGGACCGTTCGATTCAATTCTAC
>JASLXP010000276.1 GCA_030740295.1 Planctomycetota bacterium
CGGTATACAACATCTGTTTCGCGGCGGGTCTGACAGAAAACCAGGTAGATATTACGGTCGTCGCCATCGAGTATCTCGGCGAGCTTGTCTATCTTATCTTCCGAGGAAACAAAAATTACCTGCTGGTCAATCTTGTCCACCGTCTGTAGACCTTCGATGGTCGATACCTGCACCGGATCGGACATGCAGGAACGCGCCAGCCGTTGCACTTCCTTGGGAAAGGTGGCGGAATAAAGTGAGGTCTGCCGTTCTTTGGGGCAGTTTTTGAGAATCTGACGAATTGCATCGATGAAACCCATGTCGAGCATCTCGTCCCCCTCATCCAGCACCAGGTGCTCGACCCAGCCGAGGGTGAGGGTGCGACTTTGAAGATGGTCGATAATCCGGCCCGGGGTACCGACCGCAATCTGGCAGCCCAATCGCAGTTCGACAATCTGGTTGCCTATTGGCTCGCCGCCAATCAGCAGGCTGACTTTTAGCTTTTTCGCCGGGGCAAGTTTGTCAAATTCTTCCTTGATTTGCCGGGCGAGCTCGCGAGTGGGAGTGATGACCAGGCCCTGGACACTAACGCGCTGGGGATCGACTTTTTCCAGAATAGGGAGCATAAAAGCCAAGGTCTTACCGGTACCGGTTTCGGCCTGGCCCATGACGTCTTTGCCTGCCATGCCATGCGGGAGGGCCTTCTGCTGGATGGGGGTGGGCTTTACGAAGCCTATGTCTTCGAGTGCTCTGAGGATCTGTTCGCTCAGGTTGAATTCGTTAAAGGGCAATAGTGTTTCCTTGTTCAGCGTTGTTCATCATCAGGTGAGGTACCCAAGATACGCCGAGGTCTGTGTCATGGCAACTGTGAAGGCAGGGAGACAGGGAGAGGCAAGCCCTTGTCTCCTTGTCTCACTCCAAAGCCGTAGCCAGGGCAGAGATGACCTGGATGGCGTGGGCGGAGGTGGATTCCTCGGTAATGGAATAAATCTGATAGCAGTACGCGAGAGTGCCGAGCCGTTCGGCCAGGTTGTTGAATGAGCCGCAGAATACGAGCGGCACATCTCTGGTCAAAGTTACCATCCGCCATTCGGCGTTGAGCTCGGACAGAGCCGCGTCGACACGCTCTACAAGTGGATGAAGACTTTGCCGAAAACAGTCCAGACCTACCGGATTCAGTTTGTGTGGAACGACGTCCTGGTAATGGGTGTGAAACTCCATGTAGGCGGATGGAGACTTCGATTCGAAATAGTCCCAAATGGTTTTCGTTTCCAGTGGTGTCTGCTCTCCGTCGATGATTCTGCCGTAGCTGAACATCGGCACTTCTCCCAGGTTGTTCGTGCAGGAGCGTCCATTCGCGGTGCCGTCAGGATTCGGCAGAGGAAGAAAACAGAACTGAAAACGTTCAAGCAACCGCCGGGTGAGTGCGCTGCCATCCGTTAACCAGTGTGCTACGGCCAGGACGGGCCGCGCCGCTGGTTCGGCAGGTTGTGAGGTCGCCCCAACGATGATCGAATCTTTGCGCGCAGGTGTCTCGAGGATCTGAATGGGGCGATCCTCGGCTGTGCGGCCAATGTCGCGAATGGTAAAGCCCTCCGATGCGGCAGCCACGTCCTCCATCTCTTCAGCGACCTCGGCTGGAGTCCGGTAAGGCTTGTTGGCGACCAAAAGTTTTTCGCCCGGACCGACTGAAAAACGCAGGTCGACGTGCGTCGTTTGATGATTCGTTACGGTAGCCCCTATCGGTCGCCAACGCCCCTCTCGACGCAGCCAGTAAGGCGGCTCCATATAGTTGCGGCCGCAGGTCTTCGTGAAGTTGACGCGCAAACGGATTGGCAAGGCTTCATCCGCATCCGAAGTAATTCTGACGCATGCTGAGTACTCGCGGGGCACGCCCGCGCCTTCGAAGTTTTCCTGCAATGCCTCCGCAAACCAATCCGGCACGGTTTCAGGCTTGGGGTCAACTTCGTACGCCACTTCGCCGACCTTTCTGATTTCACCGGCACTGCCGCAATCAAAGTCGGATTCGATGGTGAGCTTGTTTTCTGGATCGTGCATTCGCGGCTGTTTTTCTGGTTCTGTCTGACGAAGCCTTCAACGCCGATGAGCTCTGATTTACCTGTTGAGATCTTCAGGAATACCTGGCCGGACTTTCAAGATTTTTTCTCGCTTGACCATGACACTGCCAGGCTTTGCCCCGCGTCTCTTTGAGACGTTCACTGCAAGCGTGCTCGCGACGGGCACGACTCCCGCGTTTCGCGCTTTGCTGTGCCAGGCGGCGATGGATGCTGCTGCTTTGAGTGTCCTGTTGTCGGGTTGCTCTCCTTCGTGCGCCTGCATGATGACGTGGCTGCCGGGCATACCCCGGATATGGAACCACCAGTCGTTGGGGCGCGCGGTGCGGAGGCTGAGTATGTCGTTGTCATCATCCGTTTTACCGGCAAGGACGATCCACCCGCCGGGTAGTTCATACCTCCACACTTTGGGCTCAGGGTTGTAGTTCTGCTTCTCTTTCGCAGGCATGGTCGAATCGTGGTCTTTTATTGCTGCTGTGATTCTCTGCCTTTGTCAGTTGAGCATGTCTTTCCGCTCTTGCCATTCAGCCCATTCACTCACGTATCGGAGACCCTTCCAGATGATGGGCAGGGCACGGAGCAGGCAAAACGAGACGGTCACTGCGATTAGCATGTTTACAGCGGACACGACCTCGGCTTCAACAAGCAGGCAGTAAACTTCCGCTCCAGAACCTCTGGCCTGGTTGCCGACAGCGAGCAAGGTCAGTCCAGCGAAGGTGAAAAGTTTGAAGGTGCCGTACATTCCGCGCATGAATCTTGAAGATGCCAGCCAATCCAGCTTCTCCGATGCATCAAGCGTGGAGGTCGCCCGTCCTCGCGTGAGAATCAGAGCATTGATGGTGTCCGTCAAGAGGCAGCGTACCAGCACGACAGCAGGCACGAAGAGTGGCACGAGACCCTGGTACGAAAACCAGAGCCACAGCACATTCTCCACAACGCGATCAGCGATGGTATCGAGTATGCCGCCGATATCGGACTCCTGATCGAAAACGCGTGCCACCTGGCCATCAAGGACGTCTAGATAGAACACCAGAATAATCAGCATCAAAGCCGCCATGCCTTGGCCTGATGTCTGACCGGAAAGCAGCCACACTGACAGTAGCACGAGGAAAACACGGCAGAACGTGATCAGGTTTGCATACACGATTGAATTCTCGGGCATCGATGCAGCGATACACTATGCCTTTCAGCCACCCTTCTGCATATCTATCGGAGCACAAACAGACGAGGACCACGACGATGAGGCCATTCCTGTTCACTCGCCCCTGTTCGCACAGATCAGAGATTGAGCCCCCCTGGATTCGTCCGGGTCATTGCATTAGCCTGCGGACATGCTCCAGCGAAACCCCGTCCTGCAGAAAGAACTGATCACTCGGCTGACCAGTTGGCGATCCTTCCTTGGTCTGTTCTTTTTTGTTGGGACACTTGCCTTCTGCATCTATAACGCCTGGCCCGAGCCCAGAGCCACTCTTGCCCCTGAGGTCATCGCCAAGCACCTGTTCAGTGTTTTCTTCCGCATCCAGATGATTCTGATCGTGCTGACCACCCCGGCGATGGCGGCCACCGCGTTCACGCTTGAAAAGGAACGAGGAAATTTCGACCTGCTGCTGACAACGCCTCTGAGTGCCTGGAAACTCGTGACCGGTAAATTTACGTCAGCGCTGACCTACATTCTGCTTCTGCTGATCTGTTCGCTGCCGGTGATGGTCATCTGCTTTCTTCTGGGCGGTATATCAATCGGCGAACTTTCAGTGAACTATTTCTTCATGGCCGGCACAGCCTTCGCCTGCTGTTCGGTCAGCCTGTTGATATCAACGAAATCAGAGCGCAGCACGTTGGCACTGGGGTTGAGTTATCTGACGTGCGTCTGCGTTGGGCTCGTTCTCGAAGTCATCAGAGGCGGCACTCAGGGCGAGGTCGGTGGAGTCTTCGCCCTGATGGTGGTCGGCTTTGTTGTCATCCCCGTCAGCTTCAGCTTCCTCCAATCCGCGGCGTCAGCCGTCGCCGCGCGCACCGAGTACATTCCCAAGACTCTGGCCAAAGAGGAAAAAGAACAGCAGGAAGGAGTGCTTCAACTGGACAGATCAAAATTCCCTGACCGGTTCATCCTGCCCCCGCGGAGGGAGGGCCTGCTGCCGGACGGCACGAATCCAATGCTCGATAAAGAATTTCGATGCGAGATTTACGGCAGAGGCACGGCCACCATCCGGAAGATCATTTTCTTCAGTGCTATCGTCACCATCTTCTTTATACCGTTTTCCTACGATGAGACCCGCGCGGTCTACTTCCTTTTTTTCCTGATGGCTTTCGCGTCAGTCATCGCACCAGCTTTCTCGGCATCGTGCCTGACCCAGGAGAAGGAACGCAACACGCTGGTGATGCTTAAGACTACCTTGCTCACGTACAGGCAGATTCTGTTCGGGAAGTACTGGGTGGCCCTCCGCATGCCTCTGATTCTTGTGTCGCTGCTCACTATTCCTCTTGGGATCGCGATCGTTTTCAGGCTCTTGCTGGCGGTGCAGCTCAAGAGATGGGATTCCCTGGACTTCCTGCTCATGCAGGGGCCGATTCTCTTCATGACTCTCATTACCGCATCACTGACAGGGCTGCTGTGCTCAGCGATTTTCAAACGGACCATCACGGCAGTTTGCATCTCTTACCTGGCGGTGTTCCTGCTGTTCCTTGGTGTCCCCGTCGTGGCGAGCCTGGCAGCACACTACGACAACTTGCCCAATACAGAAGTCCTTCAGTTGTCCAGCCCTTTCAGCCTGGCGCTTTATGCACTCGGCTCGAGGTCGCCGCTCAGGGCTTCGAGGTCTTCCATCGATCCGTGGTATGGACTTCTGATCATGGGTGCAAACTGCGGAATCATGTTTCTGCTTTCGGCCATTCTCTTTCGGCGTTCGTGGGCAAAAGCAGGGGTCTGAACCAAATGGTGGCTTTTCCACACTCATCGTGCTGGTATTATGTAGGGCGTCCGGCCCGTCTTCGCGCAGGTGATTCTGTTCAGCCGGACCGTCAACATTTGTTTAAACCCATCGCACGTTTTCCATGGGAACGGATATTCCCATCACCCTTGAAGAGTTTCTTGCCGCTCTGGGCCCGGCAGATCTGGCGAGGGCAGCGGCTACGCTGCCCCGTCATCAGAATCTGTCCGAGGACAAGGTCCGGTCTCGGCTCCTGAATGACCTCATCAATCACGCAGCGATACGGAAAAGGCTCGATCTGCTGCCCGTTCAAGAGGTGGCGAACGTTTTCCAGGAAGCCGTGCTGAATGGTGGGCGACTTCCCCTCACCCAGGCGCACGGCAGCTCAAGCAATGGCAGGCTGCCACCTGAGCTGCTCGAGGACATGCTTGAACAGTATTTTCTCGGCTCAGTAGATCACGGGCAGTCAGTGAATGGTCGCATTCATGAAGAGCCGAGAGTCCAGGTCTTTCCCGAGATTGCATCCGCCTGGCTTCGGAATGCGAGACCTGTGCTGCCGCCGGTTTTCGCGCTCGAAAATGCAGCAGAGCCATTCGCCGATTCCGTGGAGTTCTTCATGGAAAAGGCCCGGGAAGATCAGTTTTCGCTGCAGGAATGTTCCTTCGAAGAATTTGCCTTCTGGGTCCGGTCTTCCGAATTTCCAGTCGCCGCCCCGGATACACACCTGCCGTGCCTGCACGCAGTCGTAAAGGGAGAGCGTCTCGAAGAGCGACTCTCGCAACTCGAGCACAAGCCATTCAAGCCGTGGGATACTCTCACAGAAAAGGAACGCTGCAGGCGCGCGCTCGTCCACCTGATCACCAACGGTGAAAGTTCGTTGAGCGCAGCATACGGAAGAAAGCTCGTCCAGCTTTTACGAACACTTGAAGAGCGGCACTGGTTTGTTCCTTCGGCCATTTCGCACCTTCTGGTATTGGAGGAGGTCAGATCCGGCCAATGGATCAGCGACCTCTCTCTCGAAGAATTGTCCGCGCAACTGAAGACGGTGTTTTACCCGATCCTTCGGCTTACCGGCGTCTTAGAGACAGCGCGCAGCAGGGGAGAATCCGTGGCCGACCGCCTCACCCGAGATGGCGTCCAGGCCCTGTCACAGCGCATTGACTGGAATCACTGGGAGCGCCTGGCAAAAGCCCGTCGTCCGGGTGAAGTATCCGTGCCGGCCCAGGAGACTGAAGAGTCATCCTATCTGGCAGAAGCTTCGGGCCTGGTCTGGGAAGGCAGCTTTGGTGGTTTCCTGTCTCATCTGAAAAAACTCTACCTCGCAATATCAGTCAGTGATATTCCACTGACTCGGAAGGGCGAGCCAGACCGTCGTGCGATCCGGCGCGCCGCGCAAGCGGCAAACTTAACCGTGGAACTGACTGAGTTTCTCATTCGATTTGGCCAGGTTTTGAAGCATCTTGAAAGTGTTACCGGCCGGTTGCTGCCTGGAAGCAGTGCCCAATCTTTTCTTGACGAATGGGCCCCGGAACAGGCGCGCGCAGTGGCCAATTTTTTCTGGAACGAGACTTTTGACGACGGCCCGATCGCAGAAGACCTGCGCGAGCTGAAACGAGTGTTCATCACGGAATACCTGGGCCAGGCCCGCAACGGAGAATTTGCCCGGCTCAGCGAGTTTTGGGATTGGCTGGAGGAGTGCCCGGCTCAGGAGAAGACAGCGCAGCGATGGCGAAGATATGTGGACGAAGACGATGAGGTTCTCCACTCGATCACCGTATCAATGGCACGCCCGCTGGGCTGGCTTGGTTTGGTCCATTGTTCACCCACGATAGATGAATCGCAGTTTGTTCGGCTGTCACCGGAAGGGCGTGCCTGGCTGGTGAATCACCGGTTCGAAGAGCAGACCGTGCCCAAAAACTCAGAGGGCGAGATCGTCAGCGATGGGCTCTCGTTGAGATGTGATCTCGGTCTGCCTTTCGATTTCCTGCGCAGGCTTTCTACATTTTCCACACTGAGCCTGGCAGAACGCTATTTCGATTTTCTGTTTACCGAAGAACGGCTCAAAGAGGCTGTCCTGGAAGGCGGCAATCCCAATCAACTGCCGGCACTTTTCTCAAGTTTCGGAGTGGAACCGTCCGGCGCGCTCGCCGCTCTCCTGAACCGCGTGCTCGCCCAGGTAAACGCCATGAGCATCGGGGCTGCCAGTGGTTTTATCGAGGTCGAATCGG
>JASLXP010000277.1 GCA_030740295.1 Planctomycetota bacterium
GAAAGACCCCTTGCCAGCTTGCCTGGCAGGTGAATCAGGTTGAATGGTTTCCTCCCTGGCTCTTGAGCTAACCTTTCAACCTGATTCACCCGTGAGGCGAGCTATGGAATAAGGACGCAACGTCACCATATGGCGAGCTCACGGGGGTCTTTGGATAATCTCGTCCGCTTCTAACTGTTCAACCTCCTTCACCTGTGGGGCGAGCCCACAGGGGTCGTTCTTCCCGAATTGGTAACTATTTCAATCCACCACACGAGATGAGTTCTGTAGCTAATCTCCCTTGTGCATATGGCGCAGAATAATTGTGACCACGACTGCGCCAACGGCGAGCACGCCCAAACCGACTGCTACGAGGGCGATGATTGAGATCCAATTGGGGCTGGCTGCGACGAGTTTATATTTCATTCAAAGGATGGACGACGCTGAGGCGATGATTGAGATCCAATTGGGGCTGGCTGCGACTGCCATGCAGTTTAATTCGCGCTTCTCGCCTCAGAAGTCCAATCAGCTTGCAGGCGGCGAGCCATCGCAAAGGACATTGTGCAGCACTCGATGTCTCTGAAGGTTCTGAGGTCCACATCAGTCTTGCTCCACGGCTTTTGTTGCTCTCTGGATGGCTGCCTTTGCCTGGTTCTGCTGTTCGGGCAATCCTGACCGAGTCCAATACTTGTAATCGGCGGCCTCGTAAAAGGCGAGACCATCGAAGCCCGCGGACTGCGCGTCGAGGCAGAGCCGTTCTGCTCGTTCTCCTGCTCTGGGTGTCGCAAGAGACGAGTTTCTATCAATGATGTGAACGGGCACTCCGAGCTTCTTTGCCAGAGGAAGCACTCGTTCATGAATGCATGGATTCTGGGATGTCCACCATTTCAGGGTCACCTCGTCGAGGATGCCTCCTTTCAGCCATTGCTCCCAATCGAGAATCATCTGCATCCGCTGGTCGTGGCCCTCTGGAATTTCGATGCCGCATTCCAAATGAGCGATGAATTTCTTGCCTCTGCTATGAGCGATCTCACTGCCCTGGCGCATGAACTCCGTATAGAAATCTCCACGCAGTTGGCGCACCCGCTCGCAGTCCTCCCACGAAGGGGTCACTTCCCTGCCATGGGCTTTTCTGAAGGCAGAGCGGACCGGCTCGGCGAAGGCAACCGCCATGTAATCCGTGACACCGTTGTGATGACAGAGGGTCCGGATGTCGACCCCGTCCGCGCCGGCATCGACAATTCTCTTGACTCGTCGCAGCCATTCTGCTCGCACTTCGGAATAGGAAGGCTCGAGGAGACCCGTGGGAGAAGGGGGCGGGAGGAAGGAAACGCCGTGTGTGCCCGTTCCCCAGGTCGTGCGCTCGAGCAGCCTCGGTGTTCGATTTCGCCAGGTGGGCCATTCCGTCCAGAACATGAACCCGCCCTTTCTGCTGCCGCCGGAAGATGGCAAGGCTGAGATGAGATTTGCGCCTGAATCCCAGGCTGCCAGTAGAGAGTGGGCACGGTGCGTCAGATTCTGTCCACCCTCGATCTCGACTGCCATGAAAGGGCATCTGATTTTGAGATTCGAGATCTCCAGATACCAGTTCTTGTTTGACTGGTCTTCTTCGATGTTCCCGGCAGGAGTCCACCTGCGATGACGGCGTTTCTCTCGTCCTAGCTTCAGCGAGAACGCGCCCCGATAACGGCGGTATTGAATGTTGTCGTCGCTCAGCCAGAGCTTTACTTCGGGCCTGTTTTTCAGATCGATGGGCTGGTCGGAATAAACGCGCAACTGAGTGACCGGCCACTGAGGCGCAGGAAACCACTCAGGATGCGTCTGCATGATGCATTCCCGGGGTTCAGGGCGATCCGCCAGATCGTAAGGTTTGTACACACCTACGATTTCCATCCCGGCTTTGTGCGCGGCCGCCACAGCAGCAGGCAGCAGGTCGCCGAAGATCTTCTCACTCTTTCGGGCGTTGCTCACAAGCTCCGGATACTGTTTGTGAATCTTCAACCATGCCGGTGTGTAGTCGATCCAGTAGATCCGTTTAAGCCCGGAGGAAGCGTAGAGGTTCATCTCCGCCTGCAACGACTCCGGCGTGTATGGAGCCAGGAACAGGTCATCAACAACGTCGATGGTCAGACCGACCTTGAAGGGCTTCGGCCGTTTGCCGAGAGCGAGGTCGATCGCAATGAATTCCGGCTCGGCCGGTGCTTTTCCATGCTGTGGGTAAAGCCGGTAGCGACCCGGTGGCTTGCGGTGGAGCTTCGCTTCCCCGTGCAAGCTCTTACCAGACGTGGTTATTGAAAGTGGAATTTCCGAGCCGCGGGGGTCAATGAGTCTGGCCGTCACCTTTCCCGGCCTGCTAAGCTTCGACTCGATACTCAAAACGCTGCCATTCAGTGATGCACGAACGTCATTAAGCTCTACGGCGGGAGGATGACGGCGGAGATGTCCGAGGCCGGTGGCGTCCTGATAACCGATCCCGGTAGACGGGTTCCATGAGGAGGCTTCTCGTTGAGCGCGATTGTTCCGTACGATGTTGAAACCGCATACCGCACCGTTCCTGAAAACATCGTCTGCAACCAGTCTGACAAAGAGCCACTGTTCGGCGTACGTTCCCCACTCCCTGGCACCGTCACCTGGGTCACAGGCCCATTCCACCCCTTTTACACGGAATTCAGGAAAGGAAGTTGAGTGGGCCTCCTCGTAAGGCAGATGATGATAGGTCGCCACTTCCTGGCCCGGCTCGAACACGAACTGGAAAAAGCCGATGTGATCGTGATGAGGATCAAACACCATCTCAAAGGAATCCTTCGCGGCCGGCTTTTCCTTCTCAGATGTGTTGAAGGTGGTCAAAGCGCAGACCGCAACAATCAGATCCTTGCCGTTGTCATAGGCTTTGAACAGGGTCTCGTTCACCGCAGGAAGACCTGTATCCAGGATGCCGAATCCCCCGTGCACACCCTCCCTGCGCTCGATCTCTTTACGAGCCCTTCTCGATGAAAGAGACGAAGTCTTTACGACACTGCAATACCGATTGCTGGGCCTGACATTTATTCTGTTACTCATTGGAAATACTCAGTAACTTCCTGAAAGCAACGAAGCAAGAGATGTTGGGATGTGGCTGTAAGGTCGCATCAAACCAAAATCGCCTTTCAACTTCACAAGGTGTAACCTGCACCCGCGAACGGTGGAGCGTACATAGCCCAACACAGAAATGACCCCAAGACAACGAATCATTGCAGCGCTCGAGCTCCAGCAGCCGGACGACATCGTCCCAACATTTGAACTGTTCGGTCTGACGAAGGAGCTGACAGGAAAGGACTTTATCGGCCTTGATGGATTAACAGGACGAGAGCTGGAGAGCGGTATAAAACACAATGCTGAGCTGCATATAGAGATTGCAGAACGTCTGGATTACTCGGCCATCGTTCTGGGGGACATCCCGGTCATCAAAGAACTGGTGCGGATGGGTGTAGATAAGACTTATCTTCTGACCCATAAGAATGGCGACGGAACTTGGCGTTTCTGGCGCGAGGGAAACGGCTACCCGGACAGCTTCGAGGAAACATGTCTCAGGCTGTTTACTGAGCCGGATGAGTTCAAACGGGAATTGGACCGAGCCACGGACGACACCATCGAACACATGAAGCCGCTGATAGATGCTGGAATAGAGGCCATCTTCATGGGGGCCGACTATGCCACAACGAAAGGCCCTTTTCTTTCGCCGAAGATGTTTGGTGAGTTCATAGCGCCCTGTCTCCACCGCACTGTCTCAGGTCACCGGGAGAACGGCGCTTATGTGATCAAACACACCGATGGGAACATCATGCCCATTCTGGATCAGATCGTCGCGTGTTCACCCGACGCGCTCGTATCCATTGACCCCACTGCAGGGATGGACATCGCCGCGGTCAGAAAGCTGGTAGGAGATAAAGTCTGTCTGGGCGGCAATGTCGATATGGACCCGCTTATGTCGGGTGATCGCGAAAAAATAAGAAAGAGCGCTCTGTACTGTCTGAAACACGCAAAACCGGGCGGAGGCTATATCTTCATGTCGAGCAATTCCGTATACCCGCCCATCAAGATCGAAGACTACCTCTTGATGCTGGAGCTTCGAGAAGAATACGGAAGGTATGATCGGCAAGTTGAGATACCAGATTAGATCCTGAGGATTCACCATGCGCATTGACTCACACGTTCACGTCTGGAGCGATGGATCACCACCGTTTACCTATAGCGATGGCATGACCAGCAGCCGTCCCGATGGTGCAGCCACCGTCGAACGATTGATCGAATCCATGGATCAGAACGGCATCGACATGACGATTCTCGTTCAGTGCTTCTACCACGGTTACGACAACAGCTACATGTGCCATTCCATGGGCCGATTCCCTGACCGGCTGAAGGGCGTCGCGCTTCTTGACACGCTTGATCCAGGCGCGGCTGACGAATTGGAACGGCTCTACCGCGAGCACGGCGTTCAGGGCATGCGGCTTTATCCGGTCAAGGCGGAAGACGCGTCGTGGCTCTGTGAAGATCATCAGATTCCTTTATGGGAAAGGGCCCGCGATATCGGTGTGCCGTTCATATGGTTTGGATGGTGCCGCCAGATACCGTTTCTGCGGCCGATGCTCGAAAAGTTTCCCGAAGTGCCTGTCATCATCGATCACATGGCGTTGATGGGTGAGCCGAATCTCGATGAAGGTGTCGATGGCAGTTTTCAGAATCTGCTGAAGCTGAGCTCCTGCCCGAATGTTTATGTCAAACCTACCGGCGTAGAAGGCATCTCGAAGAAGGGCTGGCCCTACGATGACGTTCTGCCGTATGTGAAGGCCGTTTACGAAACGTTCGGCGCACAGCGGCTCATCGGCAGCTCCGAGTTTCCTTTCAATCCTGGAAACGAAGCCGCCCTTGTCGAAGGACCGTTTTCGTTTTTCACAAAGGATGATCAGGAGTGGATTAACGGGAAGACGGCAGCGAAGATTTACTGTTGACAGTGCGAACCTGGTCCTCCAAGACGGAGTCGTTTTGACGGATTTCAGGGGCGAAGCCCCGGGCTGTTTGCCTAGCCCAGCCCAACGGGCTGGGTGAATGGTACAGATATTTGATGAGGGGCAACGCCCCGGCCATTTATAAGGAGGCCATTCATTGGGGCAATTGACCGGGGCGTTGCC
>JASLXP010000278.1 GCA_030740295.1 Planctomycetota bacterium
AACTCGTCGACGAAGAGCTTTTCGAGATGGATTACCGCGGCTTCCGCGTCATCGCCTTTGGCTTTGATGGTGAGGAGCGTGCCCTGGGCCGCACCCAGGGTGAGAACGGCCATGATGTCTTTACTGTTGACTTCACTCTCATCGCTGCTGATTGAAATCTCACTTTGAAATCTTCGTGCTTCTTCAACCAGTTTGACGCCGACTCGAATGTGAAGTCCTTCAGGGTTAGTCAGGGTGACTTGGCGTTGAAGGGTCATCTGTATCAGGTGAGGTAAACGTTTGCATCTCTGAGCAGGCTGGTGAGATCTTCGTTTCCTGTGGTTTCTCTAAGCAGTTGGCAAAAGTTGTCGTTCCTCAGCATCCGGGAGATCAAGGCCAGGGCCTGAAGGTGTTCTCCCGAAGAGGCTACGGGCGACAGCAGCAGAAAGATGGCATGGACCGGTTCTCCGTCAAGTGCATTGAAGTCAACTCCGGCAGTGGAGTGACCGAAGACCCCGACGAGCTCCTTGATCGCTGGATGCCGTGCGTGAGGTACGGCGACACCCTGGCCGATACCGGTACTGCCCAACTCTTCACGTTTCATCAAGGCATCGACCACGCTGCTCTCGTCTTCGTCCTTGATGGCATTGGATTCGGTAAGTGAGCGGACCAGTTCTTTAATGACTGCTTCCTTATCTCTTACCTGAAGCTCAGATATCAGGGCTTCTTCTATTAGGAAATCTGTTAGATCCATACTCGTCTCCGCTCATCAGCTCCACCTCGGAGAATCTAATCCGGGGCGGATTTCAATGAGGTCAGGTCTCCTCCTCGAGCAGGGCATTGACAATATCCTGGTAGCTTTCTTCATCCTCTTCGTCCACAGGGGGAGGCTCGGATGCCCCTTTTCGAGAGCGGTGAGCGTGAAATTTTTCGTTCAGGCGCCGCAGGCTTCTCTCAATCTTCTCTGCCGTGCGGTCAACCACAATGTGCAGGTCCTCTCCTCTTTCTTTTGCGACCACTGTCCCGCCAGGCGGGTGAACGACGATTTCGACTTCCACATCCTCATGCTGCATGTCTGTGGTTATCTGTACTCTTTCTATCCGTTCAAAGAATCTCATGAAGCGCTCAACCCGGTCTTCGATGAATTCTTTGGTGTCGTCTGAAAGGGTCATGTGTCTTCCTGTGATGGCTATCTGCAAGGGATTTCTCCTTTCTGTTATCAGCATCAAAATTGGAAACACAACGCACGAGCCAAAGGCGGCATGGGCTTCCTCTGGATTGTGCTACCGGCAAAACCGAGTCTTGTGATGCGAAATAGTGCGGGGCCGCCTGGCCTGCCAGGTGGGGAGACTCTGTCGATGCGAGAGGGAAATATAATCGTACCAACCAATGCGCTTTTGCTTCTAGTAAGCCGAGAACAACGTCTCCTTCACTGCCATAAGGATGCTAGCACATGGGTATTATACGTCAAGACATGCCCCCGCTGGTTGCCGGAGGCCCGCTGGCAAGCATCCATTCTGCTGGATGATAGTGTACAGATGGCGCGTCAGACAATCTGTTGGGAGATTTGTGATGATGGTTTGGTGCTTTCTGTTGTCCATTGGTATCGGTACGCGCGCGCAGGAAGGGCAGATCAGAAACGCCGTGTTTGCCGCTGTTTCTGATTACCCGCGAGAGGCTGACTGGCCTCTGATCCCTTTCTCCGCTCAGTCGGCGAAGACCTTCCAGGAAAAGGGCCAAAGACGGGAACAGACCAGAGGACCGGTCTCTGTCTCGAGGTGGTCGAACGGCGGACCGGCATGCATCTGGTGCTCACCGTACGAAGAAGATAGCGGTGGACTTCGGCAAGTACGCTACCACATGGATGGTAATGTGTGGGAGTGGATGCAGGACACATCAAATGCCGAATCTGACAAGCAGAGCAGGCTCTGTGTGGGCGGGTCCTGGCTGGACAAGCCGGCCGGATTCGGGCCGGCCAACCGTACTATGCTTGAAGCAGAGGATAAAAAGATCACCGTCGGCTTCAGAGTGTTCCTGCCAGTCATTCTGGATTGACGTCATTCACCAGTCTTCTTGATGGCGGCGCCAGCACATTCCAAAGCCGGCATCATGTGTTCAATCCTGTTCCCCTCCCTGGTCAGCCTCCTGTATAACTCTCACTCAGAATTGGCCTTTCTCATTTATCAGGATCAGTTCCCATGAAAATCACAGAGGTCATCGCCCAGGTTCTCCGTCTGCCGCAGATCGAGGCCAAGACAGCCGGTACCCAGGATACACTCCTCATTCGAGTAAGAACCGATACCGGCCTCGAAGGTATCGGCGAAGTGGATTCCAGCCCTGAACCGGCCAAAGCGGTTATTGATGCGCCTTTCAGCCACAACATTGCCAGTGGATTGCGGGAAATCCTTGTGGGTGAAGACCCTCTCCAGACCGAGCGCCTGTGGGACAAGATGTACAAAGGAACGTTTTACTTCGGGCGACGCATGCTGGGGATCACGGCCATGGCCGGAATCGATCTGGCGCTCTGGGACCTGAAAGGCAAACATTTCGGTGTGCCCGTCCACACACTGCTCGGGGGAAAAAGGCACGACCGAATTCGTGCCTACGCATCGATCCTTTTCGGTAAAGATGGCCAGGAGACCGCGGACATTGGCCGGCGCTGGACCGAGGTCGGATACACCGCGGTAAAGTTTGGTTGGGAGCCGATGGGCGAATCCGAAAAGCTCGACCTTGAGCTCGTGGCCGGGGGCCGTGAAGGGGTCGGGCCGGATGGAGATGTCCTGATTGATGCCGGATGCGTCTGGGATGCGCGCACCGCGCTGCAGCGGGCCCACAGCTTCGCGGACTACAAAATCGGATGGCTGGAAGAACCGCTCCAGCAGGACGATATCGACGGCTATGTCTGGCTCCGCGATCGTTCGCCCGTACCGATAGCCGCGGGCGAAGGCGAATGCGGCCGCCAGGCATTTGCCCCCTGGGTGCAACGCAGGGCTCTCGATATCTATCAGATCGATCTGGCCAGATGCGGTTTCACCGACGCCATGCATACCCGCCGCTGCGTCGAGGATGCCGGCGGCCGGGTGGTGAACCATTGCTACAAAACGCCCATCAGTGTCGCCGCGTGCCTGCACTGGCTCTCGACCGCGAACAGTGCTTTCCTCTTCGAAGATTGCGTGGATGATTCACCGCTCCGGCACGACCTGACCCACGAGCGAGTCCAGGCCGAGAAAGACGGCTACATCAACGTGCCTGACGGACCAGGTCTGGGCGTGACTTTGAACGAGGAGTTCGTGGAAGAGTTCAAAGTGGATGAATCGGGCTGAGGCCGCGTTTTCACATATTGCCCTGTTCTTGTGCATCCTCATGCGCCATCGCCGGTCTCGGCGGAAGGATCTCACTTCCGCCCAACTGCTTGCCTCGCGCTGGCCATGAAGTCACGGGTGATGACAGATACTCCCTGCTTTCGCGCCATGCCCTCGACGGCGGACCTGACAACCTTTCGAACGAAAAAGGGAACCTTCTTGATTCCCTCCTCGGCTTCGGTTGTCCAGATGACGTTCACGGCATCCGTTTCACTCTCCGGTATCTTGTCCGTGCCAGGTTCGTAAGTGCACCAAGGGTCTTCGTCGAGGTGGTCGCCTGTTTCAGCGAAGGCTCGGGCGCGGCATCCGCCGCAGGTCTCCTGGTATTCGCATTCGCCGCAGCTTCCCTTCAATTCCGGCTCTCGCAATTCTTGAAGGAGGGGCGCCGACCACCAGATTTCGCCAAATGACTTTTCCCGCAGATTTCCCGTTGCCAGCGGCATGTAGGGGCAGGGGGTGACGTTTCCATCCGGTGTAATGCGGCAGTAATTTTTTGCAGCCATGCAACGGCCCGCATCGGACTTGAGAAGGAGCGAATCGGGATCAAGTTGAGTCAACACCCGCCGAAAGGTCGGCGCGCAGCGTGGCCGAATCATGATCCCGTCCCCCGGTTCGTTCGCGAGCTTGCCTAAAATCTCCTCGTACTCCTCGGGCCCCAGATCGACGATATCCTGCCCGCGGCCGGTGCAGACCAGAAAAAACACAGTGAGGATTTTGGCGCCCAGGTCTTTGGTGAATTGCTTGACCTCTGACAATTCGTCGACGTTTTCACGGGTCAGAGTTATCTGAACCTGAACGTCGAGCCCGGCTTTCTGCGCGGCCTGAATCCCATTGATGGCGGCGATCCAGGAGCCGTCCACACAGCGAAAGGCTTCATGCCGGGCAGGCAACAGGGAATCGATACTGATGCCAACGCCAGCCAGGCCTTTTTCAGCCAGCAATCGGGCCCGCTCTTCGGTCAAGAGAGTTCCGTTCGTGCCCAGGACAGCCATCATGCCGAGGCTGGAAGCCCGGCCGACCAGTTCCTCCAGATCCGGGCGCAGGAGCGGCTCGCCCCCGGTGAGAATCAGGAGGGTCTCGTGATTCACCTCGGCGATTTCATCGAGCACCTGCAGCGCTTCCCCGGTGGTAAGCTCTCCCGGCATGGCTTTCGACGCGTCGATGTAACAGTGCTTGCACAGCAGGTTACAGCGGGTAGTAAGATTCCAGGAGATGATGTAAGGCAGAAACTCGGTCGTAGCAGATTGATTTTCCATGCGTGGTGAGTTGATGAAAGCTGGCGTAGATCCCTGCGTTGGTAGCTCAGCCAGCCATTCAGCACGAGCTACGGACCAGAAAGAACTATACCTGAATGTTAAAGATTTAGAGACTTCTGCGCGCTGTGCCTGTACGGTTCTTACTCTTAATCTCAACTTTCTTTCATCAAGGAAGTGCCGCGACGGCGCGCTACGCGATAGCGCGAAATAACTGTCAACCGATCACGCTGAGGAGGTCCCATGAGGCCCGCCGAGCCACATCAGCTTTCGAGATATCTCGCTGCCGGTTTGCTGGCCATCACGGCTGGAAATGCGGCCCTGGCGGCCGACCCGTTCGACTACTTCGCCAACAACTGGAACGTGATTGGACTGAAGGACTATCGCCGCGGCACGCGTGTGACCCCCGATAACAGCCTTCAACTGGCCAATGCCATGGTCCAGCTCCGGGTGGGGCGAAATCTACTTCCCTTGAGCCGGCAGCACGGGAAGCTGGCGCAGGCCGGTTGGCTTCCCATTATCCTGATCACGGCTGAGGACGGTCCCGTCCGCTACGACATCAGGCTGTGGGCCACGCCGCTACCGACCGTGAAAGACTGGCGTAAAGCCTTCGACTGGCCGACCGAGGGCGAGAACTTCCTGAACTGGATCCAGGTGAAGGCCACGAACACGAGCGACCAGGAAGCCAAAGCGAGAGTGAAGACCTCCAGCTCGCGTGCGGATGCCAACAAGGCGTTCGACTGGGCCTTGGAACCTGGAGCGAGCTCGGCAGCAACGGTACGCATTCCCTTTTCGCCCGCTAAGGATGCCGCCGCGTTTGCTGACGCAGATCCGTCAGTGTGGCTGGAGCGTACGGTTGAATATTGGGAAGGCATTCTCTCAAACGCCGCCCACATCGAGGTGCCCTGCCGGAAAGCGACCGAAGCCCTGCTCGCGGCGCACGTGTGCCAGCTCATTGCCAATGACCGCGGTGATGTCCATGGCGGCGAAGGGTTCTATGACCAATTCTACATCCGCGATGGGGCCTACCAGGTCATGGAGCTCGAAGAGGCCGGGCTGTGGGACGCGGCAAAGAAGGCCGTCGCTCTCTATCTTCCCCGGCAGAGATCGGACGGGCGTTTTGAGTCGCAAAGGGGCCAGTTCGACGCCAACGGCCAGGCGCTTTGGGTTCTGTGGCAGTACTACAAAATGACGGCGGATCGAGCGTGGCTTGAAAGCGTGTACCTTAAAATGCGCCGTGCGGTGGACTGGACCATGAAGGCGCGCCGGTTGGCTCCGGTCGACTCTCCCTTCGCCGGCGTGCTGCCCAACGCGCTGGCCGACGGCGAATTCCTCTGGGGCGGCAAGCATCATATCGTGGGGTATGACTTCTGGAACCTGCGGGGCATGCTCTGCACAGCCGACGCGGCCCGGATTCTCGGCAGAAAGGCCGAAGCCAAAGAGCTGATGAAGGAAGCAGGCCTCTATCGCAATGCCCTTGACGCGGCCTGGAAGAGAACCGGGCTGGCTCATTTCCCACCCAGTTGGGAGAAGGCCGGCACGCACTGGGGGAATACCGAGACCCTCTGGCCCACCGCGATCTTCGAGCGGGATGACCCGCGGATCGCCGCACTGAGCAAGCATGTTCGCGGGGATTTTCACGGCGGGTTCATAGAAGGAACGATTCAGTGGCGCGGGCACGCCCCCGCCATTCATCCGTACATGGGCGCGTATACTACTATGACGGACCTGACCCGCGGAAAACACGAGGATGTGGTTGAGGACTTCTATTGGTATCTCCTGCACACCACCGCTGCGCATGCCTTCCCGGAGGGGATCTACTACAAGAGCCGTGTCGCGTGGAACAACACGATCCCCCACGTCACCGGCGCCTGCAACTACGCCATCATGCTGCGCCACATGCTCGTCCATGAGGAAGGTGAGAACCTGCACCTGCTGAAGGCCGTGCCCGATTGGTGGTTGGGCGATGGCGAGGAGATCAGAATAGAACGTCTACCTACTCATTTCGGGGTGATGGCGCTGACGATTCAAGGCACAGAGAAGGGCGTGAATGTCGTTCTCGACAGACCAACGCGTCGAGCGCCGGGGAGAACCGTGCTTCACCTCCCGACGTCCCGGCGGCTCCTCAACAAGCTCGACGGGGTCGAGATCGTTACGCGTTCTCCCCAAGTGAAGCGTTGGGATTTCCCCACGGTCGTGGCTCTCTATGAGAAATCCGATCCGCCCGCTACTTGGACCAGGCCGGACGCTCTGAGCCTGACCACCCACAAGCCGGTCACTTGTTCGTCCGCGCTGCCTTCTTATCCCGTTGGGCAGGCCAATGACGGGTACGCCAGCGACACGCGCCGTTACTGGGCCACGGACGTAGAGAAGCTGAAAGATCCGGAACCATTGTGGCAGGTAGACCTCGAGGAACCAACGGCTGTCGGCAGGATCGTGGTTGTCGGGTATTACGGCGACAAGCGTTCCTACGGTTTTACCGTTGAGACTTCACTGGACGCAAAGAAGTGGGATATGGTCGCCGACCGGCGCGACAGCAAACAGCTCTCGACCGCCAAGGGGTACACCTGCCGCTTCGCCCCGCGCCCGGTGCGCTACATCCGCGTTACCCAGACCCACAACTCAGCCAACACTGGCCGGCACCTGGTGGAGGTGATGGCGTTCGGGGAGTGACGGTCAAGTAAATTCCCCTTCTCTTCTATGGAGCCTGCTGACACGTCATAGAATGGCCGCGGAGAATCCTGCTTTGCATCGAGGTTTACAAAGGTTGGCCGGGGGTGCATTCTCACATGCATGCAATCCCTGGCTCGCAAGCTGAGGGTTGGGTTTTACCTCTGTCTTCACGGAGATCTTTCTTGTCGAACGCGGGAGGGAAAGAACGGGCACGTTTCGGCGCCCAGGCTTTCGAAACTGTACCGGCCCAGTTGCCCCGGCAGTTCCCCAGGGCCATGGGGCCCAACTGCATGAAATACCTTCAAGAGGTCGTCGACTCTGGTCTCACCTGCAACCTGGTCGGCCGTTTCGAGAAAGCCTTTGCTGAAACCCTCGGCGTAAAGCACTGCATTGCCACACCCGGCTGCACTCCTGCCCTGGCGATTCTGGCCGCTGGTTTGGGTTTCCAGCCGGGCGATGAAATCATCGTCAGCCCGGTGACGGATTATGGGTCCGTTCAGGGCCTGATTGCCGAAAATTACATTCCCGTCTTTGCTGATACTCAGCCAGGATCGATCAACATTAGCGCCGCGACAATTGAGCCATGCATCAGTGACCGCACCAGGGCGGTCCTCGTGGTTCACAAGACCGGGATTATCTGCGACATGGACCCGATTAACGAACTGGCCGCGAGGCACGGTCTCATCGTCTACGAAGACGCCTGCCAGGCTGTTCTGGGTAAATACAGAGGTCGATACGCGGGCACCATTTCAACGGCTGGCGGCTTTTCTTTTGACTCAGAGAAGACGCTTGGCTCTGACGTGGGAGGATGCCTGGTAACTGACGATGACGACTTGAACGACAGGATTCGTTTTATCGGTCAGAGCCGCGGCGGAGAAATGGTCCCGGGATTCGGCCGGTCTCATACCGCCGGGGGGTACCCTTACCGCATGACCCAGAGTACGGCGGCGATCACTCTGGCGCAGCTTGAAATCATCCACGAAAACGTGGCCCGGCGAGATCGCATGATTCGCCTGTTGAACAGGATGCTCTCTGAAATTCCCGGCATCACGCCACTTCCCATTCCAGATTATCTCGATGTCTATTCCTGCTGGATGGCCGGATTTAATATCGATGCGGACGCGTTCACATGCAGCGCTGATGAATTCGCTTCCCAACTGGCCGAAGCAGGAGTTCCGGGCGCAGGAACGGGACGCTATTACCTGATGCCTGCCTCCCTGCAGTTCCTTCAGGAAGAGGCGCGGGACCAGGTCTATCCTTTTTCGCAGCCGCCAGCCTCACGGGTTTATGAATACAACGCTGATAATTGCCCAAACGCCAGACTTTTTCTGGAAACGTTCATCCGCTGGAGCACGTTCTGTGAAAAATACGAGGACGAACACTGTGCCCTGGCGGCAAGTTTAGTCAGAGACGTTGCCGACAAGAATAGACCGTGAACTGAAACAACTCCGACTCCCGAGTTCAACCTCATGTCCCTGAAAGTCTGTCCCTGGAAACACGGCAAACGCTGGGTTTATTCCATCACCTACGACGAGGCTCTGGCTGACCTTCATCGGTTCGCCATTCCGATTCATGAGGAATTCGGTTTCCCCGGCCACGTAGAGGCCGTCGTCGGGCAATTAGGTGAAGTGCGCCAAATCGGAAACTCCAGTTACAACGGCTTCCGCCATATGAACGGCGGTGAGCTGCAGGACCTGCTGGCAAGAGGCTGGGGCGTGGGGAATCACTCGTGGAGCCATGAGCTCATCTCGCCGGAGATGGTCGATCGGGAGCTCCTCCAGGCGAAAGAGGTTCTCGAAGAGGCCATTGATTCGCCCGTCGATCTCTATTGTGCCCCCGGAAACAACTCCAACATGGCCGATCATGTCCTGGAAGCGTGCAGGGAATACGGGTACCTCGGCGCGATGAGTCTGACGGACGCGCTCAACCGTCCCGGAGACGAACTGTTCTGGCTCAACCGCACCGCGCTTCACGACCAGTATTACGGCCCTTTCTTCAGCGAATTCGACCCTTACCGGAACATCCGGCACGCCCGGGAAGACCAGGGCTGGATCATCGACTATTGCCACTGTCCGCTCGAAGAGCCGGTCCATCGAAACAAGGACTGTACCCAGGAACAGCTTCGCCGTCGTTTTGAAACTGTTGCCAGCGAAGGGGGCGATGAGGTCTGGTGCGCCCTCCCGGAGGAGGTCGTCTTTTACCATCTCTGTCGGCGGCACGTGCGGATTGAGGAGGCCGGCGGCAGTGGAGAAGTGCTGTCTTACCGGCTTCGGTTTGAAGACTTGAACGAGAGAGTCACCCAGCGGGAGTTGACCTTCGACGCTGAGGTTCCGGCTCCATGGTGCCAGTCCCCGAAGGTCTGGATCGACGGCAGTGCTCAGTCAGCTACTCTCATCCGTCCGCGCCTTCTGCGTTTCACCGTGGAAATCGAGGACGGAATGCAGGTCGAGTTCAGGCCGTCCTGAGCCTGACTGGATGCAGCATGTCATCGCGATCTGGATTCACTTCGGCGACTCTTTGCGCTTCGCTGGGGCCGGAGCTTTCTGAGCATATCGGCGCACCTTTACATCATTCTTCTGAGGGGCGCCCGGTGTGCTGCGGCCGTTGGTGATGATCTTTTCCATCAGGTTCTTCATCCAGACTACTCGCTCGGGTTGCTCGACCGCGAGGTTCTGGTTTTCACCAGGATCATCGCCCAGGTTGTAGAGCTGCAGTGGCTGATCAGTGCCACCTTTGGTCCAACCGCCTGAGCCGGGGCCAAGGATGAGTTTCCAGTCTTCATGGCGCAGGCCGGGCAGACCTCTCATGGAACAGCTGACTGCGTGCTCTCGGACAGGCTTGTTATCTCCCTTCATTAATGGCAACAGACTGAAGCTGTCTTCACCAACCTTATCGGGCAGCTTCGATCCAAAGATGTCAGCAAATGTCGCCATGAGGTCCGCCTGGTGCACGAGCTGATCGCATTGGGTTTCGGGCTTCACCTTTCCCGGCCAGCGTACGATGAATGGCACCCGATGTCCGCCCTCCCAGACATCGGATTTGTAACCGCGCAGCGGGCCGCTGGCGTAGTGCCCTTTCTTTTCCATGGCCGAGACACCAATGTAAGGCGCGCAGCCATTATCGCTGGTGAAAATGACCAGCGTCTTGTCAGCCGCGCCGCTCTTTTCCAGGGCACCAAGCACTCGACCCACTACCGCGTCGGTCTCCATTACGAAATCGGCATACGCGCTGATGCCGCTTTTGCCTTTCCATTCTTCGTTCACGGATAGCGGCGTGTGCGGCGAGGTGAGCGGCATGTAAACGAAAAAAGGCTCAGGCTTCTTTGCCTCGCGCTCGATGAATTGAGCCACACGATCGCCAAGCGCTGGGAGAATGGGTTCCAGTTTCCAGTCCTTTAACGCCGGGCCCTGCACGCTGGCCTGATGATTCCGAAACAGGCGCGCCGGCAGAAACTCAGACGGGATGCCGATGGTGCGGTCTTGCTCGATAAAACAGAACGGCGGCCAGTTGGGGACGTCCGTGCCGAAATACTCATCGAAACCGCGAGAGATCGGGCCACCGGCAATGGGCTTGGAAAAAGCTTCCTGCCATGAGGTGCGATGTTCGTCAGTAGCGGTCACACCCTTCTTACTGCCTCCGAAATATTTTCTGTGCCCTTTCGGAATCGGCCAGTTCCAGCCCAAATGCCACTTTCCGATACACACCGTTCGATAGCCATGCTGTTTCGCCAGCCCTCCGATGGTCAGCCGATCCTTCGCTATCAATGGCGCGCCCCAGAGTCCAACAATGCCCCGCTGCAGTCGCGTCCGCCAGTGGTAGCGGCCGGTAAGAATCGTGTACCGCGACGGAGAGCAAACGCCCGAGGACGAGTGCGCATCCGTAAAACGCATCCCCTGCGAAGCCAGCTTGTCGACATGCGGAGTCGGTATCTTTCCCCGATCCGGGTTGTAACACTGCACGTCACCATAACCGAGGTCGTCAGCATAAATGACGAGGACGTTGGGCTTATGAGGCCCCCGAAATTCTTCGGCCTGGAGTTTTGGCAATGAAGCCATCAGCAGGGCGGTCAGGAAAACGGTGTATTTCATCTGGTCGAATTCCAAGTCCGGGGCAGTATTAGAACGGAGATGATCCTGAGCACTGGTGTGGCGGCAGTCTGCTTCATCATAACGTTCTTTTCACTTCACTCGAAGTAGCGCTCCACGCTTCGGAAGCCCCAGCCATTGAAGCTCGCGTATTCCATGCGGAGCGAGAGGTCGCCGGACTTGATGCCAGACTGGCTCACCCTGAGGGTTGTGTCCCCGAACTGACACAGGCCGTGGGACAGTCGCAGGTAACCGACGGTCTCCTTCTTCCGAGGAGCTTTTTCTTTGCCGTAATGACAGCCTACCCGGATGCCGAGCAGATCGCGCTCGTCCCTCCAGAAGAAACTGGTCCACCTGGGATCATTGAAGGTCATGACCTGCCCGAGCATGGTGGCCCGAAGCAATGACTGGTGATGCTCGTAGGACCTGACGATGCCGTTCGCCTCGCGGCTGAGGCCCTCGGGAGTAACTTCCACCGTACCTGCGTCAGCGGGCAGGCAGACGTTCTTCCCTGAGTACTCGCCCGCCTCCATGACGCCCCAGGTTGCGCGGCATCCGCCAGCATCCGGGTCGCCCTTGGTCTGCTGGAGTGTGATTTCGCAGCCGGATTTCGAGACGTTTCGGATTCGGGTCACGAAGTTAGGATGCTTCTTCAGATCGATGGTGGCGACGACGACGGGCTGGCGGTATGCGCGCGGGAAGGCGATTGCTTTCCATCCTTTTGTGGTCACCTCCTCCACAGACCCGACCGCCAGGTGCGGGTTCCTGTCCTCAGGCATGACGTAGATATCGAGCGCGCTCTGAAAGACGTTGCCGTACTTGTTCGTCACTCGAAAAGGAATACTTGCCTTGCCCATGAAGTCTTTCTCGGGGCGGTAGACGTATGTCCCGTCGTCGTTGCCGGTCAGCTTGCCGTGAGAAGGCTTATCGATGCCGGCGAGCTCTATCTTTCCGGCATAGGTGAGGGCGTCCTGCACGGGAGAGGGGATAGTGACGGTCTGGCCGGGGCCTATGGCAATCCGGCGCGTGGGAATGTAGACCAGGTCCCACTTCGGCAGCTTCATCTGGTCTATCAACTTCGCGGCCTCGGGAGACGGGCCCATTCGGAAGTGTGCGAAATACGGTCGCACGTCATGCTTCGCCTCCTCCGAAAGGAAGATCAGCCACTTGTCGATCTTTGCCCGGTCCAGCACGACCCGGTCTTCTTTGGTCACCGTCCACCACTTCTTTTTATGGGCCGGCCCGTTGAAGATGGGCAACTGGTTTACGGGGTCGTCCCCGTGCGTGAAACGGTGAACAACGGTCTTGAATGGCTCCCATCCGAAGCCCTGGACGTATCCGACCATCATGCTGGTCACGGGATAGGACCAGTAGTGGGTGTACCTGGTGGTCCACCAGTTGTCTTGCATGAGCCCCTGATGAAGGTCGTCGTTCTTGTCGAAGAGGCGCAGCATGTGCGCCTCCTCCGTGTCTTTCCAGGCAAAGTCGCCCCGGGTGGCCTTCATGTAGTACCCGGCCCAGTTTGGCGTGGACTCGCCAAGGTTTCCGAACATCATGCTCCCGCTGTCGCCATGATGGCCGTGCTCGTGAAGGTAGAGCCCGTCGTTATAGGCTTTCATTCTCTTGAGATTGAGGAGGGTCACGACGCTCTCCTTCGTCTCGTAAAGCGGCCAGGTGGATACGCCCCGCACCGCGTAGTGGACGGTGTGCATGCGGAATGGCTTACCGGTCACGTGGTTGTAGAACCCGTCGTGCGCGGTGACGTTGCCATCCCACCAGGTCATGAGGTCCGTGGGGCTGTCCAGCTTCCTCAGGGCTTCGGAGTGCGCCACCAGGATGTAGTTTTCGGTGGCCAGCTCTCCCCAGGGGGCGGGCCGGTTGCGGATGGTCTTCCACTCCTCATCAGTGGTCTTGCCCAGAACAAAGTACGGGGCTTCGATTGCGCCTGCGACGCGGAACGCGGCGTCCGCGAGGCCGACATTTGCCGGCACGTGAACCAGCATCAAGCCGCCGTGGGGGTTGATGGCCTTTGTGCTGACCGTGGACAGCGGGAATCGGCGGGAGCTGTGAGGCATGCAGTCGAAGATCTTCGTTTTTTCCTTGCCGTTCAGGTGGTGGCCTATCTGCACGGAAAGATTCTTTCCGACAAGCTCCTTTGGAATGGTGATGACGACCGGCATCCCGGGCCGTGCATACAGTCCCGTGGAGACCATTTCACTTCCGTGTTTCTTGTCGCTCGATGAGAGCCGGATGGTTTTCTCCACGGCCGTGGCGCTATCCGGGATCGCCCCGAAGGCAGTTGCCGCACGATGCGCTCCCATTTTCTCCAGCTCATCGACGGGCAAGGTCTTGAGGTAGAGGTCTTCAATAACCAGCAGGGCTTTCAGCACGGGATTCTCCACCGGCGTTTCCGGTGTCGGAAGCAGGCGAGCCGTGAGCCGGCCGTATGCCTTGAGTCTGGCAGCAGTTTCAGGGGTCGCTTTCCGCTCGGCTTTCCCAGCGAGGCTGAAGAGCTCTTGAGCCAGTTGGCCCTGTTCCTTCTTCCCAAGCCCATTGGCGAAACGGTGCAGGCCTTCGGGTCGCGTGGCGGCCAGCTTTGCCAGGAGGCGCGCCTTGTTCTCCTCCTCATCCCGGATCTTCCGGACGAGTGCTTTGGTTTTCTTGTCCAGTTCGGGGACCCGGAGATGCTCACCCTTGAGTATGGCCCGTGCGAGCCCGGGACCCTGCCAGGCCACGGCCAGATGGTCATCGCCGCCGCCTTCCTTGTGGAGTACACGGATGAAGTAGCGTTTTCCCTTCTCGAGCGTGGCCGCCTTCGACTTCTGGGTTCGTACGCTGTCCCATGCCTCTCTGCCCGTGTAACCGCCCACGCTGGCAATCTTCTCGAGGTGTCCGGGCTGTTCGTCTGTGCTGAGCCACAACTCGGAGGCATCATCTGATGCGATCCAGAAGGTATACTCGCCGGTTTCAGGCGGCAGGAGAAGCGTGGAGTACCGGGCGCCGTAGTTGTCGGTGAGGGCGTCTGCCCTGAAGCCGGGCAGGATGCGGGCCTCACGGGCGCGTTTCTTGTAGGACCCGTTGGCTGTCAGATCCGCGACTTTGCTCCCCCTGATCCCAGTCCAGATTTCCTGGAGTATCCCATTTGAAGGCAGAGAGGACTTCGCCTGCCCGTGCGCGAATCCGCAATAAACTCCGAGCGCAAGGACTGTCGACAGCATACTCCGGACAGGAAAACGGGTTTCTTTCATTGCAGTATCCTTATTCTATCGGTGGGACATTCTGTGCCTCTTCGGTCGCGCGTGGCCATGATGAATGAACAGACCTCTCCTTTCAAACCTCTGCCTGTTGAAGCACCAGGGCGGCATTACAGGGCTTCGCCGTGGAGTTCGGGGGGCGGGCAGATATACTTTTCCTCCTGATGCGAACAGCGAAGACAGTTATAACAACCGCACAGACGGCAAGAAGGATCGGCGGCCTGATTCTGTTGTTCGGCAGCACCGCGCTGCATGCGCCGGCCGAGGAAGTCCACATCCTGGCGCGCGATCTTTCAGGCCGCTCATCAAACGTGGCTCCGGAATATGCCCGTTTCGACAACCTCACCCTGTGCGTCGGTAAGAAGGGATTCATGGAGTGGACCGCGACAGTCAGAGGCGGGCCGTACTATCTCCATTTCTATTACTGCTCCAGGGAACGCCGCCCGTGCCGGTTGAGCATCAATGGGCAGGCGCAGAAGGGAACCCTCCTGGGCGGCATCACCGGCGGTTGGATGTCCCGGGACCTTCGCTGGCAGAGCTGCGGGCCCTTCGAACTCGAACCCGGCAGGAATCGGATCCGTCTCACAGCCGAAGGTTTCATGCCGCATCTCAAAGGACTGACCGTCTCGACCTCCGAGGGGCCGCCGGATAAGAACGTTTTCCTGACTCCGGAGGAGATCAAAACGAGGGAGAAGGCGCTGCTGGCGGAGTTCAATCTCGATGGTTTGCGGTCGGCTATCACCTGTTTGAGCAAGGAATACAAAGAGGAGTATCCGGACGCTCTAACTTTTCTGGCTCGACTCGATAAGCTGGAGAAGACGCTGACCTTTGAAATGGAAAACGGAGGTCCGGCAAAGACAACACTCGAGCAGATCCGGCAACTCCGCAGGGAGGCCCTTGTCAGGAAGAACCCGCTGCTGAACTTCGACGACCTCCTCTTCGTGAAGCGGTACACCTATCAGTCCAACCATTATTACACCGACTATATCAACGGGTGTAAGCATTTCGGGGGAAACCTGTGTGCCCTGTCGCTTTCGGATGGCAAGGTGACCGAACTGGCGCCCAAGCTGAATGGAGGTATTTTCGGCCGGTTCGACCTGTCGTTCGATGGCCGCCGGATTGTCTTCGATTACAAAAGAAGAATCGGCGAGGGTTTCCGTATCTGGGAAACAGGCATTGATGGGCAGGGCCTGCGGCAGCTCACGTTTCCGCCAAAGGATGAACAGGAGCGAATCAAGAAATACAAAATCAACCAGATGTATCAGCATCACACCGACGACATGCATCCCTGCTATCTGCCCGATGGCGCGATCTGCTTCATTTCCACTCGGTGTGAACGGGGCATCCTCTGTGACGCGCCCGACCTCTTTTCCACCACGACGCTCTACCGGATGGACAAGGACGGGCGAAACATGGAGGTCCTTTCCAACAGCCCGGTCAGCGAGTCATCGCCGAGCGTGACGAACGACGGGCGGATCCTCTACACCCGATGGGAATACGTCGATAAAGCCGACGTGGTGATCAAGTGTCTCTGGGCCATGCGGCCGGACGGGACCGGTTCGGCCGAGATTTTCGGTAACGACATTACCTTTCCCGACACGCTCCTGCACGGGCGGGCGGTGCCCGGGCACAACAACCTGTTTGCCGTCATCGGCGCGCCACACATGCCGCTGGGCGTGGGCACGGTGATCAAGGTGAATACCAACCGTTCCATTCGCACCCGGGAGCCGATGACTTACGTCACACCGGACCTCGATATCCGTTCAGAGCACGGCTACTACCACCGGCGCAACGGGCGTTGGGCCCGCGACAACAGGGGGCCACTGTATGGCGACGTCCAGCCACTGAACGACAAGTTTTTCCTCGTCGTCTGTAATCCCGACAAGCCCTTCAATGATGTCAGGGCCTATGGAATCTACCTGTTGGACGTATTCGGCAACCGGGTCCTGATCCATCGAGACGCGAAGATATCGTGCTGGCAGCCGATCCCATTGCGGCCCCGCAAAAGGCCGCCCGTGCTGCCTGCGTCCCGGCCGCCCGGAAAGGGGCCGGCCACCCTGGTGATGAGCAACGTGTACCGGGGGCTGGACGGCGTTCCCCCCGGCACGATCAAGTACCTTCGAGTGATGGAGACGCTGCCCCGGCCCTGGGCCGCCCGGCGGTTCTGGACCGGCGACGCCAAGTATCAACAGCACGCGGTGGTGAGCATGAACGGCAGCCTCCACGTGAAGCGTCTGCACGGCATCGTGCCGGTAGAGGAAGACGGTTCCGCCCACTTTCAGGTTCCTCCGGACAAGAACCTCTTCTTCCAGGTGCTGGACGAGAATTTCATGGAAGTTCAGCGCATGAGGACCTTCGTCAATCTGCGGCCCGGGGAAACGCGTTCCTGCATCGGCTGCCATGGAGAGCGGCGTCTGGCCCCTTCAACCGGCTTGGGCCACCCTCTGGCTA
>JASLXP010000279.1 GCA_030740295.1 Planctomycetota bacterium
TTACATCCGCGTGGAAGGTCTGCAGATGGACGTCAGAAGGCTTGCAGAGCGTGTAGGCAGTTTGGCCGGTGCAGTGGAATCCATCCGAGAGAATGTCAGGAATATCTGCGCGAGTATGGAGGCGGATATTGGAGGGCCAAAGTTGTTCGATGTGACCAGCCAGGAGAGGGCGGCGGAAATCATGACAGAGGCACATATCGTGGATGTGAGGACGCCGAACGAGTACGAACAGGGGCGCCTGCCAGACGCGTCCAACTTGCCGGCTGACGTGCTGCCGGAGCAGTTGGAGTCATTGCCTCGGGACAGGAAAATTCTGGTCTATTGCGAAAGGGGAGTCCGAAGCGAAAAAGCCTGCCGCTTGTTGGCAAGCAACGGCTTCGAGAATGTGTCATTGCTGGAGGGCGGTCTGGATGCGTGGAAAGGGGAACTGGAGCATGACCGGGAGAATTCGTGATCTGACTGAAGAACACATCCGTGCAGTCCAATCGGTATGATCAGAATGCCGGACTTACTCCCTGTCTCATCCTTACTCCCTGCGCCTCCCCTTCGGATCGATCACATCCCGAAGAGCATCCCCAAACAGATTGAAGCCGAGCACGACAAGACTGATCGCCACACCCGGCGCCAGCGGGATCCAAGGACTCGACCGGAGGTGCTCTCGCGCGGACCTCAGCATGTTCCCCCACTCGGGCATGGCCGGCTGACCGCCGAGACCGAGGAAGCTCAATCCCGCGGCTTCCAGGATCGCCGTCCCTATGCCCAAAGTCGCCAGGACCAGGATGGGTGAAATGGTGTTCGGGAAAATCGTCCTCAGAAGGATGCGAGTATTGGTTGCGCCGACGGCACGACTGGCCAGCACGAATTCCAGCTCTTTGATATCAAGCACGCTCGCACGGACCTGCCTGGCGTATTGGGGGATATTCACAATGCCGACCGCAATCATCATGTTCGTCAGACTCGGACCCAGCATCGCCATGATGATGATCGCCAGCAGGATGCCCGGAAACGCCATCAGGATGTCGATAAAACGCATCACGACCATATCGAGTCGCCCGCCTGAGTAGCCGCTCACCAGCCCGACCGGCACGCCGATGAGGATGGCAATCGCTACACTGATGATCCCGATCTTCAGCGAGATGCGTGACCCATGTACGACCCGGCTGAACAGATCCCTGCCCAGGTCATCCGTGCCGAGAATGTGTGCCCTGTTCGGTGAGACTGTTTGCGCCTCAGCGTCCTGTACATAAGGGTCGTGCGAAGTCAGTGCACCCGCGAACAGCGCGCACAGGAGGAAAGAAACAATGACAATCAGACCCACCCCGCCCGAAATCGAGCGGGCAGTTTTCCTGACCACGTAGAAAGCGCGCTTCATCACTGGCTGAACTCCAATTCTCCACAACTCCAACACTCCATCATTCCATCATGGCCTTTCATGAGCTTTCCTCCCTCAATCTCGGATTCAGCCAGAGGTAGGCGAGATCGACAGACAGATTCACACTGACAAAGCTCAGCACGATCAGAAACGCGGATGCCTGAATAACGTTGAAATCTCGATTCAAAACCGCCTCCGTCAAAAACAGCCCGAGCCCAGGCCAATTGAAAATGGTTTCAGTAAGCACTGCGCCCGCGAGCAGATATCCGAACTGCATACCGGTGATCGTCAGGATGGGCATCGCCGCGTTAGGCAGCGCGTGCCGCAGGACAACGCGAAACGATCCCAGCCCTTTCGCACGGGCCGTGCGAATGTAATCGCTCTGCAGCACTTCGATCATCGCCGCACGGGTCATCCGCGAAATCACCGCCAGCGGAATCGTCCCAAGTGTCAGTGCCGGCAGCACGAGATGCTTGAGCGCATTCCTGAATTCTTCCCACTGGCCGCGCAAGGCTGCGTCAATGACGAACAACCCGGTGATGGGCTCGATATCTAGAATCAGATCAAGCCGTTCCCCCATCGGCATGGAACGAAAGAGGAGGAGGAAAAGCAGACCCAGAAAGAAGACGGGGATGGAAACCCCGAGCGTCGACATCCCCGCAGAGGCAACGTCGATGAATCCGCCGGGCCTCAGACTTGCCAGCACGCCAAGCCCGATTCCCAGAATGCAGGCCGGCAGCATTGCAGCCATGCTGAGCTCCACGGTGGCCGTAAACCGTGAGTAGAGCTCATCGGAGACGGCGAACCCTTCTATCGAATCGCCGAAATCAAGATGGATGAAGGTCCGCTTGAGGAAACGCAGATACTGAATGTGTATCGGCTGATTGAGACCATAACGCTCGTTGAACTCCCGCACGGTATCGGCATCTGCTTTCTCGCCGAGCATGCTCCGGATAGGGCTGCCAGGCGCGGCATGCGAAACCAGAAATACGAGAGTGATAGCGCCCAGGAGAGTTGGGATAACCAGCAGCAGGCGCCCGAAGATTTTTGACCACACCACTGAAAGCTCCAAAAGAGCAACGCTGCAAACCGACGCATAGCAGCAGCCTTAATCGGAGAGACTGACCTTGCGAAGCCGGATCAAACCAGTCGGATGGACAGTATACCCCTTCACGCGTGTGGATTGTGCCCGAACAATAGGGAGGTAGGCGAGGGGCACCATGGGCACGTCTTTATGAATCAGTTCCTGGGCTCTGTGATAAAGGCTGAGCCGTTTGGCTCGGTCGTATTCTCTCTGTGCCGCGGTGAGGAGGTCATGCAGAGGATCACTGCGGTAGAAAGAAACGTTGAGCGCGCTTCCCTTCACCGCATTGGTTTTATCGAGCAGCTCGAAGAGGAAATTGTCCGGGTCGGCATTGTCCGTGCTCCATCCGAGCAGGCACATCGGATGCTCACCTTTTGAAGTGCGCTCGAGATACTGCCCCCAGTCATAAGTAACGATTTCGGCTTCGACACCTATCGCCTTCAGGCCCTGCTGGATAACCTGGGCCACCTTTCGCGGCTGAGGCATATAAGGACGAGGATTGGGCATTGCCCAGAGCTTCGTCTTGAATCCATTCGGAAAACCTGCCTCCCTGAGGAGCGCCTTCGCCTTGGCAATATTGACCGGGTAATCCTGTATGCCTGTGTGGTATCCCCAGATAGTCGGTGGCAGCGGATTGACGCCCGGCCGGCCGAAACCGTGATAGGCGAGCTTGATGATTTTCGGCTTGTCCACCGCGTGGGCGATCGCCTTTCTCACCTTCGGATTGTCGAATGGCTTTACGGTATTGTTCATCGCGAGATATGCGAAGTTCATCCCGGGAACGACCTGCACCTGCACGCCCTTCGTTTTCTGTAGACGGGCGACATCAGAAAAATCGATCCCATCCATCATGTGAATAGCGCCCTGCTCGAGCTGCAGCGATCTGGCGGAATTCTCGCGCACGGGTTTGAAGATCACTGAATCCACACCGGGCTTGCCTGCCCAGTAATTCTGATTTGCCACGAGCACAATCTTCGCCTGCCGCGACCACGACTTGAATTTGAAAGGGCCTGTCCCGACCGGCCGCATCGCAGACTTTTTACCAAACTTTTTCATCGCCGTGGGACTCACAATCCCTGCGGGGAACATCGCCATATTCGGCAAAAAGATCACCGTCGCATACTTGAGCTTGAAGTCCACCTTGAGCGCATCAGAGGCCCTCACCGATTCGATCATCTTGTAGGAGCCTGCATATCCGAAGGCCCCCCCAAAGCGATACGAGTTTTTCGGATTGATGATGCGATTCATCGTAAAGACGACCGCATCGGCATTGAAAGGAGTCCCGTCATGGAACTTCACATTCGGACGCAGATGAAATGTCCATGTCTTCCCGTCCTTAGACACATCCCACCTGGTTGCCAGTTCCGGCACAATCTCGGCCGAGTCCTCAGCGTAAGTGACAAGGTTATCGAAAATGCTCGAAACGACCTTTACGGACTCGCCATCGGTGATATCGGCAGGATCTAGTTTCTTGGCGTCCTGGCCGCGCCCGTAGATGAGGATGGAACGAGCGTCGAGGTGAGGGAAAACCGCGAAGGACAGGAGGAACGTGCTGAGGAAGATTCTGGTCATGGATGCTGAGAGTAGGGAGTGATGCATAATGCGTAATGAGTAATGAGGTTACTTCTATTCCGGGCGGATCGGAATCGGTTCTTAGACGACATGGATGCTCGTTCGCTCGTTGGCTCGCCGGTTGGGCGACCGGAGGCCACTCCCCAAAGCCAGCGGGATGCTGGCGGTCCCAAGTTGCCACCGCAAAGTTCCCTAAGCCCGGTCACAAGCGAATGTCGACCCGGAGAGTAAGTAACCAGCAACACTTACTCATTACTCATTACGTATTACGCATTACGCATCACGCATTACGTACACGCGATTCTGCGCCGGCAGCGAAATCAACTCAGAGTAATGATGCACTTCCGGCATCCCTTCTCCAAGACTTGTCGGTACCTCGACGACAAAGTCTGCGAAGTCTGGCGCATTGAAAGCGACGAACGCCAGTGAGATTCCATCCACATTCCGTTCATGCCTTTTTGTTAAATCAGGGAAGGCAAGGGGGCCGGTATCCACCTGATAAAGGTCGTCCGCACGACGCGTATTCATGGTCTTTACCGGGAATTCAAAAATGGCGCGCTGTCCCGTTTCAGAATCGCTGATTTCCGTCTGTCCGACTATCGGATGCATGGAGTAAGTGGCCTCACGTATCTCTTCATTCGATTTGAGCTCAACGCATTCTGCCGGCTCGATGAGGTGATACCTCTGGCCATCCCACATCTGTGAGGACGGAACACAGTCCTTGTATCCGTCGTTCAGATATGCTTTGCGACGAAAGATGACACTGTATTCAGGGCCGAAGATTGGCATGAAATTGTAGTTGTCATCCTGGAACAGATCTTTTTCCGCGAAGGTTCGCTCGCTCTTGCACGATGCGGTCTGGATATAGTCTTCGAATTGACCGGTCTGGTCGTCAATGATCCGTGTGCGCGATTCTATCCAGAATCGGACCTCATTTTTTGGTGCGAGCCCAATGAGAAAAGAGCGGCCGTAATCTAGAGGTATCATGAAATGCGTGTGTGTGAGAGTACAGATAGAAAGCCAGATTTACACGTTCAGGATTTCGGTTCCGAGACAGGTCCGACCTCGTCATCGGCATGCGTTCCACTTTGCTCCTGACCAGCCTCAGGATCGCTGGCAGGTGAAGACTGCACGATGCCGACAGCATCCGCCTGTATCCATCCTCGTAGCTCTTTACTCAGAGCAACCTTGTACCAAACGCTGCCTTCCGCAGTCTGTTGTTCTTCGACAATTAATTCAGTACCGGCATGAACTGTAAAACGGCTGCCTTCATTTTCCGAATACCCTGTTCTCACGGCAGCACTGGTCTGAAGGACCACTGCAGTTTGTGTTTCGCTCAGAGCCCTGATAACGAACGATGCGCTTAAAACAATGGTGACGATGGCGAGCCCTTTGACCAACCAGAGAATCGGCGGCTTTCTGAAAAAGACAAAAGCAAGAATCGAAGCCGAGAGCGCGAGGTAGCCGTAAATGGCCCATTTTGCCAGAAAGCCAAGAGTGGTATCGAAATGCCAGAAGAAAATCGTTCTGAGTAATTCGGGTGCGCCGCGAGGGGGCTCTTCGTCCACGGTCTTTGATTTCGCGCTGCGGATGTTCTCCATCAGGTCCGCGTCGTTCCCGATGAGTCGCTGGGCCCGCCGATAGTTGAGTATCGCCCGGCCAAGGTCGCCAACTTTGAAGTACGCATTGCCCACATTGTAGAAGATGTCCGGATGCTCGAATCCGCCCCGCAAGACCTTTTCGTAAGTTGCTGCGGCCTGTTGGTAAAGCGCGTACGCCTTCTCCCCCTGGGCAGACGGGAGCTCGGATGCCTCTTGATAGTGGGAGGAGGCCTCATTGAACAGCCGAAGCGCATCCATCTCATGCAATGCCTTACTGGCGGCAGCCTGGGCCCCCAGCGTGTTTGATGCAAATAAAAGGAGTACAGCCAGATTGCAGATCAGAATTTTCGTAAGTTTCCTGACTGAGAGGCTGGCAGATTCGTTCGTAAAAAGTAGCAGCCGTTCGGAATCTGGCCTGAAAGGCCAAAACATACCAGCCCAGGGCAACGCCCTGGGAATAGGTACGAAATACAGTCTTAGCCCTGTAAGGGCGTCACAAACGAATGTGTCACATCCCCCTGTCTCGCCCTTACAGGGCTTGTGAGAAAATATCTCTCCAAACCCAGGGCGTTGCCCTGGGCTGATATGTGCATGCCCCATCGGGGCGGAAACCGCAAAAATAGACTCTTTGCGAACGAATCCGGCAGCCTGTTGACACGAAGCGGGTGTGTGAAAAATGCGGGTGCACATCATTTCATCTCCCGCTCGAGCCTTGAGATCAATTCCTTCGAATGCGCCACCATGGCGTCACCCGCTTCGTCACTCAGGCCTCCGAATCTGGCTGAATCACACTCTTCGAGTATGGAGACCAGTTCGGCGATTTCAGCCTCATCGGCCTGGCCATTCAGAATGTCAGATGCTGACTGGGCGTCCACGCTGGCTGGCGGCAGGTCGAGTCTGTCTGACACGAAGCCCTGCAGGGCTTCGCTGACTTTCTGAAAGCTCTCCGCTCCGTTGAGAGTTTCTGCTGCAAGCAATCGGTCCATTGCGTTCGATGATGCCTTCAGTTTACGTTGCAGCACGCTGTCGCCGGACCGATCCAGCCTCCGTTTCTGAAACACTCCCGCGGCCAGACACAACAGGAGCGGCAGTGGCAGCCAGACCAGATGGAGCGGGTTGCGGTAGTAAGGGGAAGCGTGATTTCGAAATTCAGAAATGGGAGAACGGCGCAGCGGTGAAATCATCGCGGCCACCGGCTTTACGCTCATCTTGCGCTGTCCCGGCTCCGGCGAGCTCACCAGGCCGATGCCGATGTTTTCATCGCCGGGAGTCACCTCGATAGGAATCGGCGCAGCCTCTACTGTCCTGTATTTCGCCGCGCTTGTGTCAAAAAACGAAAGCGACACTTTC
>JASLXP010000280.1 GCA_030740295.1 Planctomycetota bacterium
TGGTCAGTTGCAGGGGCTCATGTGCTGAAAGAATTCCGTCACTCAGGCCGCTGCCGAGTAAGACCTTTACCGAGATCAGAAACGCCAGGCTGGCTAAGTAGAAGGCACAGATCCTGGAGGCACACAATGCACGATGAAGGATCCCGCGCCGCGGAGAACGGCTCACAGAGTGTCCGAGCATGAGAACATTGAAGACGACGAGCAGGCAAAACGAACCTTCAGCGCTCCATCTGTCATTCGGCTGCGTGGCGACCATCTGTGTGCTCGCCAGGGCCGCGAAGGTTACAGCAAGCATGGCGGCTGCCACTATCCTCATGTTCGTGTCCGTTTTCAGCGGGGTGAGCACGATCAGGAGCACGGCGCTGACAAGGCCGATGGCGATGCCGGATTCCACATTATTCGACATCACGACGGTTGGGATGGCCAGAATCAGGCAATCGGCAGCGATTGTTCGCAAAGATGTCCCCCGGTTACGGGTAACGGCGTTCATCCCGTCCTCCCTGTCTTTTTGGATTCTGATTGGAGGTAGGCTTTCAGCGCGGTGATGCATTCGTTCATATAACGGACGACGATTTTTGATGAGATAGACGCGCCAGTGATGGCATGGATACCTTCGTCCCACGGGAGGGCCAGCCTGACCGGCTTTCCGCAGAAAACGCCCTGAAACCGGAGGCGATCCGGCGTTCTCCCGAAGAGATCTTTCTGAGGTGATTCTTTCGATTCCGTAATGGTGAGACGCACAATCTTGCGCACGGAAGCATCGAGAACCAGCAGGCCCTCGATATCGTCCTGATGCCCCGGGCCTTTGAAACGAATGATATAACCCGCCGTTTTTCCATGGCTGTCGCGCGCCCGGTAGGCGTCCATTAAGTTTGAAGGACCGGAGCGCTCGACAGCCGGTTCTGCGCTCGCGAGATCGAGCTTCTGAAAATCAACGGTTCCATCCAGCGTCGCATTCAGCAGGGCTTCGAGCTCTTGCCGTTCCTTTTTGCTGATACTGGGCCGCCAGTGGCTCTGCCACATCACCGTCGCGGCCAACAGCGCGATGGCGAGGAGTATCAGGGCGAATGTCTGGAACAGAGAGCGTTTATTCATCGGTTCTTCTCCCTTGATGCCTTAAGAACCGCTTTGGCCGCTTGCATCTTTTCAAGAAGAGGCTGTCTGGAAGGACAGACGTATTCACACTCGCCGCACTCCACACAGTATTCAGCCCACAACGATACCAGAGAGGCCGGCGATGCGTTTTGCATTCGGGCGATGGACGCAGGGACGAGCCCCACGGGACAGGCGGAAGCGCATGAACCGCAGCGGATGCACGGAGACTCACCGAGTTGCCTTACCTCTTCCTCAGTAAGAGCCAGAATCCCTCCGGTACCTTTGCGGATACTGGTCTGCATATCCATAACTGCCGTTCCCATCATGGGCCCTCCCATGATGACCACGGCCGCGCGGCCAAGATCGCATTCGCAGGCATTCAGTATGGTCTCCACAGAAGTACCGATAAAAACGCGATAGTTTCCGGGGCGGCCGACAGCACCACCTGAGACAGTGACAACTCTGGTGGTGAGTGGTTTTCCGTGCCTGACTGCCTGTGAAATCGCAGCCGCGGTCTGGACGTTCTGAACAACCACGCCGACATCCTTTGGCAGCTTGCCAAAAGGAACCTCGCGCCCGATCGAGCTTCTGATCAGTAACTTCTCATACCCAAGCACACCCTCGTGGTCGATGTGCATAACCTGGTTCCCATGATTCCCGATCAACGGCTCGATGTTCCGGGTCGCTTTCTTTCGGTCGGTATCGGTGACGACGTAGCCGCGGTTGGCGCCGGTTGCCTTTCGAATCAAATTGAGGCCATCGGCGACCTCATCCGCCTGTTCAGTCAGCACGCGATAATCGCCCGTGAGATAGTGTTCACACTCGCAACCGTTAATGATGGCGGTGTCCACTTCATCGTCGGGTAACAGGCTCAGTTTCAGGTAGGTGGGGAACCCGGCTCCCCCCATGCCGATGATGCCGGCCTCTTTCACGATGTCACGGATGGCTTCGGGAGTTTCTCCTCCACGGCGTGGCATCGTGACCCACCCCTGCCCACTTTCGGCATCGATGATGACGGCGTCTTCCATTGTTCCTGCTGGAGTTGGTCTGGGAGCCACGGCTGAGACCACCCCTGCAATCGGAGAATGCAGTCGCAGGCTCATGCTGTCGACTATCGAGGCGGCCACAAGTTCTCCGGCGCGGAC
>JASLXP010000281.1 GCA_030740295.1 Planctomycetota bacterium
TTTCAAAACTTTGTACCATTCACCCAGCCCGTTGGGCTGGGCTAGGCAAACAGTCCGGGGCTTCGCCCCTGAAATCCGTCAAAACGACTCCGTCTTGGAGGACTAGATAGCCCCATAGCGATCGGGCTGAAGCTTGGTCTTTCTCTTCGTCTTTCTCTTCGTCTTTCTCTCTTAATCTTCGTCTTTCTCTTCGTCTTTCTCTTCGTCTTAATCTCTGTCCAGGAGCATTTTGAGAATACGACGAAGAGAAAGACGAGGAGAAAGACCGAGCCAGTCTCATGTTGCCTTGGTCTACGATGTTTTGGGCGCGGCCCTGAACAGACATGGGCTCGTTGCGTCATTCCCCGATCGGCGGGACAGGGGTGCCCCACTCACCCTCATTCAGCTTTGGTCTCTTTGCGAAGTATTCAGGAACGCTCAGATCCAGCTTGTTCAGCTTTGCCTGAGCCGCTTTGATCGGCTCCAGGTCTTGCGCGGTGCCCAGCATGAAGACCGAGATACCCCAACTGGGTACTTTTACCTTGAACAGCCCGTCCGTGTCCTTCTCACTCGTCTTCTCGTCGAGCATGGACCACACTTCGGCGCCCTCTTTTACGTAGGCGGGGTCAACCTTTACCTCGTACTCCGCTTCGGTCTTATCGTGGTTGATCACTACGACCATCAGCGTGCCATCTGGTGCCAAGCGGGGCAGGACTTCCAGGTTCATGGGCAGCCGGCCGTTCCTCGTCAGCGTCACCGGCCGGGTCACTCCGGCCTTGCGTGCCGCGTAGCCAAGGGCCTCGGAGTGAGGACGGAAGGCCTCGTAAAGCTCCGGGATCTCACTCGGGAACGGATTGCATGGCTCGGTGCCGCGGTGGGCTTCCATGCGCGATGACAGAGCGTGGATGCTCATGCCTTCTCGCGTGCCCAGCCACACGGTGCGTGTGGTCTCGATTCCGACGACCTTGTCGCCCCACCACGCGATGGGCCTGGCGTCACCGACTGGTATGGCTTCGTCGACTTCTCCCCAGGATGCGGTCGCGCCGACCTCGGTAAGTGCCTCGGAGTACCTGACCACCGGAGGCGTGCGCATGTCAAGCGGGCTCTGCTTGATGCCGAGAACTTCGGCCGGCATTTTGGCCATCGCTTCGTCGAGCGTCTTCCACACGGCCTCGTCACGCACCAGCTTTCCGTTCTTGTCGCGCAGCAGTTTCCAGGAAGGGTCGCGCATCGGCTGGCCCCCGCGCATGCCGTGATTATCCGGGATTGGCCGTCTCGGCTTTCCCTTCGGATCGAGTAGAAACTTCTGTTCGGTTCTGGCGTAGAGCTTCGCCCACGCACGGGGGTCATCGAGTTGGTGCACCATGTGGCCCTGCAGTTTGAATGGTCCGCCCCAGCGGTCGAACTGCAGCGCCCACAGGGCCTCCTCCGCGCTCTGTGTGCTGGGATAAAAACTGTTCTTGTGTTTGCGGCCGATCTTCACTCCGAAGTTCTTCTCGAGGAAATCGATGCGCTTGCCTGATGCGACGTCGAGGGAAAGGCTGTCGACATTGGCGAAGACTACTCCGCCGTTCTTGATGAACTCCGCGATGCGTGCACGAATGGCCGGCGTGCTCCATTCGCAGCCGACGACATAGAGTACTTTGTAGTCGCTCAGGTTCGTTTCACCGAATTCAATTTCTTCCTCAGTCAGCAGGTGATATGGGTACTGCAACTGCTGAAACGCGTCCGCGGTCCAGCCGAAATCCTGCTTGGCGTATTGAAAGTAGCGGTAGAAATAGCCGGTCGTATCGGGCATCAGGAGCGCGACCTGAGGCTTGACCGGTGCAGATCTCGCCAGGAAAACGGCGTAATGGGTTTTGAGGAAATTCTGCCAGTAAGCGATCTGCTTGCGTTGCTTGCGGTCTCGTCCTCGATAGCGGGGCGAATACAGCCAGTGATGCGAACCATCCACTGAATGTCCCATCATGCGCGCCATGGCCCGTTCCATATCGTGCGGGCCGTTGTACATGTCCCAGCCTTCCTGGCCGAAGTAAAACCAGACCCAGCCCATGACAGCATTCTTGTAGCGTGGCGCCAGGCGATCGGTGATGGCGTAGTTGAGGTTCATCACCGGCCCCTCTGGCCAACAGTGTTCGACATTTACTACCGGGCTGAGACGGTGGTACCAGTAAAAGCTGTTGCCGTGGCGCTGGTTCGCACCTGGCCAGATGATGAAGTGCTGCGTAAACGGATAGCAGTCAACTCGGCCCGGCGTCCCCATCCTGTTCATCGCGCGGGAGGCCTCGTCGTTGATGCGTCTGAAGAATTCGAACGTGAAGTAGCGATGGAAATCCACCAACAGTTTGTAGCGAGCGGGCTCGCGATACATAACCGTGTCAACTTCAGGCATCTTCGAAAACGTTTGACCGGCGCTGCTCCAGGCAGGAAGCGTCCAGTCGAGAGAAAGGTTCACAGGCACCACCTCATCCCATGTTTTGAGTTTCTCGCCGGTGAACGCGTTATAGGTGCGGCCATCCTTGTTGGTGTCGCTTGCAGGGCCGTTGTCCTGAAACCAGACCTCCTTGAGGAATTTGCGGAACTCCGCACGCATAGCTCCGCGGTAATCCATCTGCGCCCGGGTACGCAGTCCCACCTCGTCCCAACTGCAGGTGATGAAGGTGTCACCGACCTGAAACATATCCAGTTTGCCGGAATGGTGGCCGAAGTTTGCCAGCAGATCTACCCCGGCCTGGAAGTTTTCGGGATGGAAGAAGCTGCCGCAGGCTTCGCGTTGGCGGCGCCCCTCTTTCTTCCCATCGTATTGCAGAGGGGGAGTGCCGTTGGCGCCCCACAGGGTCTGGTCAATCGCGCCCAGCATGCCGATCTTTTTCAGATAGCGTCCAGCTCGATAGGTCCACACGTTGCCCTTGTACGCGCAGTTGTAGCCCATCCGCCGCCAGTCCTCGATACACGCCTTTTCGAACTCGACGTTGATGGGTCGCGGGTCTTTTGCCGGGTCATAGATGCCGATCACACGTTTCCAGTCCCAATAGCCTTTTGCCTGGTCGGGATGCGTTTTCGAAAAGCTGTTGAGCTTGCCGACGAATGCCCTGCCATCGGGGCCGAAGGGTCCGTTGTAAGGCGTGATTGGCGGTGCCGGAAGCTTCTTCCACTCCTCGTATAGTTTTGCTCGATGTGCTGGTATCACAGGATCCCTGGCAAAGGTGAAATTGCCGAGAGCCGCGATTAGAAGCATGAGGCTGTATTTGGTTTCCATGGTTCCCACTGTAATTGGTCTGAACACGGTATCCTGTTCTTTCAGAATCGAAGCACACTTCGAGGAGAAGAATTACTCAAATCCAATTGCGACGGCAAGTGTTTGGTCCCAGAACAAGCGCGCTTACCGAGTCTTTTACGCCGAAGGCGTTAAACAACGTAGCCCAGGGCAAGCGCAGCGCCGCCCTGGGTATAAATGCCACCTCCGACCTATGCCAACCGCGCAAACTCCGGCCAACCTGGAATCGCCACAAACACCCAGACAGACGGGGTTTGGGCGCGTACCCGGGGGGCGGG
>JASLXP010000282.1 GCA_030740295.1 Planctomycetota bacterium
GGCTCACTATTGCCAGTTTCGTGAAGGTCTCAATCTTCAGTCCTGGTGGGGGCACCTTTAAGGCTGGCCAGGAACGCAACGAGGTCTCGCAGTTCTTCACGTGTCAAATAGGCAGTCAGACCATCTGGCATGATTGTGCCGAGCGAGGTCCTTTTGGCGATGGTCGACTTATGCACGGTGATGAGTTCGTTTGCCGCGATGTCACGGACTCTTGTGGTCTCTCTGTCCTGGCCTGTGACATAACCGGTGATCATGCGGCCGTCCTTCAGCAGCAGCATTGCCGCTTCAAATCCCTCCTTGATCTGTCGCCTGGGCCAGATGATCGATTCGATGATCAGCTCGGTCTGAAGCCCTGCACCAACCGCGGTCAGATCGGGGCCCCGGGCGTCCGGTCCGAGCTGGTTGAGACCCTGGATCTGATGGCACGCGATGCAGCCGGTGAGGGACGCCTGAAACACCTTGCGGCCCGCAACCGCATCGCCTGACTGCTGCGCCTGCAGGGCCAACTGATCGACGAAAGCCTTGCTGTACTTGACCACCCCACCAGGTTTTATGTCCATTGCCGACTGCAGCGCGGTCGCCAGCCTGGGATTGCTGAAACCTGCTGCGTTGAGGTAGCGAATGATCCGTTTTGCATCATCCGACGTGAGGGGAGTTTTCTTCATGGAATCGCGCATCGCATCCGCTGCGCCTTTGCGCTGCATGAGGACAGCGAGGATGTCGGCAACTACATCGCCAGTTTTCAACTGCGCAATGAGCTTCAAGCCTTGTGACGCGGCCAGAGGCAGATCGATACGGCTGAGTGCATCGAAGGCAGCGCGTCGCACCTCGGCCGGCTGTTGAGTAGAGGCAAAAGGAAGAACCTGCCTGACAGAACCTCCTGCATCAAGCTCAGCCAGCGACCGGATGGCGGCGGCCCGGACCGGCGCCTTCTCGTCATCTCTTTCAAGAATGCTCCGCACCGATGAGGTGAGGGACTGCTGTCGCCACAGACCTGCCAGCCGCACTGCTGCGGCCTTTGCACTGGCATCCGCGCTGGTCATCATCCGGTGAAGTTGCGCGCTCGGATCACCGGACGGTTTGACCGGTCGGATCTCCATAGCCCTGACAAGCATCCCCAACAGGCTTGGGTCTCGAATCGCTTCATCGAGAACGATCCGAAGATCGCCTGCGCCGCCAACACGCGCCAGAAGCTCGAACAATTGGCGGCGTCCATCTTCTGTATTCGAATCGCTCTTGATAAGGCCGCGGACTTGCGCGCCCACATCGCGGCCGCCCAGAGCACGAAGCACAAAGATCAGGTGGTCTGCCTCCTCGAATCTGATTTCACCGGCGGCGAGGGCCGGACGCCAATGATGCGCCAGCGCGTGGGACGTCTGGGTCAGCGCGTAATCGATAAATCGGTCCGTGACCAGGCTCGTGGCTTTTGCCGCCACAACCATGGATGCGGGCACAGGTATATCGCTGCAGGCCACGACGGCTTCAAGTCGCACGCGAGGATGCTCATCTCTGACGCTTCGGTCGAGCAATGCCAGCGCGTTCTTCAGTCGGTCATGCCAACGTCCGACCACGCGTGTAGCGTAAGCGCGTGCCCGGTAGTCCTTGGCGGTCAGCAAGCGCTCGAGCAGGGGCAGGTTCACCACTTCGTGCGACTCGAAAACGCCGAGTGCTTCATACAAATGATGTTCGTGTCCGGGTGCGCTGCTGTCGAGCGTCTTGAGCCATTGGGTTGCAGCTCGGATTGCCTGTTCCGTGGGCATGTCCGCAAGACGCCGTTTAGCCTGATACCGGACCCAACGCCATTTCGACTTCAATTGTTCGCACAGTTCCGCTGCATTCATCATCGACAGCGCGGGAGGTCTGGCGGAGGGGCGACCTTTCGCTGCGACGCGCCAGACGCGCCCGTGTACCGTGTCACGGTTGGGATGACGAAACGATGCCTGGTAGTGGCCGATGATGGGGTTGAACCAGTCGGCTATATAAATTGCTCCGTCCGGGCCTGTCCGGATATCGACCGGCCGAAAAGCGTTGTGGGATGATTTCAGGAGTGGCGGCATGACCTCAAGCCGATGGCCGGCGCCGTCACGCTTTACTTGAAAGCGATCGATCATGCGGGCGTAGTATCCGGCGACCAGCAGATTGCCCTGGACGTCATCGGGCAGGTGGGGCGATTCGGCAAACTCGATGATCATTGCTTTGGAAGCCGTGTTGCCGATGTTCATCGCTCCGCCCCAGAAACTGTTGATGCGTTCCGTGCTTACCATCGTTGGCAGCAGTTCGCCCACGGTTCGCCCATTACTCTTTACGAAGGGCTCTCCCCAATTTCCAAAGGCGATCCCCCAGGGGTTGCCGCCTCCGCTTGTACGGCGGAACGCGTGCAGTTGAAGCTTGCGTGGCCGGAGGCGCCACGAGCCATGCTCGTTCAGCCGGACAATCCCCCAGGGCGTTTCCACCCGCGAGAAAGAGTGCAGGCCCTGGCAGAAATAGAGCTCGCCGCCGGGGCTCCAGGTCAGGGAGTTGATGTTCTGGTGCGTGTCGCCCGTTCCGAAACCGGTCAGCACCACACGGCGCGAATCTGCCTTACCGTCGCCGTCCGTATCGACAAGATGAAGCAACTCGGTGCCGTGTCCGATGTACACGCCGCCCGCGCCCAGGGCGAAACCGGTCGGCATGTTGAGCTTGTCTGCGAAAACGGTTCTCTTGTCGGCCCGCCCGTCTCCACTGGTGTCTTCGAGGATCAGCAATTTGTCGTCTGGATTGTCGCCGGGCTCGAGCTGCGGATAGGCCCAGGTACACAGCACCCACAATCGGCCGGACGGATCCCAGCGCATGCAGATCGGGTTCGCAACACCGTCGGTCTCATCGGCAAACAGGTTGACCTGATACCCGTCGGTGACCGCGAACGAACGCAATTCCGACTCAACAGAGTTGTCTTTCTCCGGACTGGAAACGGACAGGCTTCGTTGAGCATCCACCTGACAAGTGAGGCATGCGGCAATCCATGAGATGACGAGCCACTTCATCATCAGAATCATTTGTCCTTTGCATCGCGTTGGAGATTCGAACGAATCCAGCGTGCGAGGGTGCCGCTGCCGCGCCCGTATCCCCCGGGCAGTGGGACGAGGTCGCGAGTCTGGATTCTCGGCGGCTGTCCCCAGTGCTGAGGATAGGGTTTGCCATTCGGGGCTTTGTAGACCTTCCCGGTCTTTGCGCCGCCGGCCGCGCCCAGGGCGATGCTGGAGATGGTTACCCCCTTCGTAGGAGCGTCGTCTGCGATCCGGGTATCGACAGTGAAGCAGGAACGAAGCAGGCCCTGTTTATCGAATCGAACATAACGCCGTTCGTGTTGCGGCAGTTTGCGTTTCACCACCTGGCCGGCCTGGACGTAGAGCTCATCCAGTGTCTTCAGTGGCGCGCCCTTCTTATGCGTGCCGAGGTCCTTACCTTTTTCGGACCATGTTTCGCCCTGCGGCTGCTTCTGGCCAGGCTGCACCAGTACAGGTTGATTGCTGAAGGCGCGGTAGCGTCTTTCCACTACCTTGTTGTTCTGCACGAGGATCTGGGTCTCGTGGCCAAAGCCCGTGAAGCTCGACCATCTGATTTTATACGAGTAGTTGCCGCCGCACTTCTGTTTCAGTTTCAGCCACTTTTGCTGGCTCGCCTGTAATTTGGCCTGGTCGTCAGCGGCCTGGGCGCCGGTCATGGCGAATGTAGCGGACAGCACGATCAGGATTCGTTTAATCATCTTTCCTCCAGTTCTTCAGGATGCGGTAAATGGCGTCGTCAGCTTTCTTGATGCGCAACGACAGACCTTCGACTTCTTGCGGGAACCAACGGATCTTGTGGTTTCGGTGATCGCGACTGCTGGGAACGTGCTGCCGGTTGCCGGAAAGGAAGGCCCAGTTTGTCGGCCGCCAGTAACGGTACCAGTTTTCATTCTTCAGGAGGACGGCCTGGCGAAGCGCCTCCGCGGACGCAGGCTGAAGCTTCTCTCCTGCGTCGGCCAGTTGGATATCCGGCACTGTGCCGGAATAGCCGAGAGCTTTTGCGAACACCTTCGCCACCAACCAGTGACCGCGAGGGGAGAGATGAATTCCGTTTCGAGTCAACGGCTTCGATTCCTGGCGAGACTGAAGCTCTGAGAACAGATCCACGACCGGGCACTTCTTCTGCTGGCCGATCTTCTTAATCGCATTTGCGTAAGAAGCCAGGGCTTTATCCCGCTTTGCGATATCGATGCCAAGTTTCAGCGGGTCTTCGGCGGGCAGAGGCGTGACCAGCACGATGGTTCCAGCGTACTGCGAGAGTTGTTCGATTTGGCTCGTGCAGGCTTCTGCAAATGCGTCGACGCTATCCGGACCTTCGATCGCTTCGCTCTGCCCCATCCAGACGATGGCTGTGTCCGCAGCAATTTCCTGACGGCGATCCGCGCCTGGATTGGCGTAGAAATTCCGAGGGCGCTGCTGCAAGAAGACCGTGTCCGCCTGCCAGGCCATGTTACGCAGGCGAACTCGATGCTGAGGATGAGCCGCAACGAGCAACGATTCGAGACAGCCGTTCCGATCGCATTCCAGCGCGTTGGTGCCGCCCACGATGATGATCGTCATGTCATCCTGAATGGTGAAGCGGCCATTGCTCGAAGGGGGCTTTGCAGGGCGTACCAGAGGGCGTACCAGAGCCGAGCCTGCGGCCGGCTCGACAGGCTTGGCTGCGGGCTGCTGTTCCGTGAGGATTGGGCCCAGGCCGATCGACTTGAGATTCGTGCCTGGCTTGAATCGCCATTCGCCCGCCAGTGGAATCGGTTTGCCCTCCGGCGGCCTGAGTCTCAGTTGTGCCGGGCTACCGGCGAATCCGCCGCTCCAGCCATGGTCCATCACGCGCACGGCGATGAGATTGCGGCCGGCTTTGACAAGCTCTTTCGGCACGGCGTAAAGACGGGGCGTTCTCCAATGTCCATAGTTCTCGATGCCGCCGACGCGTTTTCCGTTGAACCAGGTCGTATCCATGTCGTCGATCGGCCCAAGCTCCAGCACGAGTTTCTTGCCGGCAAGTTCCGCAGGTATCTCGACCCAACGGCGAAACCAGACCGTCCCGTCGAAAGCCTTCAGCGGGCCCGATTCCCAGTGACGGGGGAGGGACATGGTCCGCCAGCCCGATTCGTTCATTTCAATGGCCCACCACGGCGGTTTGCCCAGGCCGGAATCCGCGGCGTCCAGCTTCTTTCGCCACTGATCGATTGGGAGACGAGCAGGCTCGATCTGCGCGACGGCAGGTTTAGCCGCTGGCCTTGAGGCCTCCTTCTTGATCAAGCGCTCGGTGAGCTGCTTTTCGTTCATGCCGGCCAGCTCGATCTTTGGATTATGCTCGAGCTTTACGATGCGGTACTGCACGGTCTGGGGCGGCCCCGAGTGAATCTGAAATGCGATCTTCCCGGACAACTCGCCCAGCGGATCTTCCAGTGCCACGCACAGCTTACCGTTGAGTGCGGTCCAGATTCGGTGACCTGTCGCGAGAATTTCATAGCGATTCCAGTCACCTTGCTTGATAGCCCCCACCGCGTTGTTGTTCCAATCCAGCTTACCCCGTCCATGCTCGTGATAAAGCTTGCCCCATACGCCCGCCCCAACGTCAGCCTGATAGCCCAGGGCCTGGCCGTGTCTGTTTATCGGCCTGGAGCGAAACTGAATCCCGGCGTTGCGATTGCCCGGCGTGAGTTTCACATCCACACTAAGGTAGAAGTCCTTCACCTCATCTTTGGACCAGATGAACTCGTTCCTTGCGACCTTCTGGTCGGAATGGCCAACAATCGCGCCATCCTTGACCGACCAGAAGCCGTCGTTGCCCAACCAGCCGGTGAGGTCTTTCCTGTTGAAGAAACTGTCACCTGCATTCTGCCCTGCCGGCCGAATTTCTTCGGACGCAGCCGGAGAGGAAAAAATGGATGCGATCGCTAGAAGGAAGAATGATGATCTGCGGTCTGACATTTTCGAGTTGAACTCCACCAAGCGTTATGCCCATCGTAACGACGGGCTGCCAGCTTGCCGTCAACTGCTACCCGAATTGAAAGACGAAGAAGCTCGTCAATGAGCTCCTGGATCTGCCGCCAACGAGTTGGATATCAGCCTGCACCAATTCAAATCAGCCCAGAATGACTGACCAGACTTTCTATCTTTTCCTGGGGAAATAAGAAGAATGGATAGTTGCGGCCCTCCAGGATGGATTTCTGTTTTCGAACGGCGAGTGCGGAGGACAGCTTTGATTCCATGCTCTCTTTCAGTCCCGGCGAGCTCACCATCATTTCTTCGTTCAGTTTTTTCACTCGCAGGAATCCCTGGTAGCGCTCTGCCCTGGTGCGTTCGGGCATGCTTTCAAGAATCTGATTCTTCTCAGCAAGCTTCGCCTGGAATCTTTCGGAGTGCAGCAGGCCGGATGAAACGTAGCGATCGGGGTTGTAGCTCACATCGCGGGCTTGGTATCGGAGTTTATCCACGTCTTCGCTTCCGCTGACTACCGCTTCCGTGGGCAGATGTACCGTCGCGCTCGAGACCGCGTAGATGGGGGCCTCGATGCCGAAAAAGTTTTCGATGATGGTGTCCGTCACGATGTCGTACTTGCCGCCGCCGACGCCATGGATGAAAAGGTCGGCGCAGAACAATCTGAAATACATAGTCGTGGTCAACGCTCGTGAACGGAGACAAAAAGTATCACCAAATGCGTCTTTCAAAAGCGAAGCCTGTTCGGCCGGTTCCAGCGAAAAATCGATCGTATGAATCGGCCTTCCCTCATAGAGCAGATGGCATTTTTCGCTTTCCGCTCGAACCCTCAAAGGAAGACGAGGGCTGCCTTTTCGCCAGAGCCAGAAAGGTGTCTCGTCCGTTTCAAGGTCCGGCAGAGGATTTGCCTTTGAGCGTATGCCGTGCTGTTGCCGGTATTCGCCGAGAGCTTCGTTGTAATGCTTCTGAAAATCGGCGAGTGCCGTGATGATATGAATGAAGAAGTGCAGGAAAGGGTCCATCGATTCCACCGTGCCGAGCAGAAATTCGACATTGTCGATGCCGTGCTCCTGTTCGTATCTCTTACGCAGCCTGGTGGTGGCTATGGCGAGATTGGGGGCTCCCCTGTCGAGACGACCGAGAAACGTCTCGAGAGCGTGCTTCAAATGTGCATCGAGGTCTAAAGCGGCGGCGGCACTCTCGATAGAAGCAAAGTCAGTGTGCTCTTCGAGCAGGCAGTCGGCCGTCGCGAGTTCCTGTGCGTTGATGAGGAATTGGATTTCTCGTTCCTGGATCGAGTCATCGACAATCTGCGGGAAGCGGATACCAGGCACGCCGCAGGTGTCACTGTCGACGACCATGTTCATGCCGATGGCGCCGGTGGCAGCGGCAAGATGGGCGGTGAGGAAGTTCTTGAACCAGACGCCCGGATGAAAAAATTCGGCCTGATGGCCGGTCATGACGATCGGCGCATCGGTATTGAATTCCTGATCCCCCCCACCGATGTCGGAATGGATGGCGGCGTGGATGGCGGCGTCTCTTGTCTGCGAACGGAGCCCCTGGAACGGCTGGCCGTTGACTCGGATGTCAACGTTGCGGAGCAGTTGGCTGTTTCTTTCGACAATGCCTGGCAGATCCTCGAGCGGCGGCTCGATCAGAGCCTCCTCGTCGTTCGTGGGTACGCGATAGGTGTCCTTACGCATATGAATATCTTCTTTTGGCTTGCATGGCCACGCCATCGATGAAGGGGCTTGGCCTTCAACGATACTTCCTGATTTCCTCGGCCAGCGCTCTGGACGCATCCATCAGAGTTTTGGCGGGCCTGGATTTTGATTTGCCCCAATCGCCACGATCCCATTTGGTGTCGAGGACGCTTTCGGACGCGACGACCAGCCCTACCTGGGGGAACAGCTTTGACCATTTGGTCAGATCGCTGATGGTACCGTTGATGAGCTTCTGCATGGATTCCAGGCCGGCGACTCTGGTGAACTTCTCGCTCCGTTTCAATTTCTTGAGCAGAGGGAACAACTGGTTTGCGTGCGCCTTCTGGTTCGCGACGATCTTTGTAGCGAGGTCTTTGATGTCTGAGCCCAGGCTTTCGGCCAGCTTTGGAGTGTCAGCCGACCAGAGCTCGATATCCGCGACGAGTTGGTTGCTGAGGAAGCGAGCGGCTTCCAGCTTTCGCTCAGCTTTGGAATAGGCATACGCGCCGGTGTCCGACAGCGCGCTGTCCGCAAGGGCCTTGGCGGCCTTTGTGTGTGTTTCCGAAGCGTTGCCTGCCAGCTCGAATACTGCATCGACCTGTTTGGGCGAAAGGGACGGATGGTCCTTTGTCCAGATCTCGAGCTTCTTGAGAAGGTTCGCGCTCTCGAGCCTTGCGGTTTCGAGGGTCTTCAGATCGACGCTCGATTTCACGCTGCTGCGGAGGCGTTCGATGTATGCTGATTCAAGCTTGATTGAGTCGGCGGCCAGTGAGGTGGCCAGGGATTTTATGGTGGGCTTGAACGCAGCGAAGTCCTTTGTCCAGGTAGCGAGGTCAGAAATCAGCAGGTCGCGAAATTCCCTGGCTTCTTTTCTATTGCCTTTCTCCCACAGCTCGGCAGCGGTCTGAACGTCTCGGGCTCCTGCCTCAGCGAGCTGGCGCTCCAACGTGGCCTGTAGGCCCTTGCCACTTTGTGCGGGGGCCTTCATGACGAGAAAGAATCGAAAGGTATCGAGGCTTCCAAAGATCTGATTTCGGGGAAAGATGATCTCGGCCGAGGGGTTGATCGTGACGCTCAGCACCAGGTGTGATTTTCCTTCGATTTCCAGAATGAAGGAACGCAAATCGCGAATCGAGAGCATGATGTGAACCGTGCGCAGGTCGAGCTCCTCTCCGAGGGCGCGAATGGCTTCGGCATCGATACCTGCAAGGTCGTCGCTCGCCTTCTTCTCTTCAGATTTGGAACGGTTCTGCAATCCGAGGGTGTCTGCGATGGAGAAGCGTCCCTGCTTTAAGAGAAACTCGATGTTGCGGCGAAGTATCGAGATCGCGTGCGATTGGGGAATTTCGAGTAGGGAGCGGCCGTCCGGGTATTCGTCGCGCCAGTCAGGCGGATAGAGCTTTGAGATGAGTGTACCCAGGCCAAGGGTCGCGCTTGTCTTCTTTCTTCTGATCTGAATATTTCCAACGGCCACAAGGAAGTTGTCCGGCTCTCCGCCTGTCAGAACCGGATCACCTAGGAATCCACGGAAGCCAATGCCAGCGGTAACCGTAGATTCTTTAGTGCCGCTGGAAATGACCTGCCGCTTGGTGTCCGCTTCCATGATGACGATGTTTTGTGTGAGACCGGGGTCGAATTCGTAGTCCTTCAGGACTCTCCGGAGCACTTTGGTTGCGACCGGCGATTTCTGGGAAAGGTCTTCCAGGGCCTCCCATTCATGAGAGTTCTTCGCGCCGTTGATGAACGTATAGACCAGGCCATGCAGGAATTTAATGGCCATGTTGCCGTCACTCTCTTCCCCGTCCGATGTCCCTGGGGCCGGGCTGGCCCCCATTCGCTCGATGTCTGCGCTGTAAGGGGAGGTCTCCCGAATGAGAAGTTGCCGGGGCTCCAGGTCTTTCTGACGCGGGTTGACGATGAACGAAGGCAACCAGTCAGCCTGAATGATCGATGCCACTTGCATCTTGGCGAGGGCAGCCTGGGTCTGGGCGTTGAAGACGACACCCGGTTTCTGGTCTTTCTTGCCAATCCCTTTCGCCTGGAGGAACGCCCATTCAATCGGGGGCCGGCTCCTCCGAACCGCGAGTTGAGATACCAGCATTTCGTAAGGGCGTGTTCCGAGCTCGAGTAACCCGTTGTGCGCAAACTGTCCAATAAGCGCAGACTTCGGCGCGCCGGTATTTCTGACCGGAGACTTTTGAAGGCCTTCGATACAGTGGCGGACCTTGGCGAGTAAGTCGTCCTCTTCCTTGACCGGCAGTGGGGTGCCGGGCGGTTCGTCGTAATAGGACCAGTCAATAGTCCCGTTGGCCGGGTCAATGAATTTGACGACCACGGCCGGCCGTAGGCCTTTGCCGCGCGTCAAAAGCTGAAAGGCGATCACGTGAAGGTCACCCTTGACGCCGGGCTGAACCGTCTGGACCGCTTTGAGCATGCTGGCGTAATTGCCCGAGCGGAACACGTCGTCGCCGATGCTGTGAAGAAATGTCCGTGAAGGGTCGATCAGGCTGACGGCAAAATCCTGCCCGAAAGTGGTCACGCTCCAATTGCCGATGGCAGTTTTCTTACCGGCGGGGTTATCGGTGAGATTCCACAGGATGCAGGGATGCTTGCCGTAATCGCTGGCGCCGCCCCGGATCGAAATCTGCACTTTGTAGGAGTACGCCTGGTAACTGTCGTCCGGGGGTTCGCTGCCGGGCCGCTTCTGATTTCTTGCCCAGAAGAAGGTGCCGTTCTTGAGGTCTACGAGGTACATGTAAATGGCCCGTGCCGGCACGTTTTCATCCGTAACCGTCATCACGGTGTAATCAGACGAGGACATATCGGGCATGTGATTGGCCAGAACGCGGATGCCGGGGATCTCGGGTTGGGCGATGGCGATTTCCACGATGTCGCGGAATCGGTCTGCGTCCTCGAAGGCTTCGCTGTCAGCCACGCGAAGGATACGGATGTTCTCGTCTGAGCCGCGAAGCCCGAGCTCCACGGCCCGGCGAACCCAATCGCGGCGCCCTTCGAAATCATTGTTTTCAGAACAGAAACCGGACAGCACAAACGCATCGGTTTTTTCTTTGTCCTTCGAAGATGGAACCAGTTTGACGGTCTTGAGCAGGGCGCTCTTGACCGCTGGCCGTTTGAGCTCGACGTTTCCGCTTACGAACGTCTCCAATCGCTGCCAATCTTGATCCTGGTTGAAGTCGAGCTGGAGACCGAACTGCGTCACCGGCTCGCCTTCCTTTTTCTTGCCCGTCGCGGCTCGCCTCACGAGAACCGGATCTATCCAGCGCGCCTGTGGCAGGAGCGTGTCCCGGCGAAGGAATTCGATAATGAGGCAGTCAGCGAATATCTCTTCCTCAGCCTTGGTTTCGGTTTCTCCGTTTGACTTGAGCCAGAAGGTGGAGGGCATGAAAGCGCCGCCTTTGGGCATGGCCCATATAGGCACATCCAGCGTGGCCGAAATCTTCTTGCACTCGGGATAGAGAACCTGTGCCAGGTGCCCGGGCTCTCGCGGGTTCATGGAAAAGCAGCCGCCCCAGATAACGAGCCGGTCCTTAACATCAGTCATCTTGATGACTGCATAGGGCTTTTCTTTGCCGGGCACGTCAACGAAGTAGCCGTAAACGACCCAGCCAATCCCGTCACGAATCCGGCTTTTGTCTGAAACCCATTGCTCGCCCGGATTCTCCTGCATAGCCTGCAGGCTCTTCGAAATGGGCGAGCCGGGCCTGGCCGTGGCCACGCGAAAGTACTCCGTACGAATGCGGCCCGGCGCGGCGAACGCACGGCTCAGTTTGAGGCCGAGCTGGTGCAGCCGCTCCTTCTCGACGTCTGCCTCATCGCTGAAGTGCCACTTCTCAGATAGGTTTCTGATTCCGAGTACCCAAACGGATTGTTCTTCTCTGAACTTCTTTCCCTCAGCCTCTGCTACGTGCAAGAACTGCTTGGCATCATTCGCCGCATGCCGGCAGAGGTTTTCAACGTCCGATGCAGAGAGGATCTCCTTGGCGCGAATCTCGCTGGACGCCGTGACGACAAGCAAGAGAAGAGAAGTGATGATTTTTGAGTAACTTAAGGGCCTCATCCGAATAGAGCTTAGTCTGTGTTTCACACGTACTGTTTGGCTTGAGTCAGCGTTGCTCATCGTGCTTCGGCCTCAGCCCAGGAACATTCGCCAGGAATTGGTGCGTTTGAGAGGCCGCGGTTCAGAAGAATAATTAACATTTGAAGGATGATTAGACAATCAGCGGAGGCGAGTGATCACCGATCCGAAATGTAATCATGGTCTCGCTTGTCCCGAACTGGTAATTGATCGACGATGTCCCCATGAGCACGGAATCTCAACTTGTCTCTCACTGGCCGCTGGCCGGTGATACCAAGGATTGTGTCGGTGATCATCACGGACAGGCCGAAGCTCTCACCTTCACTGATGGCCCGGATGGAAAGGCTGGCGGTGCCGCTGAGTTCGACGGAAGTCGCAGCCATGTACGTATCGAAGACCACCCGGAACTGCGAATGGGGACCGGCGACTTCACCATCACGGCTTGGGTTCGCTGCCAGGCGCCCATGACGCATGTCTTCGGCGACATACTTTCAAAATTTGACCCCGTTGGACGGACCGGCCTGAATCTGCATGTGGCCGGTTCATCACCTGCTTACAGTGCGATGTCCGATCAGCGGCATGTTCACTTCGGGATCGATGACGGCTACATCGGAAACTGGGAAGATTTCGGCAAGCCAGAGCCGAGCAGTTCGCACGTCACAGCTATCGTGACCTGGCAGGGAGAACTCTACGCAGGGATCGCGGATGCAGAGACTCCGGAAAAAGCGTGTCACGTGTTTCGCTACGGCGGCGACCAAAGCTGGCATGATTGCGGCCGCCTGTGCGATGATCCAGACGTCCTCTCGGTGCAGTCCATGCTCGTCCATGGCGGCCGGCTTTATGCGGGCAGCGGAAACTGGGACTGGGCCCGCGCGCAGGGCGCCATACCGGGCTTCAACCCGTCCAAGGTGCACGTGTACGAGTATCGGGGCGACGCAGAATGGCGCGACCTGGGACAGGTGGGCGAAGGCTACCGATTGATGTGCATGGGCTCATTCGCAGGCGACCTGTTCGCAGGTATGGATGCTGGCGACGGCGGCGGCAAGGTCTTCCGTTACGACGGTGCGGAGTGGCACGACTGCGGTGCGCCGGACGGGCTGAACATCGAGAGCTTCCTGCCAAGCGGAGGCGCGCTATATGTATGCACGCATGGCAGCATCTATCGTTACGAAGGAGACACAAGCTGGGCCTGCATCGGCAAGGACCCGCACGGCATCAATCAAATCCACAGCATGGCCGAGGTCGGCGGCAAGCTGTGGATCGGCACATGGCCGCAGGGCTACGTGCAGCGGCTGGACGAATCAGGGGAATGGACCATCACCGGGCGCCTGGGCATCCCGGAGGGCCTCCATGAATGCAACGAAGTCATGGACCTGCGCGTATACAACGGCAAACTTTACGCGGCATTGATTCCCAAGAGCCAGGTCTGGCGTTACGAATCCGATGGGAATTGGACCCTTATGACCTCTCTTGCCAGCCGGCCTGACTGGCAGCACGACGATGTCAACACCTGGTGCCGAGTGACCTCTCTGAACGCTTATGCCGGCCAACTGTGCGCGGCAACCGGGACCTGCTACAGCCGGGCCGAGCATCAGGACGCGGAGGACACCCTGGGGCGCGTTCACGGATTTACCGCAGGCCAGGTCTGCAGCCATGAGCACGATATCGGCGGCAGTTGGACGCACGTCGCGGCCGTTCGCGAGGGAAAGCAGACCCGGCTTTACATCAACGGTGACCTATCAGCCGTCAGCAGTGCCCCGGCACGGACAACCTTCGACCTGACCAATGTCAGCCCGTTATTCATCGGGTACGGTACACAGACTTACTTCAAGGGCGCCATTTCCGATGTCCGAATCTGCCGCGGCGCGTTGAAAGCAGTCATGGCTGGGGTTCCATGACTCGATGTCGAATACCGCCTGAAAATGGCCGTCCGATGTTTTCAGCGCTGTTCCCAGGTGTCGCCAAAGTCTCGCTGACCATTGAAGCGCAATCGTGCCCTGATATTCTTCATTCATCACCCGCACACGAACCCGCAAGAGGAGCCCGCCATGCGACATTCATTTTTCCTGCTCTCACTTGCCGTCTGCGGCGCCGGCTTTGGCGATGTGGTGCATTTCAAAGACGGCTCAAAACGCGAGGGGACGATCGTAAAGGAATCAAGGGATGAGGTGCAGCTGTCGGTTCTGTTCGGGGCGATGTCTGTGCAGGTGACGATCCCCAAGGATCGCATTGCTCGGATTCAGAAGATGCAGACGAAGAACCAGAAGATTCTGAGCGAATACCAGAGCCGTCTGCGCAAGATGGACGATACAAAGGCAGACCATTGGTACAACCTCGGGATCTGGTGCGAGCAGAGAAAACATCTGTCCCGTGAAGCCCGCCGCGCTTTTCAGATAACGCTCGAGATCGATTCACAGCATGACGGAGCGAATGTCAAGCTCGGTAACGTCCAGCACAATGGCGTCTGGATGACGCGCCAGAATGCGGCCCACGCAAAACACAGCGATGAAGAAATAACCCAGGCCCTGGAAAACGAAGAGATTCCGGTCCAGTCGGACAGCGTGGCGCTCTTCGAAAGATACCTTTCCGAATCACTCGAGTCACAACGGCGGCGAGCCGTCAAGGCTGAAACGTCATTGGCCGCGGAACGCAAACTGCGCCTGACAGCGGAAAGAAAGGTAAAGGAATTGGAAAACAGGATCGGCCGGCTGGAGCGGCAGCTCTCACGATCGAGCATCACCATCCCCGAACGGCGGCCGGTGATCATCATTCGCAATCAAAGCGAGTAAGGGAAAACAGGAATCAGGTGCCTGGAATGAGGAATCAGGGATCTGGAATCATAAACTCTTGGTTCCAGATTCAGGATCCCTGATTCCTCATT
>JASLXP010000283.1 GCA_030740295.1 Planctomycetota bacterium
GGCCAGCATCAGGGAGCGAGAGAAGGGGGTCATGTTAAAACTGCTAATAAGGAAGAGAGGAACTCGTCTCCTGCGGAATAGTACGGAGCGAGGGAACCCACTACGCCCCACCACGAGTCGAAGGCGACCAGACCGCCGCGGGGGATAGTCGTCTTGCTCACGAAATAGACCTCGTATTTACCGGGCTTGCACTTCGAGGCGTCGATCTCGCCGTGCTTCAAGGTACGTTTGGTCGCCTTGTCATAGATGTCGAACCCGATCTTCTTGCCCTGCTTTTCCATTTGATCATCACGGAAGGGCTGGGTTTTCGCTTCGCCGCACGCGGCAGCGGGGTCTTCGATCGGATAAGAACCGCCACATTGCGGAAGCTGCTTCACTCTTCCGCTGGGAAGTTTGTCGAGTGGCGAGGGCAACGGTTTCGACAATGCCTTGCAGGTGAGATAGGCCGTCTCCGCGCGTTCCCTAGACATACATCGCTAATCTTGAAAAGCGGAAAGCTGCAATCGTCGACCTTGAAGACAGAAGTTCAGCCCTGAATCTGGTATTTGAAGAATTTCTGACTGGAGCGATCTGACGACTGTTCACACCCACTCTTCCATAGGCCAACCGCGCTCCTTTGCCGCCGCTGACAGCTTCTCTTCCGGCATCACAACATGCGGCTCGCCAACACTTTCCAGCATGGGCAGGTCGGCCATGCTATCGCCGTAGGCTTGGCTTTCCGGCAGATTGATCTTATTGGCCTCGGCGTAGGCCCTGATGCGCGTTGCCTTTTCTTTGTCGCTGACGGGATTGCCGTCGAGTTTCCCTGTGAAGCGGCCATCTTTCTCTTCGAGTCTTGCAGCGATCAGGTGCTCGATCTGCAGTTCATCTGCCAGCGGCTGTATGAGGAAATCCAGTGAGCCGGTGACGAGGACGATCAAGTAGCCCTCTTCCTTCAATTGGCGGATTCGTTCCTTCGCCTGTTCGAAGATGTTTGGGCGGATGTAGGCTTCGAAACAAAGTTTGGCCATCTTCTCTTTATCTTCGACCGAACGGCCCCGGTAGTTTCGGTAAAACACGCGGTTGAATGTCGCACGGTCGATCTTGTCGACGATGATGTAGGTGAGGGCCTTCAGGAGGAAGAACGGCGTCCAGAAGAGATTGCAGATAAACGAGAGCTCGGACCGGCGGATGTGGACGTAGGGCATGACGATATTCGACTTTACGATGGTACCGTCGACGTCGAAGAAGGCTGCACGCATGTCAGCTTGTCTGGCCAGCAGGTTCGCCGAGCTCCACGATGCGGTCGCGCACCTCGTCCACAATCTGCTGGTAGAGGGGGAACTGATTGGGCCGCTCCTCCAGCACATCTTCGCCCTGCGGCGTAATCGCCTCGCCAAAGCTCACCTTCACCGGGTGCATCCGAGGAAATCTGCCGCCCTTTGGCAGTGACTGATAAGTGCCCTGAATCCGGACCGGCACGATCGGAACCTGCAGCTCATGTGCGATGATGCCGAGGCCGACCTTGAAGGGCTGCACTTCGCCGTTCGGCGAGCGGGAGCCTTCCGGGAAAATCAGAAGGACGTAATCGTTTTCGAGACAGGCCCGAGCCACACGGAGGCCTTCGAGAAAGTTTTCTTTCCGATCGAACGGAAGCACGTTCATGTAGTTCCGGAAGAACCAGCTCTTGAGCCGGGTGTTAAAGAAATAATCACGGGCGCCAAGAATCCGGATGCGTTCACGCAGTCCGGGTATGGAAGCCAGAATGGAGGGCGTATCCAGGTGGCTCGAATGATTGGCCGCAATGATGTACGAGCCGCTTTTGGGCAGGTGTTCCGTTCCCTCGCTTTCCACGGACAGCCACGCTTTGCAGAAGGTGCGCAGACCGCCGTGGAGCAGGGCCCGGGCGGGGCCGTTGAATCCGTTGCGGCCGGCGATGGCCGCGAGGTCCTGCGGCTCCAGCTCTCCTTTTTCAAGGATGCTCGACCAATCGGCCGCGGCTGCCTCGGCTGATTCCGGCTCGCCCTGGACATGGGCGTTGGTCACCGCTTCGTCGATGATGGCCACAGCATCGCGCACACGGTGGAGGCGGGTGGCCAGGCTTTCCGGCAGCTTTACACCCCAGCGTTTTTCGGAACGGACGAGGAAATCGACCTTCTCAAGGGAGTCGAGCCCCAGGTCATACTGGATGTCATGGTCGTCTTTTATATCGCTGGCAGGAATGCGGGCGACTTCGGCGAGTACTTTACTGACTTCGGTTTCGAGGGAGCCTTCTTCTACCTGGGCGGCCGCGGCTGAGGCTGCGGTTTCTTTTCGTGGCGCGTCACCTTCAATAACGGACTGCCGCACCTGGTTTCTTTTGACTTTGAGAGTGGGTGTGCGCGGCAGATCTTCGGTCCAGAAGTGAACCTTCTGCACCCGTTGGTAGCTTGGAATGTCCCGCGAGAGTTTCTGCACGGCCTGGTTGAGCGATGCCCGCTGCTCTTCCGAATCCTCTTCCGTCACGACGACCATATGCACCTGCTCGCCAAGGCCCTTGGATGCCTTGACGCCGAGGACGGTCATCTCTTTCATACCCGGCAGATCGCGGTAAAGCATTTCCACTTCGTCCGGGTAAACATTCTTGCCCGCGGGAGTGACGATGAGGTCTTTGACGCGGCCGGTGATGAACAGGTAGCCATCGTCATCCAGCCTGCCGAGATCGCCGGTGTGGAACCAGCCGTCCTTGAGCACGCTGTTGGTGGCCTCTTCGTTCTTGTAGTAGCCGTCCATGATTGTCGGGCCTCGGGATACAATTTCACCGACGCCGGTCGCATCCTGGTTTTCAAGGCGGATTTCGACGTTCGGAAGCGGCGGCCCGACCGCGCCACTCTTGGTCTGTTCCAGCGGATTGACCGTTAAGACCGGCGCGGTTTCTGTGAGGCCGTATCCCTCACAGATGGGGAAGCCCATGGTCTGGAAATCTTCGAAGATTTCAGGATCGAGCGCCGCGCCTCCGCTGACAAAGACTCGTATTTTGCCGCCAAAGTTTTCATGCACTTTGGCAAACAGTTTTCTTCCGGAATTCACTCCCGTCACCGCGTGCGAGGCATGGCTGACGGTCTTCAAAGCGCCGACCACGCCGCTCGTAATCGCACCGGCCTTTTTGATTTCTTTCTTGATGCCGTCGTGGAACAGTTTGAACAGCCTGGGCACGCCGAGCATGCAGGTCGTGCCGGTCTCACGCATGGTTCCCAAAATGACGTTCGATTTAAGCGCGGTGACAAATGAGACCGTTGAACCGCCGAAAATCGGCATCAGAAAACCACATGTGAATTCGAGCGCGTGGTTCATCGGCAAGACGGACAGGAATTGATCCGTCTCGTATGGCGCGAGGACCTCGGCCGTGCCCTTCACGTTAGCGATGAAATTTCCGTGGGTGAGCATCACGCCTTTCGGTTCGACCGTCGTGCCGGAAGTAAAAATGATCGAGGCAAGGTCCTCGGGTTTTACCTCCACGCGGGGCTCTACCTCTTCTTCCTTGTAGGGCATCCCGCTGGCCGGATCGGCATCCAACGGCAGGGCAAAGTTATTGATGCTGAGCGGGCAAAGATCGCTGATGTCTTCACCCACCTGTTTTCTGAGGCTTTCGAAAGATTTCGTTGACGTGAGAAGATGCTTCGTCTCGACAAACGCGGCCACGCGCATCACTTCCGCGCCCGGCGTCTGCCGGTCGAGAGGCACGACGACCATTCCCAGAGATACAGCGCCCAGATAGGCGATGCCCCACTCGGGCTGATTCTCCGCGAGCAGGAGGATGCGGTCTCCCTTCGCGAGCCCTTGTCTGGCCAGACTGGTTCGAATCTGCCGGGCGTGGGCGCGCAGGTCTTCGTAAGAGTACTTCACCCACTCATCGTCTCGTTTAATCTGGCTGGCTGTCTTGGCCTTGAACCGCACAGCGCTGTGGATGTAAAGATCCTGAATCGTCCCGATGCCGCCTTCAAGGCTTTCACTCGCGCCTTCCAGGGCACGGGGTGTGTCCGCGTGTTTGTCCGGCGGCGATTCTTCGTCCACCGTCTCCATTTTGAGGACGTGCCTTTTGAGGCCGGGCACGTGGATTACCTGGACGTATTTGTCCCAATCGATTCTGCAGACATCGAAATTGAAGATGTCCCTTTCCTCATCGGAAAGTCCCTCGAAAAGCGCTTTTGTATTGTCCGTGCCGAACCTGCAGCCGTATTCCACGTAAGGGCCGTAGAGGTCCGCGTAATATGTCAGGCGTTCGGCCGAGGTCTTGGCAATGGAGACCCTTTTGTGGTGCTTTTTCAGGCCCGGCACATTGCGCGTGAACCAGGAAGCGATGGCCAGCGGGTATTGCACCTTCAACCGGTTGGAGAGCTCAAACTGTGCGCGGCTTGGATACGACCAATCCTTCAACGGGATGGGCTCGCCGGATTTTTTTCTGAAAGGGTTGGCGGTGAAGTACTCTCTGATGTTACGCACCACGTCCTTGAGCTTGACGGGGTTCTGCCCCCCCGTGGCCACGTGAAAGAGCTGTACCTCATCAGACTCCGCCGCCAGTGGAATGGATGCGAGCAGCGCGTTAACCACGCAATCAGCAGGGACGATGTCGAGCACACCATCCGGGTTGCCGGGGAAATCCTTCAGGCGTCCCTTTCCGTAAGCCGCTATGAGCGGATCGGCCATCCGAAAGCCATCGATCCAACCGGGCGACGGCTCGCTGTAAGAGCTCTCGATGATCGAGGGCCGGACGATGGCGACGCGGATATCCCCGCGATCTCGGATCAGGAACTGTTCGCCCATGGCCTTCGTGAAAGTGTAAGTATCATGCCAGCCGTGGAGGCGCGAACGCTCCATGCCCATCTTGACGAGTTTTTCTCTGACGAATCTGTTTCGCTCGTGTTCCGTCTGCGCTTTTACCTTTGCGCTGCCGGGCCTGTAGCTCGGCCCGAGCTCCTTGAGAGCAGCCTTGTGAAAACGTTCAAACATTTCCGGCTGGCGAGCTTCCTCTTCGACCTCGCGGCCCCGGGCAAGGGCGAATTCCACTTCCTTTTCCAGGACAAATTCCGGTGCGGCATCGCCAATCTGTTCGTGTGCGATACTCCTGCCGGGGGTGAAGAGGATCTCGTCAACGTCTCCCAGCCGCTGGCCGTTTACGTAGGCGGTCGATACGTGAATGAAGACTGGATTCTTCTCACACTTCTTCGCGAAATTCAGCAGCCGCGACGGGCCGAGCGCGTTGAGCTGTGCCGCAAAATCCAGACGCTCATCAAAGACAACCACTGCCGCGCTGTTGATAAGAACTTCGACATTCCTGCAAAGGTGCTCGTATTCCTCGGGCACAATGTCGAGGCCTTCGAGGGAGACATCACCACCGATAGCGGTGAGCTTCGATTCCATGAATTCATCGCAATCATCCCGGCTCTTTCGCAGGCGGTCGAAGACATCCGAAGTCAGGAGCTCACTTCGCAATCGGTCGGCCGCGGTAATCACCTCACCGTTCGATTTGGCCTTGGGCCGGATGAGCAGATAAATCTGTTCGATATCCGGCACGTCATGCAGAATCTTTTCAACCAGCGGCTTGCCGAGGAAGCCGGTAGCGCCGGTGATCAGAATAGATTTTCCTCGAAGGAACTCTCGAATCTGCATGGGGGTAACATGTGAACTGAAGCCGAACTTTGTGCCAGCCAAACGCGAACTGATGGCGACTCACCGTCGGCAGCCCGTTAGCCTTTGCCAAACAGCCACTTATAGCCAGCGCTGAAGGCCCTCACACGGGGCAGATTATCAATCTCCGTCGTGCGGTGTCAATGGATGCCATTCCGTGCGGCGGAATGATAGAGTTCAGAATGGAACTCGCCTTTGGGTTTGGAATGGAGGAGTGATGGAATGGTGAAGTGATGGGTGATCACGCTGTTTGATTGGAAGAGTGATGTGAGTGATGCCTTCATCACGCGGTTCTGCGCAAGCTGCACAGTTGCGGTATCCCCACCACTGAGCCACTTGTCGAATGATTGGAAAAGCGGCATAAATCTCATGCCGTTGATGTGTCCCAAGTCTGACCCCGAGACCCATCATGAGCGACCAGCCAA
>JASLXP010000284.1 GCA_030740295.1 Planctomycetota bacterium
TCGCCCGAACAAGGAGAATACCTTGAACAATCGCAAATCTCGCTAAGATTCTTGACCATGAAGATCTGCTGGACAACTGACCTGCATCTGAATTTCTGCTCTGACGCGGTCATTGAGATTTTGTTCAACGAAATCAAACAGGCAGAAGCGACAGCTCTGCTGATCGGAGGCGATATCGGTGAAGCTCATTCGTTCGATGGCCACCTGAAAAAGTTCGCTGATGAACTGCAGATCCCGACCTACTTCGTTCTCGGGAACCACGACGCCTATCACGGCAGCATTGCTGAGATGCGGAGCAAAGCATCGGAACTAACACGTAAATCTGAATGGCTACACTGGCTGCCTGAATCCGGTGTTGTTGAACTCACGTCAGATGTGGGGCTGTTGGGACACGGTGGATGGGGCGATGGTAGATTTGGCAACTATCACGATTCCCCGGTTCGCTTGAATGACTTCAATTTGATTGCTGAACTCAAAGGACTAGGTCCGAATGGCCTCCTGTCCAAGCTTAACGAGCTCGGTGATAAAGCGGCCGCACACTTCATGGATGCGCTGCCGCACGCCCTCGACCGCTTCAGCACTGTCATCGTGCTCACCCACGTTCCGCCCTGGGTGGAAGCCTGCTGGCACGAAGGCCAGACATCGGGCCGGGACTGGTCACCTTTCTTCGCGTGCCAGGCAACAGGCGAAGCTCTTCGGCAGGCGATGGAAGCCCATCCTGATCTTGAGATGCTTGTTCTGTGCGGCCACACGCATGGCTCTGGCGAGGCGGAGATCCTTCCAAATCTGAAAGTGCTGACCGGGCAAGCCACCTACGGGGCTCCGGAAATCCAACGCGTGATTGACGTTTCGGTCCTCAGCAGGTTTGACGATGGTAATTTCTAGACTGAACTGGATGACCGATACAAGAGATTTGGCACAGGCCACCGCGTATTTCGCTGACGGCGTCCATCCCGAGGGAATTTTCGGGAAGGCCCCATCTTGATCGTCCATGCCCGCAGGGCGTGAGGTAGGTCCTATGGTTTTTCGGACGGCACGGGATAATCGAGCTCTCCCGTCTGACCTGACTTGCGCTGTTGGTTTCCGGGTTCTCGATCACGGTTCAGGTTGTACCGAATCCCTTCCAGGGGATCTCCGTCAGGGTCAGTCAGGTGGGCGCCGAGTAGCCAGCCTCTGCTGCTGAGAGTGACCTTGACAAGGATCTCGTTGAGGCCCTTCCTCAGTTGAATCGGAACGGCCGTCCCTTTCGAGACGTATGTGCGTCGCCCTCCAAGCCAACTGTGCTTTCTCTCCCCGTTCACCCAGACAACAGCGCCGTCTTCAGAGCCGAACGAGAAAAGGGCGTCGGTCTTCTCGGCCGCGTGTACCCTCACCACGGAGTATGAGGCGACGTTGCTGCTGGCGCCGTAGAGCCTGCTGAAATCAACTACCATCTCTGCATCTGGCCTCAACTTCGAGTCCATGTGATTCGTTTCCACTTGACGACTTTGCCTCCCCGTCCCTTGAAGGTCTTCTCCAGATCGATCGGTACGGTTTCCGGCGGATGCTTCACGTCCGCTGTGGCTCCGCCCGGATTGTCGAACGGGCCGATCACGTGCCACGTGGGTATGGACGGAAGGCCTGTCACCTTCTTCGTCAGGGCGAATCGGTAGTTCTTCCAACTGATATCGGCGGTGGCCCGGGCGATGAACATCGAGAGGTCGGCATCCTCGACCGCCTCGGGCAACCAATCGATCGTGGTGTTCCTGCCGGCGGCCAGCGCGATGGGCGTGGGGGCCGGGCCGGGTGCAGACCTCCCGTCGGGCAGCATGTCGCAGGTGACGGTCCCGGTGGTCTTCCCCGCGGTGGCGCCTCGGACAGTCACCGTCATCGCGGGCACCTCGGTGGTGGACCTGCGGTTGAATGTGATATCGAGCTTCACCCCGAGAAGCGCGGCAAGCGCGATGGATCTTTCCTTGTCTTCGAGACGTCCCACATCTCGAAGGAGGGCGTCGAAGGTCTTCTGGCGTGCGGCGCTGGCACCGTCCTGCTCCTCACTCTCGTTGAAGGCAAGAGACAGTCTGTCCTCCATCAGCCCTTTCAGGGAAGCTACGAGGTCACCTTCGAGGAGTTTCTGCGCGGAGTACAGACCAGACAGTTCCCCGCGAAGTTTCGTCCAACGGGCGTCCATCGGCAGCCACTTCCTCGAGAGCCGGTGCATCGTCGTCGATGTGTTGTCCAGGAGCTTCTCCATGAACCGGAACTTCTCCATCAGCTCGGGGTGGCCTTTCAACTCCTCTTCCCGGGCTTGTTTCAGAAACTTCTCCTTCTCAAGGATGTAGGCCCTGAAGTGCTCGGCGAAACTTTCTTGCGCGTTGGCTTTGGAGTATCGGGAGATGTAGCCGAACGGTGTCTGGGGCACCTTGTCATCACGGATGCCGAAGACGCGCTCTTTCTCGGGCATCAGCTTTCTGAATTTCGGGAACTGATGGGGGGCCCGGTAACCACCGTATCCGCCTTTGAGAACGACGTAGTCGAGGATGTGCCCGAACTCGTGCACAAAGTTCTGCCCGGTTCCTTTCGGGCCGTCGTTCCTCATTTCCACATAGAGGCCGGTCTGCAGGCCCGCGTGGCTCTGGTAGGTGGTATTGCTGACGGGCATTGTGGGCGCGTAGCTCCTGCCTTTCAGCGTGGTGAAGTAGATTCCCTTCCCGCGATAGACCTGCACAACAGACAGCGGCAGGGAGCGAATCCATCCCCCGATCGCAGAGCGGTACCCGAGGTCACGGAAAGGCAGAAGACAGGGGGCAAGCACCTCGTGGACGATGCGAGGCTCGGCGAAGTCGCTCAGATGCCAGAAGCCGCTGGTTCTTGCCGTCGTGAGGATTGTTCTTTTCGGGGTCTGGCGCGTTGGCAGCGCTTTGCCCGATGCGTCCTTGACCTGTATCTGCCCCGTCTTCCTGTCGTAGGATGACTTGAGCTGATAGAGCTGGCGGCTACTCATTCGGAATGCCGCTTCCACGTCTTCGAGGACATGGGCGTTCACACGGAAGAAGCGGCTGGTCTTGGTGAGGGCGAGGATAGGAATGCCCGTGACGTGCGACCACCTCCACACGTCCTCGTCCTTGTCCAGGTTGAGGCCCTCCATGAACCTGGCGTAGTCCTTATTCGTAAACTCGTGGAACGGTTTGCCGAATTGTTTTTCAACTTTGGCAACAACCGCTTTCTTCTCCCCATTCCGGGCGAGGTATTCCTTGAGGATCTCGCCCTGCCGTTTCTTGCGCTTGACCCCGTCCTTCGCCATCTGCTTTTTCAGTTCCAGTTCCTTCTTCGCCAGATACGCTTTGGAGAGCCGCTCCATCGTGGCCGGGGTGTGGTCGATGAGCTTTTCCATGAACTTGAACTTCTGCGTCAGCTCGGGATGTCCCTGGGCCGTCTCCTTGCCCGCACGCGCGAGAAAGCCCTTTCTATCGCGAATGTAGGCCCAGAAATGTTCGGCGAAACTTTCCTGAGCGTTGACCTTGGAGTAACTGCTGATGTATCCGTAGTCCGTCTGGCTGACCTTGCTGTCGCCGCTGCCGAAGACACGGTTCTTCTCATCAAGAAGCTTCTTGAATTCGGGGAACTGGCAGGGGAAGGAGGCAGCGCCGGAGCGTCCACCGATGACCGAGTGATCGATGATATGTCCGGCCTCGTGCACGAGGCTGTCCGCTGAGGAGCCCTTCAAGCTGCTCAGACCGCTATCCACCAATTCGTCACCGGAAACGCTGGCCCGTCTGGGGTCGCGTCTTGGCTCGACAAAACTGCCGGACTGCATGCCCACGTACGAGACAGTCTTGTCGCTGCTGACGCGCCATGTGACGGCCCAGCCGGTCCTCGACAGGGTCGTTGGATAGAATGCTTTGCCGCGGTGCGCCTTCACAATCGACAGCGGAAGCATCCGTATCCCCTCGCTGATTTCCTCTCGATTCTCCAGGTCAGAGAGCCGTACAAGACATGGCTCGAGTGCCTCGTAGACGATCCTGTCCTCGGCGAAATCCTTGTTGTGTACCAGGTCACCCGTCCTCGTTGTCAGCCGGATGACGCCCTCAGGTAGGTCGCGGATTTTCAGCGGCCTGCCTTCCAATTGCAGTCGCAGCTCGCTCTTAGCCCGATCAAAACTGCTTCGCAGAGCGGACATGTCACGGTAGGACATCGCCCTGGTTGCTCTGGTGTCTGCGAGCAGATGCGAGTTCTTGTGGAATGTGATGCTTCTCTTATTGAGGGCGGCGAAAGGGATGTCCGTGACGTGGGACCATTTCCAGAGATCGTCATCGTTATTCAGGTCCAGTACCTTCATGAAACGGGCGTAGTCTTCCCTGGTGAAATCAGGGAAGGGCTTGCCGAACTCCTTTTCCGTATTCGTCCGGACAGTCTCCTTCTCGGCCTGTCGGGCGAGGTACTCCTGCAGGATCCCGCGCTGCCTTTCGGGATCTACCCGGGTCAAAAACTCGCGTGAGAGCCGTTCCAACGTCGTGGGAGTATGTTCAACGAGCTTCTGCATAAACTCATACTTCCGCATCAACTCGGGGTGCCCTTCCCCTTCCTCCTTTTTGGCCTGTGTGTGGAAAGCCTCCCTCGCGTTTACGTAGGCAAAGAAGTGACGGACAAAGTTGGCCGTTGCATCCGCCCGTGCCTCGCCGCCGATGTAGCCGTGTTCGGTCTGGGGAAGCTTGTCCCGCCGCCTTCCAAAGACATTTCGTCGTTTGGGGTTGAGCTTCTGGAACTCGGTGAACTGAAGCGGGTGGGCGTAAAGGCCGAAATACTCGCTTTCGAGCACCGTTTCACGGATGAGGCGTCCGACCCCAAGAATAAACGCGTCGCCGGTTCGCCCGTTCGCCATCTTCTCGAGGAAGACGCAGGGCTGCATGCCCGCAGATCCCGGATACAGGTCAGTACCGATACAGTGCCAGATGGTCGTGCACTCGCCCTTACCCCGCAGGGACAGGTAGATCGCCTTGCCGCGAAGCACCTTGACGACCGAAAGGGGCAGCTTCCGAATCCCAGTGTGGACCTCCGGTAGATAATCGACTTCGTCGAGTCGAGCCAGATACGGAGCGAGTACTTTCAGCGCGGTCCTGTCTTCACTGAATCCTTCGTTGTGCCGGGTCTGGCCCACGAGGGCCAGTGTCCGGACGGATGCCGCGGCGATGTTGCGGACCGGCAGGGAAGTGCCCTCTGCGTTCAGAATACTCAGTTCGTGTGTCTTCCGGGAATACTTGCTGTCGAGCTTCTTCAGATCTTCCGCGGACAAGCGACCTGCTGCGTCGCGGTCGGCCAGCAGGTGGGCGTTGTATCGGAAGAAGTCGTTCCCCTTCACAATGGCGATTATTGGGATCCCGGTGACATGGGACCACTTCAGCAGGTCATCGACATCATCAAAGTCCAGCGCCTTCGTGAATCGGGTGTATTCATCCTCAGTGAATTCAGAGAAAGGCTTGCCGAATTGCTTCTCGATCTGGGCGACGACTTTCCCTTTTCGCTCCTGGCGGCCGAGGTAATCCTGAAGGATCTTATGTTGCCGCTGTGTGAGCTCCTCTCGGTTGTCACCCGTCTCTGCGGCGCCCGGGCCGGGGCGTAGAACGACGAGACACAGGGTGATCGTCAGAGGGCCTCGCCAAATGGTCGGGGACCATCGATACGCGCTCATCATCTACCTCCGTTCGCAAAGAACACAGCCTCGCGAATCGCTGCTTCGTGAGTGTGCGAATCAAATGGAAGCAAGCGGGAGAGGGCAGGTCGAGCCCACTTCCCAACAGACTCCGATTCTATCGAACATGCGACTCGCCAATCAACCGCCGTCACACGCGGTACACCCCGAAGAGAGACGACGGACAAAAATTGAGGTAAAGGTGACCGGCCACGAACTCTCCTGCAGCTCACCGGGTGAGGTGGCGAACTCAACGCCCACGATCGGGCGAGTCTATTTCTTCTGCGCCTTCTTCTTCACGGTCATGACCATCAGCAGGATCTCAGCAATGTCTTCAGGTGTTCGTGCTTCAGCCGAGAGGCTTACCCCGATGGTCTGGAAACCCGTACTGATGCCGCGCCCGCCCGTATTCCTCTGGCACTCGCCATCAGACACCTCCTTTGACACGGGGTAACATGCGGGTTACCCTCTTCAAATGTCGAGACGACTTGAATACTTGCGGACAAGTGACGGCCGGTGCCCCGTTGAAGACTTCCTTGAGTCTCTCCCGCCGAAGGACCAGCAGAAAGTCTTCTGGGTGCTCAAGTTGATCGAGGACTTGGACCGAGTGCCTGCGGAATACTTCAAGAAGTTGAAGGACACGGAGGAAATCTGGGAATGCCGGATACGAAGAGGCTCGAATGCCTACCGTGTCTTCAGTTTTTTCATTCGCGGAGATGTTCTTGTTCTGACTCACGGATACAGCAAGAAGAGCCAGAAGACCGATCCAAGACAGATTCGAAGAGCCGAAAGCTACAGACGTGACTACCTGTCGCGTAAGAAAAGGAGATAAGCCATGCCGAAGAAGAAAAGCGACCTTGACCGTTCCATCGAGAAATGGAAGAAGAAAAATCCCGAACTCGCAGTCACTTTTGATGACGGATACGAGAGCTTCAAGGTCGGCGTTCTTCTTAAGCAAGCACGCGAAGATGCTGGTCTTTCTCAGACTGAACTGGCCGAGATGATTAACACTAAGAGGACCGCGATATCGCGGTTGGAGAACCACGCAATGGACGTGAAGCTTTCGACCATTGACAAGGTCGCCCGAGCGCTTGGCAAACATCTCGAAGTTCACCTCACATAGCTTATTCAGAGAGGGCATAGATCAATTCTCCTTCTCCGGTTCCAACGGCAGCGCGTACCAGCCCTCCGGCAAATCCATCTTTCCGGGAACGGGCCCGCCTTCCTTGTCGAGCACCCAAACCTTCGCACCCTCGATGGTTTCACGAAGGCGCACTGGCGTTCCGTCGGGTACGTGGATCGTGCGAGTGAAGCATCCGGGTAATACGATGAGGCAAAAGACCATCCCGGCCGCGCCCCATGATTTCTTCACCTTTGCGCGCAGGCGGTCGCGCAACTCGATTGCAGGAGCTGCGTCCTGCGCGGTGTCCCTCGACTCCTGCACG
>JASLXP010000285.1 GCA_030740295.1 Planctomycetota bacterium
CGCCGCACCGGGTCCTGCCCCATCTGATCAAGACGTTGAAGCGAGACGGGGCAAACTGGCTCTCCTTCTGGGCATACAAACCATTTTGGAAAAGCGCACTGGCGGAAGGGCCGCGCACTGAATTCCTCGACAATCTGCTGGAACAGGGACACGCCGCGGGAATGGGGGTCGAGATCAGCGCTCCTCGATACAGCACTTCCACCGCCAGGGAACTGGGAAATTACGATTTCGAAATCTATCCACTCAAGGACGAGTCCTGTTGGCGCATCAGCACCGATAAGCACAAGGAAGCCTTCCGCAAAAAATACGGGATGGAGACCCCCGCCAAGGTAGAGATGGACAAGCTGCAGTTGCCCGCGCACCACAACACTGTCCTGTTTCAGATGGACGAGTACACCAGGCGCCTTCGCGAAATGGCAGACGCCGTCCGAGAGAAGAACAAGAAAGTCGTTCTCTCTGACCAGGTCAATGTCACTTCAATGACCAACGTGAGCGTGGGCGGCCCTCACGACTGGGAACGCCATTCGGACTTCCTCGATTCGCTCTCCATGGATCTTTACGGGAGACCCACACCTTCGTGGAAGTATTACACGAAAATGATGCGGGCAACCTTCAATAACGAAAAGCCGATCATGATGTACTGGGGATGCGACCAGAGGCCGGAAACGGTCCGACCCAACATGGACTACCTGCTGATGTGGGGCATCGACGGCCTGTTCCATTTCTCGCCCGGTTCGATCTTCACGCTCGTCTACGAAGAAGCAAAGAAGAACTACCGGCGCATCGATTACACCGGGCTTGGAGACATGCTCGCCCAGTATGAGCCGGTCAGACACGTCGCCCTGCTTCGTGACCGGGAGGGACTGATCGATTCCATCAAGAGAGGATTGTGGACTACCGGCGGCTCAGTATATGACGGCAGAATTCGGAACATTGTCACTAGCACGAGGCTCCAGGCGAACATCATCTTTTCCAAATACTTTTCGGTCGAGAATCTTAAAGCTTATCCCCTCCTTATCGTTGCTAACAATCCCGTCCTGTCCGACGGCTATGCGAAGGTGATTCAGGAATATCTCAGTGGTGGCGGCAAAGTCATCATCGAGGCAGAGGGTTTGCGCAATCCAATCATCCAGAAACTTACCAGGCTGAGTCCCAAAGGGGAGTTGTCGCAGAAGGCAGGAAAAACAAGCGGGCCTCACCCTTTCACCTATGACGGATACGCGATGCCTGTTGAGAACAAGGGCTCCGAGGTCGCCATGAAGTTCGAGACCGGCGAACCTGTGCTTTTCTCCAGGAACGTTGGCGAGGGCAGGATTCTTTTCACCCCACTCCTCCTCAGCGGAAAGGTGAGCTATCAGCCAGACATTGCTGAATTCGTGGAGGGTCTGGCACAGGAATTGGCCGGCAGACTGCCCATCGGTTTGAAGGGCGCCGGCGATTCGATCGATACGAATCTTCTCACGAACGGGAAGAACCACCTTCTTGCCGCTTACAATCGCGGGTTTAGCGACCAGACCGCGCAGGTGACTTTCACTGACTCGAAACTGCCGGAAATCCTGACCGATTTTTCAACCGGCGAACAGAAGGACTGCAAAGACGGCATGGAAGTCCGACTGCCCAGACGACAGGTCAGCTTCTTCCATGTTGGAGACCGAAAAGACATGGCATCGCCCGCGACCACCGAATTCTACCTGAAGAACGCGCTCTGCTACTCCGGCGACCCAGGAGGAGCCGTTCTCGACCTCGTGGTGACGAAGGAGGTGGAGGAAGGCGAAGACGAACCGGTAAGAGAGAAGAAAGAGGGTGTGGGTTATATCGCAATCCTGACTGACAAAGGGAAGGAGTCCGAGAACCGGAAGGCCAGGGTCAAGGGAGACGAAGGAATCTATGCCGCCATACACGGCAAGCGAAGGTTGCACGTAGACTTCATCTGGGACCTGAAGCCCAAGACAATCGCTTTCTACGACGCGGTCATCATTTCCCACATCGGCCATCAGGCGCTTCCTCCTGTCATGCAGAAAGGTTGGGAAGAAGTCATCCAGGAGTACGTCATTGAAGGCGGCTCTGTTCTGCTCTGTCACCATGCCACGGGTTATCCCTCCCTCTGCCGCCCGCCGTTCCCTCAGATTGGCGAGCCGACCGGCGCCTACATCTCGACGGTAAAGGACATGATCATCAAGGCCGCCCATCCGATCGCCAACGCCGAAAGCCGCAAGAGGCGATTACCCGCCCTGGCGAAAGACCCGGCCTTCCAGGACCAATTGGAGGCAACAGTATTCCAGGTAGGCGGCATGTTCCGCTCCAGCTATCCCGACTACCTCCCCATCAAGCCAGGAGCTGACGGAAAGGCACTGGTGCAGGCATCGATGGTTAAGGGGATCGGCGGGGAACCGGTCGTCGTTGCCGGTAAGGTCGGCAAAGGAAAAGTCATCGTCTCAGGAATGGCACTGGGAGCGAAAGACAACACCGAAGACGGAGTGTCAAAAGGAGAGGAGAAGATTCTGATCAATATGGCTTACTGGCTGACGGAGGATGAGTAGACATCATGCCGCGCGGCCACTCAAGCGTTGGGCTTCAAGAATGAAGATCTTCTGTCCAAAGAATGGCGCGCCAAGCCAAATCACTGTGCTGGTCGAGAACAAGGTTGGTCTCGGCGGGATATGGAGACCCTCGATCTGGTGTTCAAGTAACAGAGGAAGAGACCCATGAAGACCATTAGCAGAACAGAGAGAGACTTATTCGAGGCACTCAGGGACATTCCGGTGATCGACGCGCACGAACATCTGGTGCCGGAGTCAGCACGTGTCAGTCGGAACGTAGACTTCTTCATACTTTTCTCCCACTACACGAGGGCCGATTTCATTTCGGCCGGGATGGATCCGGTGGTCTATGAGCGTCTGAAGGAAGACGATGCCATGCCACTTGACGAAAAATGGAACGCTTTCAGTCCTTTCTATTCGTCCATCCGACACGGGTCGTACGCCAGACCCGCGCAGATCTGGGTCAAGGATGTGCTCGGGCACAACGACCTCACGGAGGACAATTACCAGGAGGTCTCTGCAAAGCTCCAAGAGTCCAACAGAAAGGGTCTTTACGACCGCATCCTCAGAGAGATGTGCAACATCGAAACCGCTCTCGTGGTTAACCAAGCCTATCACGAGGAGTTCGATATGGGCCTGTTGAAGCCGCTCTGGCATGTGCCTCAGTACGCTACTGACACCGCAATACGCCAGTATTTGGATGGCCCACCGTCCGGAATGCAGCGAACGCTCGAAGGGTACCTCGATTGGGTAGAAGGAGAAGGTGAACGTTTGCGGCGGTGCGGAGTTTACGGGCTCAAGACGATCTGTTTTCAGTATCAGAAACCTGACATGAAGGAAGCTGAGACGCTATTCACTGACCTGGCACGTGATGAAAATCTCCAAGCCCTGACCCCGCGCAAGACTCAGCTCTTGAAGGCGGTCATCTACGACCGGGCATTTGATTTCGCCCGGAAACACGGCCTTACTGTGGCCTGCCATTCAGGAGTCTGGGGCGACTTCAGAGAATCGCATCCCTGTCACCTCATCCCCATGGCGACCGCGCACCCCGACGTGCGATTCGACCTGTTTCACCTCGGCATGCCATTCGTGCGGGAGGCCCTCCTGATAGGCAAAATGTTCCCGAACGTATCGCTTAACATGTGCTGGAACACTATCGTGTCCCCAGAACAGACAGTTCGTATGCTGGACGAGTGCATAGACATGGTTCCGCTCAACAACGTGATCATTTTCGGCGCAGACTACAGTGTGTCGGTTGAGAAGGTGTATGGTCACCTCATCATGACGAAAGAGATCGTGAGCAGGGCTCTTGGTAAGCGGATCGACAGAGGACAGATGGACGTAGAGGAGGCCCTGAGGATCGCGAAGCTGTGGTTCTATACCAACGCTGTCCAGATCTATAGCCTGTAGGATGCTGACACTTAGCTCCAGGCAGATTGGTATCGGCGGGAAATGGGAGCCCTCGCATCTCGTGTTCAAGTGACAACTGAAGATCTGCAACTGAAGTAAAGAGGAAAAATTATGAGAACGTATCGATTGGCCATTATCGGCTTGGGTCGGATGGGCAGCACCATCGATCAGGAGGTACTCGATTACCCGCCGGTAACGTTGCCCTACTCCGTTGCGGCTTCCTGCCAGGCAAGCGAGCGGCTTGAGCTTGTCGCCGGAGCGGACCTCTTGACCGAGAAGCGGAAAGCGTTTCAAGAGAAGTGGGGTACCCAAGCCCTCTACGAAGATTTCATCGAGATGATTGACAAGGAGAGCCCGGACGTCGTTGCCATCTGCACGAAGGGCGACAACCATGCAGAGCTTACCATCAAGGTCGCGGAGTCCGGCGTGCCCATGATTTTCTGCGAGAAAGCAATGGGGTGCTCAATGGCCGAAGCGGACGCCGCGAGGGATGCGGTTCGTAAGTCTGGTGCGAAGTATGTTACCGGCGTGCTTCACCGATGGGGCCCTCCGTATCAGGATCTTCGCCGTCGCATCGAAGCAGGAGAGATCGGTGTGCCCACGCATGCGGTTCAGTATGGGCAAAGGACTCTCCTGCACGGCCACGTTCACTCCGTCAGCACGCTGATGTACTTTCTCGGCGATCCCAACGCGGTGAGCGTCTGGGGTGAATTGCTTCCACGGGATTTGGAGTTCGAAAATGGTCGTCTGGATAAAGATCCCACTGCGGTCTATCAGATTGAGTTCGACAACGGGACGGCAGCCTATCATGTCCCGGCCGGCCATCACGATTTCGAAGTCTACGGAACAGAAGGCGTTTTTCGATTGGCCAATAACGGAGTTCATCTTTCGATACGGAAAGCCCTGGACGAGGGCGGGCGATTCAAACCGTTCATGGAAACCACACTGCCGCCTCCGGCAGGTCCCCGCAGCGCGACAGTTAACATGCTTGAAGACCTGATAGGAGCCCACGAAGAGAATCGACCCACTCTCTGCGACATCGACCGGACCCACCACGGCATGGAGATCCTGTTCGCCATAGCGGAGTGCCATCAGTTGCGAGCGCAGAGGGTTCAGCTCCCCGTAACGAATCGTGAACGGTATATATTTCACGTCTGAAGAATGTAACTTTTGATTCTGACACCATGCGACACGTGGCGGGGACGGCGCTTCGGCCATGCAAGCGACGACCTGCCCGGGAAAAGGAGATTGCTATGAGTTTCCGTTCTGCGTTTTTAGGTTGTGGTCCGCGAGCTAGAGCCCATGCACTGGCATACCAACAAATCACTCGCGGCCAGATTGTTGCCTTGTGTGATCTTGATGAAAAGCGGCTCGGTCCTTTTGGCGATGAGTTCGCGCCAAGTGCCACGCCGTACACCGACCTTGACCAGATGCTCGAGAACGAAAAGCCGGATCTGGTGCACTGTGTGACTGACCCAACACTTCGCGTCCCGCTTATGACCAGGCTGTCCGACGCGGGTGTGCCTGGCGTAATCGTGGAAAAGCCGGTCTGCATCGGCGCGAATGATTACAGGGCCTTGCGGAAGCTGGACGCCGAGACCGGGACCAAATTCGTCGTAAACCACCAGCTTCGTCACCACCCCAGATTCCTCGAACTTCTTGCCGATGTTCAGGAGGGCAAGATCGGCGAAGTCCGATGTATCGACGCGTCCTGCCGCCTGCCGATGTCTGGACAGGGATGCCACGTTCTCGATCTGATGTTTGCCTTTAACGGCTACGCCAGGGCCAAGACGGTTTTCGGTGCGTCGTCCGGGTACGACGACATCAACGGCACGCACCCCAGCCCGAAGGCCGCTGAATCTCTCATCACATTCGAGAACGGGGTCCGCGCCATGCTGATGGCCGGAGAAGGCGCACCGGAGTTTGAGGAAGGAGCACGTCACATGCACAAGCGCATTGCCGTCTACGGCACACACGGCTTCCGGCACTGGCGGATGAGCGGCTGGGAACGCTCACTCCCAGACGGCACGGTCGAGAAAGGCCCGCTGGTGTATGCCGATGAAGATGTCATCGGACAGGCCAACCACACCAATGCCATGTTCGACTGGCTTGAGGACGATGGAAAAGCGCACCCGTGCATCCTCGCCACCTCTCTTGATGAATGGCTTGTGATTCTTGCCGGGTACGCGAGCACGGTCGAAGCACGAGCGATCGAAATGCCTTTTGACCCGCCTGACGATCTGCTCGATCAGTTCAAGCAATTCGTCGGAGCGGAGTAGTTCGCTTCGCTGCCGAATGCTTGCCCAGGTCTCCGGCATTTGCCCCTCCAATACGGCGCAAAGATGTAAGGCTCTGTAGTAAAGATCTCCTGCTGAACTTCTGCGTTATGTGCGTGTACCCTTAATGAATTGAATTAAGTACCACGGATAGCAAAGCCATCCCACGGATGGTTTAAATCGCTCTAACTGATCCGTGGGATGGCTTTGCCATCTGTGGTAAGAATTCCTCGGTTGCGGCCAGCGGCCGTAAGGAGGGACATCCGCAAATGACGAGTGCAACTTTCATCTGACACTGAAAACCAGCCATTTCCGTCCTGGAAGGACGATGTGCCTCGCGTCGACGTCCCCGCCTGTAGACCTGTAGACGGGTTGGATTTCCGGGGCCCGATGATGTGGGAGTCTGAGCGGCGAGTGAACGGATACGGGCAGGGGATTCCAGGCCCCGATAAGCAGCCCACCTTTGTCCTGGGGAATGATTGTCTTCTCGACCCACGGGGCATCAACGAGCGGATGCAGGTTCGACTCCTGCAGCGCCCATTGCAGGAGCTTTGCCAAGTAGAACTGGTTCGTTGGATCCGGGCCGACAGAACTGACTCGAAAACAGAAAGTGATAACGCGGCCTTTGCCAAGCGGCCGGGTGACGACGGCCGGACGGCCATCAGTGTCTTTGGTGATGACTGCTCCTTTGATGGGTTTGAGGTTCCAAAGTCCCAGGCCGGCATGTGTGCGCTCTTCGCTGGGCTGGGGAGATGAGAGCTCTACATGTCCCAGTTTCGGATGCTCGATCACCACGGATTCGCGTGCTTCCGGATTTTCAGAACGAAAGCCGAGAAAGGCTGAGGTGTCCGCTCCTTGGTCGCCCTCGATGGCCGGCAGATCGCACAGAAGTGTGCCGCCCTGCTCCACGAAACTGCGGATGGCAAGCAGCGCCGGTCCTGACAGGCGCTCTGGATTATGCACTCGCCACAGCACACCCGCGCCGTATCCATTGAGCTTGCCGATTTCGACATCTTCGAGCACGACATTCTCGACTGCAAAGCCCGCGTACTGAGTGATGGCGCGGCGTGCGAACATTGAGTCCTTATGTGCGTCCAGGCGAATCAATACGACCTGTTTCGGTAATCGCGCGCGGGATGCATGCCCGGCACGGCCAGCCAGAGCGGCGAGTGTGGCCGCGTCACTGAGTTCGCGATATCGCAAACCATCCGGACCGCCCTTTTCGATGGCCGATACGTGCCTGGGGCCCAAGACCAGCATGCTCAAAAGGTTCGCTCGACGCAGCGTGTCGATGGATGCTCCGCAAGTGGACAGAAATTCATGCGCCTGCTGAGCGTTTGATGCTTTGCCGGCTGGGCAGAATATGTCTTTGCCGGCGACGGGCACTTCTTCTGTGGCGCCTGACATGGCGCGCACAAAGACCTCACCGTCGCTGAGGATTGCTGGGCTTGCCGGCCGCCATGGATCGTTGGTCCTGGTGTGTTCCCATTTTGTGACCTGGCGACCTTCCTTCCTCTCCCAACGAGCCGAGGGCGATTCGCCGCCACGGAGCTCTATGGTCTCGACTGCTTTCCGGTCCGGTGACGTGAGGACAAGTGAGCGACCTCTGGTCTTGACGCGCCAGGGCTTCTCGTCTGTCCTGTGAAAATCGAGGAGCGCCACAACACCGATGCCAGGCTCCTGCTTTAGCGTAAGCCGTTTCTGCTTCAGCAACTGGTCGTCTATGACCACCTCTTCCGGTTCGACTGGACGCAGCTTTGCGGTCCTGTGATCGAACTGGTAGAGAGTGACGGTCACATCAACACCAAGCCACCCTCTGGCGATGAGCTGTTTGCGCGTCAGCTCAGTTTCCTTCGCCAGAAGTAGCTGGTGCCATTCACTGGACAGCCCTGAATTCATCTGATCGCAAACAACGAGGTATTCGTTGTGCCGGTAAAGGAGCTGCCGCGTCATGACGTCTCTGCTTCGGCTGGCGGCGAAAAAATCCAGGACCTTAGAATTGGGCTCCAATCCCGTAGAAAGAAGTCCATGGACAACTGGGGTCGGGGTTCCGTTCTGACGTTCGAAGAGCTTTCCGAAGAAGGACCTCCGACTTTTTCCCGAGGAGCTTTGCGATTGGGCACGATCGGGTACAGAGGCCAACTGCTCCGCAGAGCCGGGGAATTTCCCGCAGGCGTAATCGATGCCCGAGGTGGAATCGAACTGCACTATCCGGCCCCGGTGCAGACCGAGCATTTTCTCCCCGAACGTTACTGTGCCATGCTCGTGCGCTCTCCAGCCCCTGCCGCCGTCAAGCGCGATTGGCTGACCGAGACCAAACAGTACGAAGCTGCCTTCCTCGCCGTGATAGCGATAGCCTCCGGGTCCGCTCTTGTACAGAACATAGCTTTCTGTTGGCTTTCCAAAGTCCGTACGAAACAGGCTTCCGTAGCCCTCCAGCAGTTGGGAACGGAATTCGGGCTTTGAGCGCGGGTCGGACGCAATCTTAATCTGTTCCGGCGACAGACCGAAATACAGAGAATACGGGTAATGACGGTAGCCGCTCCGGCCGCCCTCATTCCAGAACCAGAGAAGCTGCCGAGCAAGTTCCGGGTTATGTTCCAGGAAACCTGCTCCCGCGAGCGCAAATCCGCCATGCACACTGAGCCCACCGTCTCCGCCATTGTCTCCAACGCCTGCCGTCAGTCGGATTCTCTTGAGCTCACTGGCTGCCACCTTTCCCAGTTGGCGTGTTGAGGGTTTCGGCGGGAGCATGGTAACCAGACCCCACCGCCAGAAATTTTGGAACTCAGGCCAGGCATAAGGATCGGCGGAGCCGGTAAACTTCAGAGCCCAGGCCATACCGCCGATGATGTTGGTCGACCAGTTGTAGTAGCCGCCGAGATTTTCAGCCCACTTGCCGCTCTGAGATATCACGTAAATCCTCATGGCCTTGCGAAGACTGCGAACCGCGTGGTCAAGCCATCGTTTCGCATGCGGATGGTCCGGGTAAAGCATGGCAATGGCGGCGATAGAGATGTATCGGTCTGCATCGAAGTTTGGGTGACCCGCGTTGTACTTGTTTGCCATGAACATCGAATCAGTCAGGAGGTACGCAAGGTAAACGAAGCGATCCCTCAACTGTTTCCGGACCTTCGGCTCGAGCAGGTCGGCGCCCAGCAGGAGGTCCGTTTTTGCCGCGTGCCTGAAGACTGGTCGTACGCCCACGGGGGTGAGGTGCGACGAGAATTCAATCCCCTCGGTCAATGGGTAGTTGAAACGCGTGTTCAGATCCTGCAGGACCCTACGTGCGATGCTTGCGGCAGCTTTCTTGTCCTTAGTGATCAGGGCTCGCAACGCCGAGTCCTTTTGAAGACTCTCAAGAGTTGCAGAGAAATAAGGATCACTCTCAGCCTTCGCTTCCATGCCGGCAATCAGTTCCGGCGTTACTTCCATGTGCGGATGGGTGACTTTGGGATCGCGCTTCCAGTCGATGATGCGGTCCTGGTGCTCGGTCAGGCGGACCTCGCCGGCCGCGGTCTTGATGAGTGATGGCAAAAGTGTTCTGTTGCGGATGGCCTTGCGCGCACGAGGCAGAGCCTTGGAGTCACCCATCCAAAGACCCCATGAGCGAGTGCCGGGGACCAGACTGAACCTTATGAAAGCGCCCGACTTCGGATGCCCGTTGCGAATGACTCGAATCGCCCCGGATTTAGCCCCCCACCATCTTTGCTGACTCCACGGGCGCCAGGGCATGTCGTTGAGTCTCCGTCGAGCTTTGGGGGCCCAGAGAAGGTCCTCCCATTCGCCACGACGAATTTGGAAGATGGTAAACATGTCCGGAGCGAAAGGCGGCTCGCCGCCGGCGCCGGCTGCGCTCCTGGTGAAGCAGGCAAGCGACGCCTCCTCGAATCGGCTCCAGATCAGGTAATTCGGCAGCCACAGAAACTCCTTATTGGGAGCAATTTCTGCGAGTTTAAAATCGTAGTACGCGGTCGAATTGCGCCAGTGAACGAGTTTCTGGGTTGCCCCGTGGCCCGCGGTGTAGATATGCGTGGGCCAGTCTTCCAGTTCGTATTCCCACCGCATCCACTCACTCGCCGCGCCGGAGATGGTCTCTTCAATCGTGGCATAGTCCAGACCGGCCCAGCAAGTCACCACGCACTTGTAGAGAGCTCCCAGCGCGAAAGAGTATTGCATGGATTGACGATAGAAAACGGGGCCGGCCGAACTTCGCTCGACAGTCATGCTCTCAATGTGGCCGGTCCGCAGAAATCGGGACCGCCCCAGCCATGGAAGCAAGCCGGAACGCGGTGACGCACCTTCGCCATGCACTCCCGGCAACCGGCTGACTTTCATAATTGGCGGCCTGTCGGAGCCAGCCATCGGCATGCGCAGTCCAAGCCGACCCGTGCGAACTTCGAGCAGCTTCGCGGATCTGTTCTCGGTGACTGTCAGCAAAGGCCCTTTTTCACTCGCCTTGGGAGCAGCCCCCACCAGCTTGAGAATTTTCTTGGACTGAGCAGGCAAGCCAGTGACATAGTTCGCCGTTGCCTCTGCATCGCCGCCCTGCTTTTCGGGGAGGCAGAGCTCACTCCACTGAACACGGATCATCTGCCCACTTATCTCATCTTTCAGACCTGCGTGCCGATTCAACGCCTCTATCGAAAACGGCACGCCTTTCGGCAGTAAGTCTCGCCTGACGGACAGAACCGACTGCACCGGCTGGAGCGGGAAACCACGGGAGAATGGATTGTCCAGCCTTACTTCGTTCCGAGATTCCGCGAACGAATGGACCGGCACGAGGGTAACCACGGCCAGCAAGAGTAATTCTGTTTTGAAATTCATCGGGCAGACTCGGCAGGGAGACAGAGATTAGCTCCGGATTGGTTATCTAATCCACTTTGGAAAGTCAACGCTCAGGTGAAGGCCCATGCCTCTCTGGCACGATTGTGTAGCAGGTCTGATAAAGGGAGTACACTCAAAACGTCAGCGACATCTTTTACCGGCCACCATGCCAACTTCGTCGGCGATGCTCCGTCCTCAGAAGACGGTGTGAGCGTGGAAGAGCCCCGCCTTTTCCCTCTATTCCCTATCTCTTGACACAGAGTCAGGCGTTCGACAACAATGCCATCTATCTCCGGGCACTGAGGGAAAAGCGAAGAACCGAAAGCATCGGGCAGCCAAAAGGCGACGCCTGATGTCGCCGCATGAGAAAGTCACTATGAATGGCGTTGAACGAACGTTGAGAGCTTTCAATTTCGAGACGACCGACCGGCCTCCCATCGCCGGCGGCATGGTGCAGGACGCGGAGTTTCTCGCTTCGGTGGCTGGCGTGGATGACTTCTGGTCCGCTCCGCGAGAAAACGTCTTTCGAGCGTTCCAGCGGTTGGGCTGCGATGCCATCCTCGGACCTGTAATGCCAAAGCCGCCCGGCTCAACGACCATCGGCACGGACGGCAGGCCGACCGATTTCGCCAGGCGCCACGTCGTATCTGAACTGACCTCGCCGGAGGAGGTCGCCGAATACGCGGCCAACATGCCCACGCCCGGCGAAGTGCGGGACCGCTTCGACTTTCAGGCTGCCTGTGATGAATACGAAACGCGGATGGTAAAGGGGCAAGCGGAGGCCGGTGACATGCTGCTTATCCCTCACTGCCTGGGTTACGCACCCAATTTCCCCACTTCCAATGGCCATTTCACCTACGAAGCATTCCTCATGGCCTGCACTCTTTATCCCGATCAGATGGAATGCCTTTTCAAACAGTGGGGAGAGCTTTCCCGGCTCCGATGCGAAGCGGTTGCTCAAGTCACGACCACTCGCAATCTGCCGCGGCTCCTGTGGATTGGATCAGACATCTGCGATGCCAGGGGACCTGTTCTTTCACCCCGCCTGTTCGAGAGGCTCTACTTTCCTTCCGTCGCCCGGGCCATCGAGCCGCTCAAAGACGCCGGGATGAAAGTTATCTGGCACGCGGATGCGAACTACAAAGAAATTCTGCCGCAACTGCTCGCTCTTGGAATTGATGGGTTTCAGGGCTTCTACGAAACCGAAGATGGGATACTGCTGGAGAACCTGGCACAGATGAAGAACCGCAACG
>JASLXP010000286.1 GCA_030740295.1 Planctomycetota bacterium
GATATGAAGGTGCGTCTTTCAATTTCGGCCGTCCTGTGTGTCCCTGAATGCCGCGGTTTGCGGCAAAGACTCATGCATTATCCAACAAGGTCCGACGGACACAAGAATCGATATCTGTGGCAGTGGTTCAGAGGTCCATTCGGCGGCTTTGGACAGCGTATCTTTGAATGCCTGGATTCAACTCGACCCAATAGATATCGCCCCTCACCACTGGGTCTCCCGAATCAACAGCTCATCGACCTCTGCATCTGTTTCTCCCATAAACTCCTGACTGTAGGTGGCCATCTCCTCTGCATAGGCCCGCATCTCGTCGTGGATACGCTGGCGATCTCTTGATCGCGCAAAACTGCTGATCACTTCTCGTGCGAGTTCCTCGCTGCTTAGTGATTTGGAACCGGCCAAAGACTCCAGAGCGTCAGCGATGTGGTCATCGAGGAAAAGATTGAGCTGGGTCATGGCTGTTATCGTAAAGACTGAAGAGCCCTTTAAGCATACTCACATGGTTACGGTCTCCACCTCTGACGATAGCTTTGCACGGCCACTTATTCAGTCATCACTGATATTTGCCTTCATCCATTCGAGGCATCTGGCGTAGCCTTCGGCTTTGTCGCCGCGGCCTTCCCATTCTGCGCAGTAGGCGCCTTTGTAGTTGGCATTCTTGAGCGCGGTGCAGGCGTGAGGCAAATCCACATTCCCTTCACCAAGCGAGTGGCCCACGTATTCGCGCTGGCTGCCGGTACCGTCCTTCATATGGGTATGGAAAACGTACGGGGCGACCAGGTCGTAAAACCGGTTGCATGTCTCGATGTCGTGGCCCATCCAGTGGTAATTCATGGTATCCATCGTGGCGCCCACGAATGGCGAATCGACCTCTTCAAAAATCCGCACCTGCAGTTCGCCGTCGTTGGTGACATGCCCGTGGTTATCGACCCCAAGATAAATCTCATCTCGCTCGATGAACTCCCTGCAACGTTTGAGACATTCGGCCATGGCATCGCGTTCCTTCTCAAAAGGCACCTCATCCTTGCGGCGGCCACCTTCAGTGCGGATGACGTTTGTGCCGAGCAGGGCCGTCAGCTTGCAGACCCGTTCCATGCGAACCACCTGTTGCTGAATCTCGTTTTCGTCGAGCAAAACAAAATCATTGCCCGAGCCAACCGCGCAGACTGAGAGCCCCTTGGATTCGACGAGGGCACGCACCCGTTCTGCTTCTGCTTCAGGGCTGTCCACACCGTCATGCCAGGCGTCGCCGACGAACAGCTCCACCGAGTTGAAACCAGTCTCAGCAGCGTAATCAAGAAACTCTTCGAGCGATTCACCGGGCGCGTTGTAGTGGATTATTCCGAAATTCATGGGCAGTCTCCAAATGGTCTATGAGTGATAAGTAGTGAGCGACGGTACATCCAGTGAATCATCCTTCAACCGGCGGATGAATGGGTTCACTTCGGCCTTCCATCTCCTGCCGGTTCTTTCCCTTCGATGAGGGCCTTCGCCTGGCGCACATAGCGGCGGCCGAGCATTTCATACCCTTCTTGTGTGTAGTGGAGGTCGTTGCGTTTTACGCCGTTTCGCTCTTTGTCATTGAGGTCATCACAATCGACCCATGCGCCGCGTTTGTCTCTGATGGCGATATCTACCTGAGCCTTCCGGACGTTCTGCCAGTCCTTAAAACTCGGTTTGCCGCTGTCACTCAGCCTGCCGATGACGAAGTTCATTTCCGGCTGTGCCAGATCGCGGCGCAGGTTGGCTATGAGTTGAGATAGTGCATCGTCATACGCGGCGCTCAGCTTTTCCTTGGCGTCACGTTCGCCCTGCATCCAGCAAAAGGTGACCGAATCAGGCTTGGGGTGCTTCTTAATCAGAGCCTGGTACTGCTGAAGAATTCGCTCATAGAAATTGTTTTTTGCCCTGGCAGCCTCATTCAACTTCGAAGCGAGTTTGTGTTTGTCTGCAATCTCATTCCATTCGTTGACCCAATACCGGATCGGCTGCCCGCCCCGTGCGACTTTTATGTAGGGAACCGTAGCGTCCGGAAACAGCAATTTTGCCTCTGGCTCAAAACCCAGCTTTGGTTTCATCCCTGCCATGTTCGATTGGCCGGAAAGAATGAATATGTGAACTGGCTTGTCTTCCGCAAAACCGATCTCAAAGGCCATGAGTATCGAGGCGACTGAAATCAGAAGATTTGAACGATTCATAGGATTCTCCATTGTGTATGAAACCATTAACCATCAACCATGATAATTTCTTCCCGCTTCACTCCACGAACATCCATTTCAAACGAGAGCCCTTCTATCGGCGGGTGCCCGTAATGCCAGCGGATCCCGTGAACCGCCGCTTTACCGGCCCGCTCAAGCACCGTGTCCTCCAGGAACGGTTGCACAGGATGAACGGTATAAACATCCATCGCGGTCACATGGTCCCATCCAACATTCAGTCCATCAAGCCGGGCCTGCATGACGTCCATGACTGTCTGCGCTTTCTCACGCAGGGCTGCCTCCGATGTTTCGTTGGGACGGACGATAGCGTCGGCAGAGAGATTCGTCTGATCTTCCAGGTCGCCCGCGCCCGCCACGATAAACGTCGCAGCGGCTTCGGATGGAACAGTGTATGAAAAACCGTATAGCGAAGGTTCCTCAGGAGGCCTGACTGCCGGCGCAATGTTCGTCCTGGCAATCGGGTTACGGCCATCGGCCATCAGGCCCCAGCGGGACAGCAGTTCCTGGTATTCGCCGTTGAAATCAGCAAAGCCTTCGAAGCTGACGGGAACGGGCAGGCGCAGTTCAATTCCGCAGAGCGCGTGCTTTGGTCTTTCCGAGACGTCCAGATGTCGTTCTATTCGTTCGAAGCCCAATCGGTAAGGCATCGGCTGCATAAGCGTCACGTGAACGATCTCAAAACCGGGCATGGCCACGACGCCACACGAATACGGCGCGATGCCGGTCAGGAAAGAATAATTGCCGAGGGGGTTGTCGATCAGCATGAGGATGAAGAATCCGGACAGGGGGCGGACGGGCATCTTACTGGAATCCGCAGAAGACGTTGACTAAAGTGCGGCTCTCTTTTTACGGCATCAGGCATACTGAAAATCACTGGAGCAGAACATGGAAGAGGTCAGATTGGGCGTCATTGGCTGTGGAGGCATGGGGCGCAATCACATGCGTCAGTTTGCAGAAATTCCAAGACTGAAATTTACCGCGGCCAGCGACAGCTTCGCTGCAAACCTCAAGCTGGTGACGGAGGAGTATGGTGTTCAGGGCTTCGAGAGTGGCGAAGAGCTTCTGGATTCGGGGCTTGTAGATGCCGTGCTGATAGCCACGCCGCATTACTTCCATCCGCAATATTCCAAGGCTGCCCTCGAGCGAGGCATTCATGCCCTCACTGAGAAGCCGGTCTCTGTCACAGCCAAGGCCGCTGCCGAGGTGAACGCCGTTGCGGAGGCCCATCCCGAGCTCAGATACGCGGTCATGTTCCAGCAGCGCACGCAGCCCAGATGGAAACGGGTGAAGCAGATTATCGAGTCCGGCCAGTTGGGTAATTTTCAACGGATGCTCTGGGTGGGCACGAGTTGGTTTCGCACCCAGGCTTACTACGATTCCGGCTCGTGGCGTGCCACCTGGGAGGGCGAGGGCGGAGGCGTCCTGCTCAACCAGTGTCCCCACGATCTCGACATGCTTTACTGGCTGCTTGGCTCACCCACACGCGTCCATGCCCACGTGAATCTGGGTAAGTTCCATAACATCGAGGTCGAAGATGATGTTACCGCCTATTGGGAATACGCTTGTGGCGCGTCGGCCGTGTTCATTGCTACCACTGGAGAACTGCCTGGTAGCGGGCATTGGGAAATCTGCGGCGACAGGGGCAAGCTGAGCATGTCCGAGGGCAAGATTGAATTCATTGAGTTATCCACCTCGTCCCGCACCTTCATCAAGGAAAGCCAGAGCGGCTTTGCCCGGCCCGAGCAGACCCGCATCCTGATCGATCCAAAAGGCGAAGCCGGGCACAAACAGATGACGGCCAACTTCATCAACGCCATCCTCGATGACGAGCCACTGATAGCGCCGGCCGTTCAGGGCCTCCATTCCATCGAAATCGCCAACGCGATGATCATGTCAGGCATCCAGCAGACCACAGTCGATATCCCCATGGATAGGGATGCCTATGACCTGTTCCTGAAAGATCTGATTGAACAATCCGACGTCGAGCTTTGAGCGGCCAAGGCGCGACGGCAGCGCTTTCAAACCGACCGGTAATCGGTTATGTTTTCCGCTTCATTTTTGAAGCCCGCGGGCCAGGCTTTCAGATCATTCAAGACATATCTGAAGCATCTTAAACCAGCCAGGAGACCACCATGAGATCGAATACGCTTTCGAAGTGGACAATGGCCTTACTAATCATTTCAGCCATGTTCCACAACGGCTGCCAGGTCGGTTCGCTCACTGAAGAGCAGCAGCACGCTCGTGCCGCCAGGGAAAAGGCTGAGGAGGCCGAAAGGCAGCAGCGCGCCAAAGAAAAAGCCGAACTTGCACTGACCCGTCAGAAGGCCGACGAGGAGGCTGCCCGCAAGAGGGCTGAAGGAAAAGCACAGCGTGAAACGGAACGAGCGGCAAGGGCGCTCGCCCGGAAGAAGCAGAAAGAAGAGGAAGATCGCCTGAAGGCAGAGGCCAGACAGAAAAAAGAGGAGGAGGAGCGACAGAAGGCATTGGCCATACAGAAAGCCAAAGATGAGGAGGCCAGACGAAAGGCTGAGATAGAAAAGGCAGAGGAAGAGAAAGCCCGGCAAAAGGCCCTCGCTCGACAGAAGGAGAAAGAAGAAAAGGCCAAGCTGAAGGCAGAGAAAGCCCGGCAAAAAGACCTGGCGCGACAGAAGGCGAAAGATGAGGAGGCCAGACAAAGGGCTGAGGAAGATAGTGTAAAAGCCGAGAAGGCCCTGGCACGACAGAAGGCGAAAGAAGAAGAGGCCAGACGAGAAGCTGAGGAACGAAAGATAAAGGAAGAGGAAGATCGGCAACGGGAGCTGGCACGCCAGAAGGCCAATGAAGAGGCAGCGAGAATCAAGCGCGAGAAGGAGCTCGCCGATCAAAAGAAACGTGAAGAGGAGGCAAGGCTCAAAGAGCAGCAGCGCAAGGAACGCGATCTCGCCCGGCAAAAGGCTGACGAAGAAAAAAAGGCGCGCCTGGAAGCGGAAAAGCTGCAAAGAGAAGAGGAGCGCCAGGCCCGTGAAATGGCTGAGCAGAAAGCAGAAGAGGACGAGATCAGACGCGTTGCAGCCGAGAGCAAAGAGAGGGAAGAGAATCTAAAGATCTTTGCCCGGGCAAAAGAATACGAAGAGGCCGGCGACTCTGAAAAGGCCCTGGAAATAATCAACACCGCAGGTCCGAATGCCGGCAAGATCCTTGGATTCAATTACCTCCAAAAGAAGCTCAGCAGCGTAGCACAACGCCGCGCGGAAGTTCTATCGAGCGCGGAGGCAACCACCCGCACCAACCCCAAAGACACCAGCGGACGATTCAAACTCGGATGGGTTCACCTACAAAGAGGCAACTACAAAAAAGATGCCGAGCAATTACAGGCCATCGTCGAAATGGATCCTATAGATGAATACGCTTTCATTAATCTCGGTTATTCACACCAGGGCCTCGGGAATTCGCAAAAGGCCGAAACTGCCTTCCGCAAAGCCGCATCACTGAATCCTTACATTACGTCTCCGATCGTCCACCTTGCCTATCTCTTTGCCCGGGAGAACCGCAACATGGATGAAGCCTCCTCCCTGGCGGGCAAGGCCGAGCAGATGGACAAGTATGATGTTGATGTGCTTCACACCCTCGGTCTCGTGCATTACCGCAAAAAAGAGTTTGATGTCGCCACCTACTATCTCAGGCGCGCCTCCCTCAAAGATGACCGCTCGGACATCAATTACGATTACGGAATGGCTCTCGCAGCATCGAATGATTTTGACGCTGCCCGAAGAACCCTGAGAAAAGTGTCAAGCGCTGGCGAGGAATTTACCCAGGAAGCCAAAGAAGCCCTGGCCAAAATCGACTCACTGGAACAGGAAGCCAGGGAAAAGGCACGCGCTGCCGAAGAGGCGCGGCAATTGGCCATTCAGAAGCAGAAAGAAGAAGCTGCAAAGGCAAAGGCGGAGGCGGAAGCCAAGAGAAAGGCGGAAGAAGAGGAAAGACGAATAGCCCGGGAGAAGCAAAAGGCCGAAGAGGCCAGATTGAAAGCTGAAGCCGAGGCCAAGAAAAAGGCCGAGCAAGAGAAGATCCGTTTAGCGAGGGAGAAACAGAAGGCCGAAGAGGCAAGACTGAAAGCGGAAGCCGAAGCCAGGAAGAAAGCAGAGGAAGAAAGGATTCGCGCCGCGAAGAAAAAGGCGAAGGAAGAGGAGGCCAGACTGAAAGCAGAGGCTGAGGCCAAGAAGAAAGCAGAGGAAGATAGGATCCTCGCAGCGAAGAAAAAGGCGAGAGAAGAAGCCGCGAAAAAGAAAGCCGCAGCGGCCGCACGCAAGAGGGCGGAACGTGACAAAGAGAAGGCCGAGGCCGATCTGCTCCGGGCACAGAAAGAGTTAACGGCGGCAAAATTGAGAAAAGCCCTGGCCGAAAAGAAAAAGGCAGATGCCGAGAAGCACACCGTTGATAAGGCACAACGCGATCTTCAGAAAGCGCTGGATGCCATCAAAGCGGCAGAGCTCAAGCTGAAAGAAGCGGATACCCGTAAAGCCGATGCGGAGAGAAGACTGCAGAAGGACTGACTGAATGTCTGCTTGGGGCCTCCGTCACGAGTTTTCTCGCCGCAACAATATCCCACCGGCCGGCTTTCTCAGTCGGCTGCCCACTGGGGCATAGCCATCAAGTAATGGTCGGCACGCTTCATGGCCCTCTCATCATCAACGTCAGGTTGCCATTGTTTGAACCAGTTGGCCATGGCTTCCTGTACCTCGTCACGAGTGACACTGAGATTGCCGTCTTCATCCGTGCAGTGGGTACAGTAGATGTCAGATTTCCCCTTGAATCCAGGGATTCCAAGGGACATTCCGCACGCATGGCAATACATCATTGATTCTCCTTTCTTGCCGAACGCCCAAGCTCGCTGAATTCTGCCGAGCGCAGCGGGGTGCAGCGCCTTAATCAACAACCTTACAGATCGCCTGGTAAGTAGCATTTGGACCTTCCATTTCTGGCATAACCGAGTTGGACCAGGTTATTACGAACCCGGCCTTCCGCAGTTCAGATTCGAGACACCCCGAGTCATGATAGACTCTTCGATTTGCTACATATGTCACTCCATTCACCTCTTTTTCCAGATCAAACCTACCCGATTCCGAGATCTTGACCCACAGGATTCCATCGTCGTCGAGGAGGGTGTCCTTTCCAAAGTTTGTGCCACTGTCTGCGATCATGGTGTCCAGCCAGAAGTGGCCGTCTGGTTGGATTGCCGCGCGAATATTTCTCAGGGCATTACACCTGTCCGCTTCAGTAACGAGGCAGTGCAGGCAGTGCCCGTCGACAATCAGGTCATATCTCTGCTTTGCCAGTTCATCATGACAGACATCGGCCACGCGGTACTTGATGCTTAACCGCCGCTCTTTCGCTTGCTCCTGCGCGATGGCGATTGCTGTTGGAGAAATGTCGATCCCTTCGGCCTCAAAACCGTTCTCTGCGAGAAAACAGCATATCGGCCCCGTGCCACACCCGACCTCCAACGCCAAAGGGCGACTGCCGGAGAACGTCGAGCGTGCAACGGCTCCCTCTACAAACTGTTTCATGCAAAACGATTCGAAATCCGCAGCCTGTCCCAGGTACTCGTCCCAGGCTTGGCAGCCGCTGTGTCGCAGTCTCTGATAAACTGTCTCATGCCCTTCGTAGTAGCGCATTGTGTTCTCTACTTTCCACCAAAGTCGAACGCTGGAAATCGGCGAGCCCGGACAAGTGCGACATCACTTAAAGAACGAAAACCCTCAATGGCGCGACGGGGAGGGCTTCGCTGGAGTGACCTTGTTAAGGGGTCTTAAAAGAATCCGCCCCCTGTCCGATCATCGAGAGCATATTTGATAACAAGCGCATCCTTGGTGTCTGTCGGACCTTCTACAGACGTGAAGGATTGGTCATATGCGGTGCCATCGGGAAGAACTCCCAATTTCAAACACTTGATTGCTCTTTTCCGCACCTTCCACGGGGCCGGGTCACCACCTGCGGAATTCCGACGATCATCATCGATCAGCCAGGCGCGCCCGCTATCCACAAGAAGGAAGCGATGAATTGACCCTCCCTCAACTCCGTTGAGAGTGCTCAGCGGGATGTCACCACGTTTGTCCTTGAACATCTCGACGGCGCGGGCCTTCGCTTGGTTAGAGGCTTTGATCTGGGCCAAGAATTCCTCATTCTGCCCGTAGTGCCAGGTAAGTACTGCCGTGGCTCCAGATGGCTCGCGTCCAATGGCAATGCGTACATCAGCATTGTGCTTTTTCGAGCATCCTGCCAAGGACGCAAAAATGGCAAGAGGAAATACGGGTCGAATCATTGATCGGTCTCTCGCCTTAATGTCAAGAATCAGAAACCGGAACGGCTCCCCAACTCACAGGGCGTACGGAAATCATAGCACTTCAGAAACTCAGAAGGCACCATCGACGATCCTGGGGCGACAACAATCAATTTCACGGGCTACAAGCCGTTCCCGAGATTTCGGATTTATCCCGGCACAAGAGCGATTTATTATGCCATTTTCGTGGCTACGGCAATGCAACTGCTGCCGCACCTAATCGATTTGCCCTTCTTGACCCTATTGAGCTCGGAGCTGACCAGCCTCTGAACGACGTAATGCACAAAACCAGTACCGCCGGCGTGTTCCTTTTTGGTGGCAGCTTTTGACAATGATTTGCGGAACCCAAGCCAGCTCGGGATCGAACGAAAGAGCAAAATTGGTGGAACAAGAAACGAAAACATGTAGCTGCAGTACGTGACATTGAATCCGCACCGTATTAGCAGGCTGGATAGCGAATTAGTCGTATAGCGCCGGAAGTGTCCCGCATGAACGTCGTCGCGTGACCATAGGAACTGAAAAGCCGGAACGTTTACGTACAGAGTTCCATTTGGCTGCAAGCAATCGTAGACTAGACGCAAGAAATCGGTGTCGTTGTGGATGTGCTCGAGGACATCGAATAATCCGGCCGACGGAATCGATTGTCGCGCGAATCCTGCATCCTCAAGAGTCGATTGGATCACCGTTCGGACTCCACGTTTCTTGGCATTGTGAGCCCCGGTCGGACCTGGCTCCAAGAGCACAGCGTCAATTCCGGCGGATTGTAGTGCGTTGGAAACGCAACCGTTTCCACCGCCAATGTCAAAAAAGACGGTCGATGGTGAGAATCTGCCTACGAGTTGCGTAATGACATTATTTCGGTGGCAGAACCAAAAGGATTCCTCCTCCACGGCGAAGCAGGCCTCGTTCCCTTCTACCGGATACGACACGTCACGCTGGTGGCGAGCAACCCAAACGCCATCTTCACGTTGGTCAAGGTTCGAGCTAATTGCTGTGATGTCTATCATTCGTTGTGCAGAGAACTTGAAGGGTTTTATCGGAGACAGTTCGCTGCGCGGGTCTCTGCCAAGGCGTGATGGGCTGCGCCGAAGATTCGATGTTGAAGGCGACTGTCTCGCAGCTGTCTCCGATAAAACCTGGGTTGAACGAAACCGTTTCGCCAATCACTTCTACGGCTTGCGTTTGCTACTAACTACCTACTTACCTTAAGAATATGACTGCGCTTAAAACACAGATACCCGTGCCCAACAAGATTTAGAGTGTTATCTGAGAGAAGAGGAATCTCTTAATTCGCCTGAGTTCTGTGTCCGGACCTGCAGCGAGGGAAGCGCAGGACAGCTGTTCTTCACGATCAAATAACGTCTCCTTAAAATGCTAACAATTTAGTAACAGAGAAATTGGCCCAGATATTTTGGTCTTCAAGAACGATTCGGGCTTTTTGAATTTACCAATATAAACAGACCACCGGGCCGATGTAGTAGTGCCATCCAGCGCCTACGGTTTTCTCAGATTCGGCTTCTTCAGTCAAGATGAATGTACTTTTCCCCTTTCCCGGCTGTCGACCAATCAGGTGTCGTTGTTCATTCATTCGTCCGTGCCCTCCGGAGGCCATCTGCATCAGAGCGACGCGGCCTCGTTTCGATGAATGGTGGGCTGATGCAACGGAAACTGTATTGGCTCTCTCCACGACCTGCTGGCCAGGTCTGGCGGCAGTTCCATGGCATCAATTGAAGCTTGGCAGGAAGTCGCCCTGGAGTTGAATCATGTCGTCGATGAGTTGCTCTGCTCTGGCGACGCTGTCAACGACTGGGTCGAGCAGAAGGGCCTGGAGCAGCAGGTTTCGAGAGCCTGTTCGGTAGGACTCGACGAGCAGTTCCTGGACCACCGTTTGCCTGCGGCACCACTCGGCGATGGCCGGCGGCAGAGGGCCGACCTTTTCAGGATGGATTCCTTTTCGGTCCACCATCGCGGCGACTTCGACGATAGCGTCACGTGGCAGGTTCTCGACCGCGCCATTCGCGTTGGGGACATTCACCGATGGCTCACGCCGGCCGAGGTCGAGCTCGATGTCGCAGATGATGTTGATGGCGATTTCGCCCGAAGAGCGCAGAACGGATTTATCGAGAGGTTGCTCACCGCTGAAAAAAGGCGCCAACCTCTCCATTGCTCCGCCCGATCCGGCAGAATCCCCGCTGTCCCTTACGGGAGTCCAGCGGAAGCCCTGATGCAACTTCGCGCCGCGAAATTCGTGCGCGAACGGCAGGTACTCTCCGATGTGGCTATCCACCGGAAAGGGAATGAGACCGAAGATATCCCAGATTTTGCGCACCAGCGGAGAGAAAACCTCGGGACTTCGATTCACTTTGCGACGAAGCGTCGGATAGAGGTCCTTGCCCGTTTTGGCATCCTCAATCTTCATGATCCAGTGGAGATGATTGATGCCGCCGACCGTGAATCTGAGAGCTTCTTCCTTTCGACCTAGAATGTTTGAAATCGTCTTGGTGCTGCCCATCACGCCGTGGCAGAGACCCGCGCAGCGAACCTTGGTGAGCTTGCTGACCGCGAGGCAGATACGGCTCTCAGGGTTCGTGAAGTTCAACAGCAACGCACGCGGTGCCAGCCGCTCGATCTCTCTGGCGATAGGCACCATCAGCTCGAAGCTGCGCATCGTATGGAAGGCGGCGCCGGGGCCGCCGTTCTCGCCGAGCACATGCTTAAAGCCCATGGCAAGGGGGACCCTGAAATCGAGGTCCCACAGCTCATTGCGCTTCCGGGCGACACTGGTGATCACGTACTTTGCGCCCGGCAGGGCTTCCGCGTAATCCGTAGCGGCGGAGACCTTGATCTTGCTCCCCGTTCGTTCGGCAACCATCCCAGCGAATCGATATGTTGCCTCCAGGTTCGGCTCGTCGACGTCGACCAGTACGACTTCAACGTCGAGCTTTCCTAATTCCTCGTTCACAAAAAGGTCGACTACCGTCTTCGGCCCAAAGCTGGCACTGGCCGCGCCGATCAGAACGATCTTTATCTTCTTGCGTTTTGTATTCCTCGTAGTGCTTTTAGTTTTTGATGCCATGAGTATCTCCTCGATCGTAAGAGGATGGTTGGGGATCGATTATGGGCTTCGGTGAGCCCAGACATTGTCAAGCCGAGTCATCTGCGTTCATCAAGCCGACTCAAACGATTGATTTCCTGCCTGGCCTTTGTCGCCCATTCGCTTTTCTGGTCAAATTGCAGGTAGAAGTTGAATTGGCGGATGGCGTTGAGGTTCTCGCCGAGGGCTGCGTAGGAGACGCCAAGGCCGTAGTAGTTATGGAACAGTCTCGGATTCAATTGCAGAGCGGCCGTGAAGTCCCAGAGCGCTCTGGTGTGCTGGCCGCGAGAGGCGAGGAAAGTGGCGTTCTGATAGCGCTGGTTACCGATGTTGGGATCCAGTGCATTGGCACGGGCGAAGTGCTTTGCGGCCACCTGCTGTTTACCTTCCATGATTTCCAGGGTGCCCATTAACGAATTTGTCCAGGCTGAGTTCGGCGCACGTTTCAATTCCCAGTCCAGCCAGGCGCGGCCATTCTTTCGATCGCCGAGCGCGAGGTAGCTTTCTGCCAGCCAGGCGCCGACGTTTGGCGTATCGGGCTTGAGGCGAACCAGGCGATCGTATGCCGCGATGGCGCCTTTAACGTCACCCGTAGCGTTCCTGGATCGACCGGCACCCAACAGGGTCTCCGGTGATTCTGGTGAAAGCTTCAGAGCTGTTTCGTACTGCTTCAGGGCCTCCTCGACTTTCCCTGATTGGAAGAGCCTGTTTCCTCGGGCGAGCGCCTGTGAGGCCGCCCGGGCGTCTGGCTCTTTCTGGTCGGGCGGGTCGACCCCGGGCGGCGGCACATTGGTGGTGACGACTGTTTCGGGGTTTGTCTCCGCTGGTGAAAGTGCCGGCGCAGGATTGTCACGGGATGTCGGTGTTCGAGGTGAGGGCGATTCCTCCGGAACCCGCTGACGAGGACGGTCGCTTCGAGCGGGGCTGGGATCTGTGTTCGCTGGGCCCGGCTTCAGCCGGCTTTGAGACTCCGGCGTAGGTTGACCTGAGTTGTCGCGAACTGGGCTGGGATCTGTGTTCGATGTGCCTGGCTTCGGCCGGCTTTGAGACTCAGCCGTGCGTTGACTTGAGTTGTCGCGAGCGGGGCTGAGATCTGTGTTCGATGTGCCTGGCTTCAGCCGGCTTTGAGACTCAGGAACCCGCTCGACAGGGTCACTGACCGCGCGCGCGGCCGCGACTGCGGTGACTGCAGTTTTCCTCTGTGGCGGCAACCAATCAGCAGGCTCCTGGCCTGCAGTCTCTGGAACCGCCCCCAGGTCAAATTGCAGTTGCAGTTGTCCTCCGCCCTGGAAGTAATGGCTGCCTGTCCAGCCGTGACTGTGATTTGCGGTGAAGGTGACGGAACCATCGCGTGGAAAGGTGAAGGACCAGTTGCTGTCCACCTGCATTGTGGCCTTCAGGCCGTTGCTCTCGTATTGCTGGGAGAAAGGACTGTTCCGACCATACTTCCGGTAGGCGGAGTCCGATGAAACATATTGGGCCGCGAGGCATCCGGCGGGGAGCCTGTTAAAAACAAGGCTCCGCTTCCGAAGCAGAAAGTAGCCAACATCTTTCAGGCCGCCCTTTGCTTTGGGAGCTGGAGGATCGGCCGTAGTGCCCGGAAGAGTCAATCCGAGCAAGTTGGGCTGATTGCTTTCCTTCTCTTTCTCCGGAAGGGCGTTTTCTGCTTCAATCAGTTCCAGGGCCCTCTCACGAAAAACAGATTCCGAGATGCCTTCCGGGCCGTAGGTGCCGAGACCTTCAAACCTGACAGGGTCCCACGTACCGGTGACGGTGACACTCAGTTTCTGCCCTTTTTTTCCGAATATTGGAATTGATGGGCCAATGTCGCCGTAGAGGGACATGCCCTCGGGCTTGCGATATATCTCGACGGGCTGCGACCAGTGCTCACCCATGTAGCGGCCCTTCGGCGCGTAACGGATGCGGGTGCGGAGAAACGCCCGTTGCCCCATGCGGACCTCGTAACGATTGAACATGACCGGCGCTTTTCGGTGGGGTTCGTGCCGGCGACCGAGATGAGAAAACCACGGGCCGTCGAGGCTGGGCGCGGAGAGGAATTCAAATGTTTCTCCTTCGACCGGCCGCCATCCGGCATCCACCTCCATATTCCAGTGGTTTTCAAGATACTTGCCGTTCTTCTTACACGTCCACTTGGGCGTTCCGACATCCGGCGCAGTCCGGTTCTGTGTTGCTGTGGCGAGGTATCTGAAGATGGTTAATCGTTCATCGGACTTCTCAACCTGCCCGCTCAGTTCAGGCCAGTTTGTGCAGATGAAAACCCTCCCGTAATCAGGCGCGGTGAACGCAGTTCCTTTGCCTATCAGGAAGTAAACGTCTTTGCTCGTGTACTCCTCCTTCGTCATTCTCTCGTCGGTAGAGTAAAGCTCGTTTCGCGCATCGCTTATCTCCATTGGCCGGAAACGCCCGATCACCGCGTTCAGTTTGGCGGATGCGAGTGGTGCCTTGCTCTTGATGTTTGCGAACCATCTCTTCTTCCCTTCCTCGAGCTTTTCATCCAGCTCCTTCTGAAGCTCACCTCGAGTGGCTTTCTTTCGTTCCAGTTTACTTTTGTTCTGCTTCCAGAACTCCTCAACCATCTTGCGCTTCTGGTTGGCACAGTAACTCTGAAAAGTCCCTTCGTTCATACCCGCCGGGCCATGCGGCTGGGAGTACTTTTTGAACTCGGAAATGCTGACTTTGTAGGTCGCCTTGACGCAATCGATTCGGATTTTCTGGCCTTTGGCGACGACGTAGGTGCCGCTCGCTCCCGGCATACTTTTGAGAAGAGAGTCATGAGATGCCGATCGCCAGCCCGGGAATGTGACTTGCACATCTGTCCAGTCTGAGCCGATCGATCCCCCTCCCGTCCTGGCGACAAATCGGGCACGGTAGATGTAAGTAAGTCCTGGCAGAACGTCCGCGTGCCGGTCAATGGAATAGCCGCGAACCGGATCGTTGCCGCCGTTTTTCTTTACATCAAGATCCTGGATGAAGCGGAAAGGGCCTCCCACTCGCTCGGATCGGAATAGCTGCAGGAACACTTTTTCCGAGCCCTTCAGGTGGCCTTTCAACTCAGGGGAGGGCCAGGAGATCACAACGACGCGAGATTTGTTGAGATCTTCCACTTCCTTCCGTTTTTTCCGTTCCTCCTTTTCACTGGCTAACCACTTCTTAAACTCGTCAGGCTCGCGTGCTTTCCGTACCTCCTCTTCGTATGCCTTTCGATTGGCTGCACGTTCACGTTCCCTGTCAAACCTGCGTTTTCGTTCGTCGGCACTTTCTATCGAGATGCGGTACGCGTCTCTGGTCATGACTTCCGCTTTCAGGCGCGGCGGCGAAAGGTCAAGGCTGACACTGATCGAGGTGGATTTCGAGGTGTCCGGGCTTTCGAGGGACTCTCCTGACTGATGACGATTCTTCGGCACGGACGCGTAGTGCCATTCGTGCGTGCCCTCGAAAGCCGTCGGAAAGCTATCCTTGTACTGATTGAGACTCGAATCGACGGCCACGCTCACCCACGGGCCATCCGGTTTGTGCGCCCTCAGCACTTCGAATGACTTTGCACCGGGGACCTTCGGATGCGTGACCTCTACGCCGTCCGGCTCATTCGAGGTGCGGCCCCTGCTAATCTTCAAGGTCGGCTTCGAAGGAAGCAGTTGTTTGCTCACGACCCCGATTCGCTTCCGCCACGGTTTCTGACCTTTCAGCAGCACTGGTTTGCCCGTGCTATCCGTAGCGGTGGCGGTCACGTAAAGCACATCGCCCCACATGCCGAGGGATGGGACATTCTCGTTCACGATCTCCCGCTCGATCTGTAGCTTGTAGGGGGGAACAAATTCTTTGGGATCGGCGATCACGGAGACAAGAAAATCGAGTTTTTCCTTGTATTCATTCGCCCCGATCTTTTCAGACAACACTCGCGGCCGGACGTGATATCGGGGAGCTGATTCCCTTGCCTCATCCTTTCGGGCGACGAGCCTCTGCCTCATGGCGCCTAGCATCCTGGGATCGCCTGGCCGGCGGCGGGCATCATCTACAGCAACGACCATCGATTGGGCCTCCCCTGTGGTGCGGTCCTTCAGCGCCTGTTCGCAGGCGAGTCGCACACCTTTCTCGATGGACTTTTTGCCTTCACGCAGAATCTCCATGCCTTGGAAAAAATCCTGAGCCATCCGCATCGCCAGCTTCAGGCGAATCTCCTTGGTGAAGCGGTTGTAGAGGATCACGTTCTCATCGAAGGCAGCGAATTCCCCATTAGCGTTGATCCAGTTCGCCACCGTCTGGCGGAACAACTTTGTGATGTGCGGAAACGAATCTTCAGACTGATAGAGCTCGACGTCCGGAGCGTGCTTTTTCAGGTAGGCGCGCGCAGCCTTTTCGTAGTGATAGAAAAGGCTCATCCGCTTGGCTTCGAAGCGGAGCTTGTAGTCCTTCTTGGTCTTTGCCAGCCATTCCTCCCATTCCTTTCCTCCGCCCAGATTGTCTTCTCTGACCAGGTGGTTGTAGTCGTCGTTGACCGTTGACTCGATGAATTCGAGGTCGAACGCAGTGTCCTTCGAAAAGCGGGCGAGATGGAAGCTCATCCCTTCCTTGCCGTCCGGCCTCTTGAAAGACTCAGGGATCACCCGGATCTTCACGAAGTGCAGGATGCTGACTCGCTTCGATTCAAAATCAGTTTTCCGGCCAGGCTGGAACAGCCCCGCCTCCTGCTTGCTGAGGAAGCCCTGGTAGGCCAAGTCGGCAAGGTCGTCCTTCAACGGCTGAAGCACGTAGTTCCCGAAGATGGTCACCGAAGTCGTTGCGATGGAAACCACCAGGTATGCCTGTCCGAGGACGGGCACAAACATGGCCGATCCCATCATGACCGCGCCTTGCGGGCGGCCATGAGCGAACAGCTCATACACCGCGTTTGCCTGCGCCGCGCCGGGCACGTTGAGGATAACTTCTCGGGCGGCAATCCAGCCGGCCTGCTTCGCTCCGCCCTGTTGATAAGCAAGCATCACCTGGAGCGCAGAATCGTAATTCCCCTTGTGCGTCACCAGGTTGTTGAAAAGCTTCTTCGAGCTGAAGGCTTGCTTGCCGTCGAACTCCACATAGAAAAGCGGCAGTTTCTTCTGTCCCATCACCGGCCAGTATTGATGGACGCTCGTGATGTTGAAGCCGAGGGCCCGGCCGACTTCTGTGGCCGAGGAGATCGCACGGTCGGCGCTCATCCTCATCAGGCGGTTGGTCACGTATTCCTTGGTGTATTTCCCTTTCTTGTAGTCCTCGACGACCTGCTTGTATGCCTTCTTTCCCGATTCGAATCGTGACGTCATCCTCTCGTGCACGAACTCGTAAAAAGCATTGTTCCGGAAACGGCCTTTCCTTCCCTCTCTGAGTTTCGCATCCGGCTCGGTACAGAGCCGGGCAAAGGCTGCGTCCCTGGCGATCTGCTGCACACGCTCCGCCACCTCCGGATTGACCTTCTTGATTTCTTCCAGAAGACGGTGAGCCGGATCGCCGTAGAGCTCCTGGGCCGACAGCTTGTACTTCTTCGGCTCGAGCAGCGTCTGGGCATACTTGACCGTCATCAGATCGTGCAGCCCGTGGAACAGAGATTTCTCGACAGCTACGTTCAGCTTCCCTTTCGAGGCGCCGGAGTACTCCTTTTTCATCTTCGTATATTCCTCGTCCGAAAGAGCTCCATTCATGAGCTCGGCCGGCGCCTGCACTGTGCGTAGAAGATTTTCGATCATCATCGCTCGCGCTTCGAGCTCCCACGCGCGCTTGGCCGCCTCCAGCCGCATCTTCTGCAAACCCTCGAGCGATTTAGGATTGTCTTCATAGTTCCGCCGATCCGCGTCCGTGAGCTCCGGCATATAGTCCGCGTAGATCTTCGCATCGTCATAGGATCCGAACGGCTTGTCTCCTTTGTGGCGCAGCCGATCCATCGCGGCGACGGCCATCACCTTGCGGATGCGATTCAGCCGTTCTGGCCTGAGTTTAGCGTCCGGCCCTTTGTCCAGCGGCCGGTAGACGTCATTGATGAACTTGTCCAAATCGCCCAGCGTGCCCTTCTGATGATTCTTCAGAAACTCTTTCTCGTACTCGAAGGTCGAGAGCTTTCCCCCCTTTGGAATTCTGCGCAGCAGGCTGATGCCCTCGGCAACGCTTCGCAGGAGATATTTCTTTCGATTGGGCGGATGGTGCTCGAACATCAGCCAGTTGTCCCAGGCCCCATCGAAGGCGAAACGCTTCTGGAATTCAGGCTCGAGCTTCAGCACCTTGTTTCGCGTATCGACCAGATGCTCGATTTTGGGCTTGGGCGGATCCGTGCTGCGATCCCATTCCACTTCGGTCCAGGGAGCGACACGTTTCAACTCGTCTGCCAGGGCAGCCATCGAGTTCCCTTTCGGCTTGAGCCCGTCGAAGTCCTGGAGGTATTGCTTCACCAGCCTCGTTTCCTCGGCCTTGATATCCGCGTCTGAACGGCCTGCTTTCTTGAATTCATCGAGCTGAGATCGAATCGTGTCCAGGGCCACAACTCTCATGGAATGCTCCGCCAGCGCGGCATAACCGCGGCCCTCGGCCTGGCTCTTCAGTTGCCCTTCGGAGCGGTACGCCTCCGGATTCAATCGCTTCTCTTTGACGACTCGATCGACCTCGAGCTCGTAGCTGGCGGAGCTCTGCTGAGCGCGCCAGTCCGGAAAGAAATCCGCCCCATTCATGCACTCGATACCCAGCCGTGCCGGGGTGCATCCGTATTTGGCCTTGAACTCAGCATCGAATGCCTTGATGACATCATTGATCATCTTCGACTCGCTGATGCCTTTCGCTTTGAGGATCTTGTCGAGCTCGCCGCGCGGCGTCAGGAACAGGGTCTGGTCCACGTCGCTGGCAATGCCGCTGTTCTTGTTGCCGGAATCAAGCATACCGATGGATAGCAGCTTGCCCGGATCAACTTTCTGAAGCGCGGAAGACATGGCGTCGTTGATCATCGACCTTCTGGCTTCGGCCAGTTTCATGGACGTGTCCCCGTCAAGCGATTTCGCCTTGGCGATCGCCTCCACCACCTCGAACGGGTGCTTCTCGAAAAGCTCACCAACATGTTTCAGATCCGGATCGGCATCAAATTTTTTGACCTGTTCAGCAATGACCTTCTTAGCATCTTCGATATTGCCTTCGTCAACTTGCCCATGCCCGTCGCCAGGCCCCGCGTCCGGCTTGAGTTCGGGCGCCCGCATGTCGACCGCATTCTCTTTGAAGATATTGATGAACTTCCAGCCGGTGATCTTGATCCGCTGCTCTTCTTCTTCCTTCTCCTTGTCCACTTTGACCGGGCGCGGTGCTTCTGCGCTCCCTTCAGGAGCAGTGAGCCACAAAGCTGAAAAAAAGAACAGCAACATCAGGCGAATAGCGGACAGATTTGAGCCGCAGAATCTCTGGTGGAACTGTTTCATCGAATATCCTCGGATTGGAGCGATGGCGGGCAGAGCACTTCTTGCGGGGTCTCCCGAATTCGTGCGAAGCGGCAAACGGGGGGACCGGACCGTTACGGGCAAAGACCAAGGGGAGGGGAGGGGATCAAATCAGAGTGAATCTGAATTGCAGGGAATTCTACCTGCAGAACCGGACTTGACCCAAAATTCTTCCAGCAGTCGTAGCCACGGGCTGCCAGCCTGTGAGCTGTTCTCAATCTGACTTGGCTCGCAGGCTGGCAGTAGCCTGTGGTTGCGAGCGGAAGCTTCGTCTCTCTGTCCTGGAGCAGATTAAGACGATGAGAAAGAGCCAACCAGGTAATGACTCAGCCCAGAAACCGCTCTGCCACATTTCGAGTGATGGTCGAAATGTGGTCATCGACCGGCAGCGAGCAGGGATAGCTGATCGAGCCGACCCAGAAAACTTCGCTGCCGGATTACGAGCATGGCAGACCTCACGAGTGAAGTTTTCGCTTCCCCAACACGACCTCATTCGTATCATGCATGACTGCACATCAGAGTAAACCTGACACCATGAGCACTCTTACCGAAATCCAACTGCCCGATTTCGGGCGCGAAGAAAGACGACCTGAGATACCCATTCAGGTCTACCAGAATCGTTTCGAAAAAATCCTTGAACGCATGGCGCGGGACGGGATCGACATCCTCGTCGTCTATGCCGATCGCGAACACTCCGCAAACCTCACATACCTGACCGGTTTCGACCCGCGCTTCGAAGAGGCCATTCTGCTGCTCGACGCCAATGGCGAGCGTCTCCTCCTCGTGGGGAACGAGTGCATGGGCTACCTGCCCGATAACGAGCTCGTCCCGAGCGTTGAGATGTTTCAGGAACTCAGCCTGCTGGGCCAGGCGCGCGATGATTCCCGGCCAATCAGAACCATCTTTAACGAATTCGGCGTCGGCAATGACAAACGCATCGGTTGCTGTGGCTGGAAGCTTTTTCAGAGCGATCTGATCGAAGGTGGAAAACTCGCCATCGAGCTGCCGGCCTATATGGTGGACTGCTTGCGCGATCTGGTTGGTGATGCCTCGAACATTTTCAACGCAAATGAGATTCTGATGGGAGTCGAAGACGGTCTGCGCGTTCTGAACGAGCCTGAACAGATCGCTTTTTTTGAACACGCGGCGGGGATCACCTCGCACGGCGTTCTCGCGGTGCTGCGTCACATACGGGAAGGCGTCGAAGAGCGTGAGCTCGAACGTTTTCTGGACAGCGAAGGGCTCCCGCTCTCCTGTCATCGAATGGTCAGTTTTGGCGAGAAGGCAAAGCGGGGGTTGTCCAGCGCATCCAATAATTCCGCAATGACTGGCGATGTTTTTACGACCGCATTCGGAGTCACGGGCGCGCTGAATTGCCGGGCCGGATGTGTGGTGGGATCAGCATCAGATCTGTCCGGCGAACTCTCTGATTTCTTTCCACAGCTCGTCGCCAACTTCTTCGACGTCGTGGCCACGTGGTACGAGACGGTGCGCGTCGGCATCACCGGCGGCGAGGTCTTCGCCGCGGTGGAATCGGTAAGGGATGACAAGCTCTACCATTTTGCAGTCAATCCCGGTCACTACATTCACCTGGACGAGTGGGTCAACTCCCCGTTCACCGAGGGCGGCAAAGTGGGGTTGCGATCCGGAATGGCCCTGCAGATGGATATCATCCCTGTCTCCAACGGCCCGTTCTGCTATGCTAACATGGAGGACGGAGTCGTCCTGGCCGATGCCGAGTTGCGGCAGACCTTATCAAACCGATACCCAGCCATGTGGGAGCGAATCCAGTCTCGCCGCGAATTCATGCGTGAAGCACTCAGCATCCAACTTGATGAGAGCATCCTGCCCTTAAGCAATATGCCCGGCTGGCTTCCTCCTTATGCATTGAATCTCGACCAGGCTATGGTTGGAGGTGAGTGCGGATGAAAGGGCCACGGATAAGAAGGTTTTACGGATCCAGAATATCTGATCAGAGGCAAAGCTCTGACCGTTTGCCAGTCAGTCGCGAGCTTCTGGCTATACCCATCCCCTCGCCATGAAATACATTCTCCTACTCACACTGTCTGTCTATCTGCACGAGCTCCCCGCACAAGACGCTCGCGCATTTCAGAACGATGAAAACACCCTCCTATTGCTCCACTTCGACGAGCAGAAGGGAGATAAGGCTCACGACTCGTCCGGCAAGGGAAACCACGCGTTGTTCCGCAAGAAACCTTACGACGCGGAATGGCACGAGCACGGACGCTTTGGCGGCGGACTGCTCCTCGACGGAACGAACAAAGATGAAGATGGCGACAAGCGCGGGGATGCGGATGGGATGGTGCTGCCGAAAGGAGGCTCAGCAGATCCGGCAGGGACAGGTTTCACCGTCGAGCTCTGGGTGCGGCATGCGCATCTTATAGGACAGCAGTTTTATGTGACGCACAGCGGGGGCCCCAAAATGGCCGGGCGTTACACGTTCGGAACGATCGACAGCGGCCCCTTTATCAGCTTCTGGCCGGCCGACGCGGGCAGGCGTCACGTGAAGGCGCCGCGCACACTCAAGGCCGGCGTATGGCATCACGTGGCTGCGACCTATGACAGGGAGCACTTGAGCGTTTACGTCGATGGCGTAGAGAAGAAACGATTGAAAGCTGTTGGCGAAATTCATCCTGGAAATCCTTCTTCTCTGCTCGGCCAGGATACGGATCACAGGCCGGGTTCGATTCGAGGCGTATGCGGCATCATCGACGAGCTCCGCATCTCCAACATCGCACGAAAGACTTTTCCAAAAGGCCCTTTCATCACCAATACACCGATGCCGAAACTGAAAATCCCAAAGCATCCGGAAGTCACTGCACCGGTCGTAAATGTCGATCTGTCCAAGGTGCCTCTTCAACGGGGCGGCCTGAAAGAAATCGGACAGGACATCACCGTCAAGGCCAACGTGTTTCTCGATGCGAACGCCAACGGAAAACGCGAACCCAACGAGTCGCTGCCCGGCATCTCTATCTCAAACGGCGAGGATATTCTACCGACTGATAAGGATGGGCAGGTTACATTCAATTTCGTCATCAACGATCCGCGCCATGTGTTCGTGATCGTCCCGTCCGGCTACCGCGCCACGGGATCTTTCTACCAGCGCATCGCGCTTACCGAAGCCGACGAGTATGAGTATTCGTTTGGTCTGATAAAAGATGCAGCGTCGGAGAGGCCTGACTTTTCGATCCTGGTCGGCGCGGACATTCAGTATGCAACTGCGAGCAACTACAAACAGCTCTCGAGCGATTTCGGCCAACTGGCGGCCCTTTCAAAAAGCGCGGCCTTTGCTGTTTTTGCCGGCGACCTGACACCCTACGGCCTGCCAGAGAATCTGCTCGCCATCAAGAAGGCTGTTCTGGACATCTGGAAGAAGCCGTTCCATGCTGGTTTCGGCGGGCACGACGGAAACAATCCGACCGGCATGGGCAATTTTATGGATGTCTTCGGCCCGTACTGCTACTCGTGGGATTACGGCGGCCGTCATTTTATCGCGCTGGTTTCGGAGACCAGCTACATCAAGGGCGACCGTACGGCGCGGCAGTTTCGATGGCTCGAGAAAGACCTCGCCCTTCAACCGAAAGAGAAGCCGATCTACGTACTCTGCCACACAACGGAAAGCCTCTCGCCGTATCTCCAGCGAATGTCTGAAACGCACAACCTGCGCGGCGTCTTTCGCGGCCATGTCCACATCAACAACATATACGAAGCATTGCCCGGCGTTCCCGTGATGTGCATCTCGCCTTACCGCTCCAGCGACTGGGGCGTGTTCACTCGAAAGGCGAGTCTTTTGAGATTCGAAGGCGACAAGCTCATCAGCAACTCACGGGTTCTCGGACAGCGCAAGCGGCTGATCATCACTTCACCGATGCCAGGTGCTTCGGTTGCTGCCGGCAAGATCAGAATTCAGGCGAATGCATACGACACAGCGATCGCAGTCAAGCAGGTGAAGTGGGAACTGACGCAGCCAGGGGGAAAGAAGACCCGAGGCGTCCTGACGCAGCAGTCTGACTGGACATGGGGCAACACCGAACAGTCTCTACTCGTGGGCCGCCATAAGCTCACCGTCAACGCCACTGGCGTGGACGACTCGACATGGCAGAAGGCAGCCGAATTCGAGGTCGTCAATGAAGAGCCGCCCGCAGCAAAGCCGGCAGGTGACTGGCCCAGCCTCTGGGGTAAAGCGAACGGCGGCCGGAGCGCGGCTCAATCCATTCGGCCTCCTTTGCGCCTCGCATGGATTGGCCACACCGATGCTTCCATTCCCTTCTTTTCTTCTCCCGCGCTGGCGGACGGCAAAGTCGTCATCGGTGTGAGCGATTCCAATATCGGTTGGCAGAGGGCCGGCGTTGTCTGCTTCGATGCCAAAACGGGTAAGCGCCTTTGGAAAACCCACACGGGCTCAGACGTGCACAGCTCGGTCGCCATCGCCGATGGCAAGATCTATGCCCTCAGCACGATGGGAAAGGTCTACTGTATCGATCTTCAAAGCGGAGAAATTCGGTGGAACAAGCCTGCGGTGCCTGGAAGAGGGTTCCACTGGACCATGTCCATCGGACCGGTCTCGGTGTCGGAGGGCAAGGTCTGTGCCGTTACTTCGAATTCCGGTCCGGCGTGCCTCGATGCGAACACGGGCAAGAGGCTGTGGACTTCAGACGTCCTCCCCGGCTGGTACTACCCGACCGCCGGCTTGAGTGTTTTCGACGGCCACGGTTTCACCGCGGATGAAAATCGCATCGGCGCCATCGATATAAAAAACGGAAAAGTCATCTGGAAGAAGACCGTCACGAGGGCACGCGGATTCAGCTCCCCCACAAAATACGGCGAACAGCTTTATGTGGCTCACCGGGGATTGCTGCGCGCTCTGAATCCGAAGAACGGTGACGAGATCTGGCAGACTCCGTCCGGCAGCAGCAAGAGCCCTGGCATCCCTGTCGAACACAACGGCCGGGTCTTCACGACGGGCAGCTCCGGCGTCTACGCGTTCGATGCAGCCACCGGCAAACGGCTCTGGACAATCAGCATCGCCGATGCTTCGCTTTTCAAAAACAGCCTCTTTCAGTCGACAACCGAGTCCTCATCCGTCGCGGCCGCGGGCGACTATCTCTACCTCGGAAGCGAGAACGGGACCTTTTACTGCCTCGAAGCTGCGACGGGTAAGATCACCTGGCGTTACTACATCGGCGTCCCGATCAAGACTTCGCCGTTAGTTTCAGGGAACATGGTTGTGTTCTCTGCCTTCGATGGAAACGTTTACGCGTTTACAGGCGGCGTCCTTTAAGCGAGATTGCAGGGGCGTGGGGGCCGCGGGGGGGGGGGGGGGCGGCGCCGGGGGGGGGCCCCCTCGCCCCACGAGGCTTTAGTAAAAAAATGAGCACAGACACATCCAACGAAACAACCGTCCTTCAAAACAGATACCTCGAAGCGCGCTTCGCCCCGGACGGAAGGCTTATCCATCTTTCCAAACCGGACGGACATAATCTCGTTACGGGCATTTTCTGCCATTGTAATGTGATCGATGCGGAAGGCAGTGGCACTCTCGTCAGCGAGGATCCGAATCAGGCGGATGAGTCCGTTGCTTTCGAGGTCGTTGAGGTCTCTACGAACGAATCACAGGTGGCACGCACTGTTCGAAGGGGCGAAGTGGAGGTAACG
>JASLXP010000287.1 GCA_030740295.1 Planctomycetota bacterium
CTGGGGCTGCGGACCTGCAGTCATTCATCGAGAAAGCGACTGGGGCAAAGCTGCCAATCGTTCGTGACAAGATCGTCAAGCCAGCTATCGTGCTGGGCGATTGCCCGGAAGCTGAAGCCCTCGGGCTCGTCAGCAGCAAGATGCCCATTGAAGGTTTCGCGATCAAGACGGCTCCGGGCGCGGTTTTCATCGTCGGTAACAGTTACAGCAAAAATGCTGACGGACGGTTGTGGGGAGCTTTGGAATTCCTTGAACGATTTGTCGGGGTGCGGTGGTATTTTCCTCCGGCGGTGGCGCGCGGCCCCCAGATAGGGCACTCGATTCCGAAATCGTCTGAACTGTCTGTTCCGCCAGTTTGGATCGAGGACAAGCCTGCTTTCAGGATGCGCGTCATGTGGCCCCCGATGTCTGAGCCCTGGCACGGAAAAGGCATCAGGCTAGACGCATTGCAGCGCCTTCTCCGTGCGGGGAATTCCTGGCCAACTCAACTCCGGGTGCACCAGCCGTACTGGTCGAAGCACAAAAACCTGACAGAAAATCATCCGGAAGTTTTCCAGATGCGTAAAGACGGCAAGCGGCAGCACGAAGTGATCTGTTACGGCCATCCAAAAACCCTCGAAACATATCTCGAAGGCATCCAGAACTTCCTCGATGGGAAGCGACCTCTGTATTCCCCAATCAAAGGCAAGGCCATCACGGTCTCGCCCGCGGATGTTGAGCTGTCCTGCTACTGCAAGCATTGCCGCAAGCTCTGGGATGACAAGGCCGGTCAGTATGGCGGTGCATCAAAGGTGATGGCCACGTTCGTTGACCGTCTGGGCAGGGAAATCCAGAAACGTTGGCCGAAGGAAGGCTTCACCATCATTTTCCTCCCCTACCTCAACTACACGTCCGCACCTGAAGGATTCAAGTTTCCATCGAATGTGGAGGTTCAGATCTGCGGGATGCCAGGCATGGCTTCCTACAAAGAGCCGGCCATCCGCGATTCCGAGCAGGCAAACATAGATCGTTGGATCTCCATCTCCGGGCGGCGCATCCAGAACTGGCATTACAACGTCTGGCCCGCCCACAAAACGAAGGCCGCGTACCATTACCCGCACGTGGTGAAAGATTTCTATCAGCGCAATCTGAAGAAGACCATCGGCAGTTTCATTAACGGAGACTTTAACCACTGGCCGCGCCAGCACATCAGCCTCTACTGCTGGCTGAAGGTGCTTTGGAATCCTGAATTCGATGTGGATGCCGCGGTCGACGAGTTCGCCCGTCGGATGTTCGGCTCTGCCGCACCCGCGATGCGGAAACTGTTGGCCCTGCAGATCGATGGCTGGGAAGAAAGCCGCTGGCCGGGCGGACGTTTTTCGCCCAAAGGCATCTATGAGGTCAGCTTCCCACCTGCAACAGTCGAACAGATGAAGGCGTTATTGACCCAGGCGCGTTTGCAGGCAAAGGGCGACAAGCTGACCACTGCTCGACTCGATTACTACGCGCCCTCCCTCAAAACATTCTTCAAAGAAGCGGACATGATGAGCGGAAAAGGTTTTCGTCCTTTGTCGGCCCAGAAGGTCGGAGAGAAACCGGTCATCGAT
>JASLXP010000288.1 GCA_030740295.1 Planctomycetota bacterium
GGGTCAACGGCAACCCGATCTACGAAAAGGATGTGGCGCCCGACGAAGCCGGGATCGTCCGCTCGCTCAATATTGCTGTCGATCATGAGTTGATCGCGCAACGGGCCGCGAAAGAAGGTATCAGTGTGCCCGATCGGGCCACTTCGATCCGGGCAACGCAGGAAACGACGCGGCTGAGCGCCAAGTACGAAGAGAAAATCCGGGCCGGGATCGAGGATAAACCCGTGACCGAGGCAGAGATCGACGCTTGTCTGATCGAGCGCCAGGATTATTTCGCCAGATTCAACCCGGACCGCCACCGGGACGTGGCCAGGAATCTGGTGATCCAGCAGCACAAAGCAGACGCTTACAGTGACTGGCTGCGGACGTTACTGGCAAATGTCCGCGTCACCGTCAACGGTGATGCAATCCCTGCCCCGTTGATCGCGCAGGCGGTGGAAACGGTGACGACCACGATGCGGCGCGACACAGTTGAAGCGGGCAAGGGGCGTCTCAGGCGATGCTACCGTAGCATCTCCTAAGTCCGTTTAAGCTTTGGCCATTGATTATAGCCTATGTCTGGATCGTTCGAGTTATACTTCCGTATCATCTCGACTTCCTTCGCCGATAACTCAGCTTCCGTTGCAGTTTCGGATTGCCACAGCACCTCCTTTCTAACTGTGTAATCCAGTTGTTGTTCCTGCGACAGCTTTGCAAAATCAGCGTTGACCAAGTCAATGTCTGGGCTGCCAAAGTACCTGGCGCTGCCAAAGCTGTCCTTGCCAATATAGATTTTTCCGGTGGGATAGGTGATTTTATAGACCTGTTTGATGGCGTACCCTCATCGGTTTATCAATTGCCCCTACCGTACTCAATCCCGGCCATAAATCCGCTCTACAGTAGCTGATTACTCACTGGTCGTCGAGTCCAGTAGGCAACGGCGGCGGGGATCGTGGCGTACTGTTCCAGGGCGGCTTCGAGGTCCTGCAATGGGACACGTTTCATGCGCACCGTCCCGGCTTGCATAGCTTCGTTTCTGATCTTGACGTTCCACTCTGTCAAGAGCCGATCCCGCGTTCGATAATTACGGATTAACCTGTGTTATGCAGGCGACATCTCTTGGGCCGATCTCTACTATGAGGGTAGCTACGTCGCCGGAGCCCTGCGCCTTAACCGGGTAATCCTTCCACAAATCCACGTATTGTGCGCCCGGCTTGTGCGCAACCTGAATCAGTTCCCCTTTTACCGTTCTGTAGTTGGCGTTGTAAACGGTCCAGACAGTCTTCTCTGTGCCTCGGAACCTGTTGACGAAAACTCCCGGGAGTTCGGTTGTAATGAGCGGCTCTACGTCGTGCGAAGTGAATGCGTCGGCGTTTTCGTGCAGTATGCGGAATAGTTTCCTGAGCACAAGAATCGAGCGCTCCTCAAAGTATGATTTGGGATCGTAGGATCGGCTCATGCCGTAGGATGAACCATTGAACAGGATGAACTTGAGAAGCTCCCAGTTGCCGTCCTTGAGGCTGTAGCCGTAGATCAGGTTGAAAGCCTTGCTATCGGGGAAGGCGAACCTCACCAAATCGAGGGGAACAGATTCGGCCGGCTTGCTCCTGCCGAGTGCTCCGGTGTAGTAACTATCCTGCCATTGAAACCGGATATCTTCCGGTTGGTTCTCCGAGCGGATCACCACGTCGTCGGGGATCGCCGCCCGGATTCTCCTGGTCAGTTCGCGCTCGCCGTAGGCGCTTGACTCCGGCGCATCATGGCCGTGCGCCTTGCTGTAGCATAAGCGAGCGCCGTATCCGAACTCGTCGAGGTAGACGATCTTGGCTCCGATCTCACGGGTGAGCCAGCGCTCGGCGGCGACCATATAGTCCAGCCATTCCTCGATGTGAAGGCAGGGACGGTAGGACGGCAAGCCATCATGCACGGCGGGCCCCGCGCCCATCCACTGCTTAGGCTTGGTGGGTACGCCGTTGTGAAGGGCCTTGTTGTGAATGAGGATGGCGTTAGTGTAGAAACTTAGGGGTACGCCGGCTTCCGCGACCTTCTTTTTAAGCCCCTCCTCTCCACCGAAGCCGGGCCACAGCACAGTCCGGTCGTACTCCCCGAACGTGAACCCCGCCATTTTCGGATACTCTCGGGAATTCCAGTTGTAGGCGTTCAAGCCGTCGCAGTATCCAAAGACGTCGCGAACCTGCTTGACATCCGTGGCGAAGTCCCTGTTAGTGTATTGATACCAGAACCCCTGAACGAACGATTTGCGATACCAGTCGGTCGCCGCGGGTTTCGGCTTGTACCAAGTGGTTATCCATTGGCGGTACAAACGGAAACTTTCCCGCCAGTCACCGGGCGTAACGGCAATGGTGCACTCCGGAAGAGTCCAGACACCGCCGGGCTTGAGCGATTTCTCGAGGTATTCCACATTGTACCAGCCGCCTTTGTCGTCCTTACCCACATCGTACCAGTGAAACTGGCCGTCCAGATCGTTGCTCAGAAGAGTCAGCACGAACCACTCTTTTGGATTGAAGAACGACTCCACCTGCAGAGGATGTTGCGCGCCGTGCGAAGCATAAAGGTTAACCTCATCGCGGTGAATCACGGCTCCGCCTGAGCGTGGAATGAAATACCAGGTATCTTCAAGGGCGCTTAGGCGAACGCCTTCCAGAATCGGGAACTTAACCCGCCCCAGGAATGGCTCTGTTCCTCGGTTGGTCAATGTCAAGCCCGCTTTTATCTTGCCGTTTTTCGTCAGCGTCAGCTTGACCACAACTTCAAGGTTTACGTTCTTCTCCTTGTACTCAAGAACGATCGACACCCCATTCTGCCTGGCTTTCGCATCCGCCACTTGCCAACTGCTTGAGCCAATCCATCTGTCCGCCGGCCTGACAGCGAATAGATCGGAGTCATCAAGGACAACGCGTTGATAGGCAGGCGTTCCCAGGCTCTCCCACTTCAAGCCGTCCTTAATATCCAGTGTTAACTCGATGCTGCCGTCCGCCAGAACCGCGCGACCATTCGCAATGGACACTTCGCCCTTGCCTGACGCTGAAGGGGTCTTGTTGACAGTCGGATACCATGCATCAAGTCCGCCCAGCGCGACTTCAGGTGAAATGGGCTTATCCAGATTGCAGGTAAGCGCGACCAGAGCGAAGGAAGACTTATACGTCCGGTCCTGGAAAGCCAGCCGTTGGAGAACTTTTTTCGCGTCGGGATGGAGAACATAGAGGCCGATCCCGTTATCCAGGCCGTACCTCTTTTGTCTGACATCAAAGGGGATCATCTCTTCGGTGGTGCCGTCTTCGTATGTGAGTTTTATGGTAAAGCGTTCGCTCTGGTCAATCGGTGCGATGGGCGGCAGAGACGGCCCGAGGTCGCCGTCGTAAGGCGGAATTTGTGACCAGACCAGAAGAAACACCTCGCTCGTCGCGTTGGCAAGAACGACCTGCAGGGGCTTCTGGTCTGCAAGCCCTGTTTCGGGGATATTCTTCACATTGGGGATAAGGAAGGGAATGTTCCTGACGAAAACCAAGGGATGGGAAAACATGTCGCTGCCGGCCGAACCTTCCGGTACTGAAAACGGCTCTTTCTGCGCTCTGGCAGGAAGGTCGGCGGTAAGGAAGTTATCGTATTCTGGGATGGCTTCCTTTTTCGCGGGCTTGAAAACGAATTCGTTGCTTTCCACCCGCACCCGCCATGTGCCGCTTCCCTCTTTGCCGACAATCCGAAGCCCTTCGATGTAGAGGTTGTTGCCGCCGAGGGCCTTCTTCTGGCCCAGGTTCTTTACTTTGATCGTATGCGGCCCCGGCGCTATGTATCGTTCGGTAATAAGAATTGAATGCTGAACATTGGACGCCGAAAACATATCGGCTTCAACCTGGAGTTCGCCATCAAAGTAGACGCCTATGTGGGCGGCATTGAAAGCTTTCACCACGGGCAAGAATACCTGGTACGTTCCACCGGGCGCGCCGACGGTGACCTCGAACGTCATTGTCGCTCTGCGCTTACCGGTCGAGATGATCGGGATTCCATCTATCGTAGTCCTTGGACCGTGGCTCCAGTCATCGCCATGGGTTGCATCCTCGAGGCTGATCGTTTGAATCTCCGCGCCAAGACCGCTCTGCGCCTCGGCATCTCCCGCTTCAGCGGCCTTACGCAATGTTTCTATGGGGTCAGCCGCCGGTGATGCGTCTGCTGCCGGGGATGCGTCCTTCTCCGGTTTATTGCCGCAGCCCATCAAAGTGGCAAGGCACACCACGACTGACAAAGTGACCAGCAGTGTTCTGATGCGACCAATATTCCGTACAGTCTTGATCTTCGATGTTTTCATCACTCCCTCTTTGTTGTTAACGCCCATACCTCGACGCCGTGCGCCGCGCATAGCCCGGAAACGTATTCGAGCTTCTGCTGTTCGGCGCCGAAAATATTGTAGTACGCACTGATTAAAGCAAGTACCGGCTGCTGCCCGGTCACGTCGCCGTAGTGCAGACACACCTGGGCCA
>JASLXP010000289.1 GCA_030740295.1 Planctomycetota bacterium
GACCAGATGCACTGGGAGGCGATGTCGGGATACGGCAATCCGTATGTGAAAACACCGGCGATGGATCGGATCGCCGAAGACGGCCATTCCTTTCGCGCCTCATATGCCGCCATGCCGCCATGCCGCAATGCGTGCCGGCGCGGACATGCTGGTACACGGGGCGTATGTCGTGTGAAACGGGTGCCCCGACCAACGGTGATTCCTGCCGTCCTGATATTCCCGACCTCGGCCAGTGGCTCAGGAAGGAGGGCGACTATAATACGGTGTATTCCGGCAAGTGGCATGTGGGCGGCCGGGACGTCGCCAAAAGCTTCGACCTGATTTACGGTAAGCCCATTGGAAAAGGGGACTATATCGACGGGGCGGTTGCCCGTGCGTGTATGGGGTTCCTCGAAAACTACACCGACGATAAGCCGTTCTTCCTGAACGCGGGGTTCGTGAACCCGCACGACTGCTGTTATACCAACGGCGCAAGAGGCGGACAGGGTAAATTCGGCTTTGCCGAAGACATCAAAGATCAACTGCCACCGTTGCCGAAGAACTGGAAGCCGCCTGTGAAGAAAGGTAAGTTTTACAGCGACTGGACCGAGACTCAATGGCGGTTTTATATTTACAGCTGTTACCGCCTGGTCGAGATGGTCGATGCCGAGATTGCCAGCCTGTACGATGCACTGAAAAATTCGCGCTTTGCCGATAATACGGTCGTCATCTTCGCGGCAGACCATGGAGAGGGAGCGGGCTTTCATGGCAACATCGGCAAAGGCTATATGGAGGAGGAGGCCTGGCGCGTGCCGATGATTGTTGTCGACCCGCGCGGAAAGAGAAAAGGGCAGACGGATAATGAGCATCTTTCGATCGGCGTCGATATCACCGCCACGATCTGCGACTACGCTCAGGTTCCGATGATGCCGAAGATGACGATTGCCAAGAGCCTGAAGCCGCTGGTGGAAGGGAAAGAAGTCGATGACTGGCACGAAACCATTGTTGGCGAATCGTTCCACGGTCAGCAGGTAGCTGTACGGGACGCGCAGTATAAAACGATCTTCTATTGTAACCCGAAAATGCAACCCAAAGTGTTTGACTTGAAAGCGGATCCGCTGGAGATGAAGAACCTGGTCGATACGCCCGAAGGCAAGGCGGTAATGGCGAACCATAAAAAGCGTATCCTCGAATATCTGGACAAAGTGGAACTCTACGAGCCGCCGAAGAAGAGCAAGTCGCACGACCTCTATTTGAACTATTACAACAAACTGCGCGAGGAGGCATAACCATGAAACGAAGAACTTTTATCCAGACGACCGCAGCCGCTTTGGCGGCGCAAGGCTGCCTTCCTCTGTTGGCGGTTGAAAAGGAGGCGCCCGTAAAAAGAGTCTGGGGCAACTCCCCAAATCCGTACGTCGAGCCCTCTGCCATCGAGCCGATAACCGGCGTGCTGCCAACCTTTTCTCCGGTAGCCGGTGCCGCCATGAGCGGCGCTTTTGCCGCGCAGTATTCCCTGCTTGCGTGGGAAATGGCGGCGGAAAAATCGAAAAACAAACCCACGGGTTTGATGAACGTGAATTTCGACAAAGCTCACTGCCGGACCCTTGAAACGCGCAACGGAAAAGGCAGCGCTCCCGCCTGCAGCATTAAAACCGCGGTGCAGCTCGGAAAGAACAAGTCTGCATCGCAGTGGACGCTGGAGTCTCAGGTCGACGGGAAAGAGCATGTGCGGTTCATCGAAGAGGGCGCTTGGGACGGGAAGACAATGATCGTCAAGGCGAGGTCGTTTTCCCGCCAGTACGCAACCGCCAACCCGCTGATTCATCGCTGGGCACTGTTGCCGTTATTGGCTTCGGGAAGCAATAAAAAGGCCCCGCTGGTTTTTGATATGCTCGACGATTCTGCATTGCGCCCGAACCAGACATTGCGTTACGAGGGCGAGATCGAGATT
>JASLXP010000290.1 GCA_030740295.1 Planctomycetota bacterium
ATCCTGTCCTGATTTCGATGTGAGATTCAGGACGGCAAGGGGGTCAACTTCTGCTGTTGCCGGGCTGTTATGCAGGGCAAAGCAGCAGAAGCTCAGCAAGAAAAATGCTTGAGGATGAGGGATAGGATGGCACATGGGGAACCTTTTAGTCTTTCAGTGTTATTTCGGATAATAACGTTGTTGTCCCGATTTGTCTTTGCAGAGGCCCTTGCCCGGATTATCTTTGCCCCATGAAATATCGAATCAAAATCTGCGGAGTTACCCGCCCCCAGGACGCAGAACTCGCGTGTGAGCTTGGCGCGCATGCAATCGGGTTGATCTTTGCCGGGAGTCCCAGACAGGTGTCGCTGAAACAGGCCCGGGACGTCGTGAGAGAGCTTCCTCCTTTCATCACTCCCGTTGGTGTCTTCGTCAACGAGCCTGTGGAAGAGCTAATGACAGCGGTCGACAAATGCGGCCTCGGCGCAGTTCAATTGCATGGGGACGAAACGCCAGAGTATGCCAATCAGTTGGAGGGGGTCAGTGTCATCAGGGCAATTCGCGTTCGTGATGCTTCGAGCCTGGAGGGACTGGACGCGTACGACGTTCACGCGTTTCTGCTGGATACTTTTTCAAAGGAAAGAAGAGGCGGAACAGGGAACACGTTCAATTGGGATCTGGCCGACCATGCCCGATTGCACCGGCCGTTAATCCTGTCTGGTGGTCTGAAGCCGGAAAATATTCGTGAAGCGATTCAGACTGTGCGCCCGTACGGGGTGGACGTTTCAAGTGGCATTGAGTCGCAGCCGGGGATCAAGGATGAAGCCAGGATGCGGAGGCTCTTTGAAGAAATCACTGTCGTTTCAGGGTGACGTCTACGCCAGAATTCTTGGATTCACCTCGCCGGCCACGTCCGTCAACCGAAAATCGCGGCCATTGAAGCGGTGTGTCAATTTCAGGTGATTGAAGCCGAATAGATGCAGGAGCGTGGCATGGAAGTCGTTCACGTGCACTCTGTCTTCGGTCGCGTGCCAGCCGACTTCATCGGTGGCGCCGATAACCTGGCCTCCCTTGACGCCCCCGCCGGCCATCCAGATGGAGAATCCGTACGGATGGTGATCGCGGCCGGTAGTCTTTGGGTTTCCTCCGCGGTTTTCGCCAAGCGGAGTGCGGCCGAACTCGCCGGCCCAGACGACGAGGGTTTCCTCGAAGAGCCCTCGACGTTTCAGATCGTTGATCAGGGCAGCGATGGGCTGGTCGCACATCTTGGCGTTGGATGCGAGCTCTCTATCGAGATTGGAATGATGATCCCATGAAGCGTGCATCAAATTGACGAAACGGACCCCACGCTCGACAAGTCTTCGTGCGAGCAGGCAGTTGCGCGAGTAATCGGCCATGACGCCCGAGCCGCCGCCCCGGCCGGTTACGCCTTCCGTGCGATGGACGCCGTATTCCTCAAGGGTTGCTTTGCTTTCGTTTTTGAGATCCATCAACTCCGGAGCTGCTGACTGCATGCGATAGGCGAGCTCGTATGAGGCAATGCGGCTGTTGATTTCCGGGTCGCGAATCTGCTCGAATCGGCGTGCATTGAGCTTGCTCATGAGATCGAGGCTGTGGCGCTGCATATGCGGTGAGATGCCCTGGGGATTGCTGAGGTTCAGAACAGCATCCCCCTTCGTGCGGAACAGAACGCCGGCATAGGTCGACGGAAGAAAACCGCTCGACCAGTTCGAGGCGCCACCGCTCGAGCCCCGGCCGGCATGCAGGACAACGTATCCTGGCAGATTCCTCGATTCCGAGCCCAGGCCGTAATTCAGCCACGAACCGACGCTCGGCAGACCGAAACGAGCGACCCCCGTGTTCATCATCAACTGACCGGGATGATGATTGAATGCCTCGGTGTGCATGGAACGGATCAGACAGATGTCATCAGCGACCGTGCCGAGGTGAGGCAACAGATCGGAAAACTCCATGCCGCATTGGCCATGCTTTGTGAAGACGCGCTTCGAGCCCATCAGCTTGACGGTCTCTTTCTTGATGAAGGCGAACCGCACGTCCTTGAGCATTTCCTTTGGCAGCGCTTTGCCGTTCAGCTCGTTGAGCTTCGGCTTCGGATCGAAGAGGTCAATCTGGCTCGGAGCTCCGGCCATGAAAATAAAAATGCAGTTCTTGGCCTTTGGTGCAAAGTGCGGCTTTTTGGGCGCGAGCGGATTGACCAGTGATTCGTTAGCCAGCAGGCCCTCCTGGTTAAACAGGTCACTGACGGCCAGGAGCCCGAGCCCGTTGGCGGTCGTGGCCAGAAAATTCCGGCGCGTTCGTGTGATATGTTCCTGAATGGGATCCATGGTTCACTCTCTCGTGATAAATTGGTCAAGATTCAGCAGGACCCGTGAGGCGACGGTGAGCGCGGCGAGTTGAACCTGTTCTTCGACCGGCAGTTTGGGTTGGCCAGACAGCTTGACCGCGGCCGCGGTATCCTTGGCATATTCCTTTTCGGCGAATTCGAACCAACTCGTGAAATCCTGCAGCTCTTCCTTTGTGGGCTCTCGGGAAATGCTGGCCTTGAACGCATACCTTATGCGTTCGACTTTTTCCTTCGGCCCGTCCTTAACGATGCGATTGGCCAAGCCCCGCGCGCACTCAAAGAAAGCAATATCGTTTAGAAGCGTGAGTGCCTGGATAGGCGTATTCGAACGCTCGCGGCGGGTACAGGTGACGTTCGAGTCGGGCGAATCAAAGGCAATCAGCATTGGATACGGCACGGTGCGCTGGAAGAAAATGTAGAGCCCGCGGCGATAACGATCTTCTCCCTTGCTCTCGGCCCACCTGACGGAATTTGCATAGCCGAGTTTGGCGATGTCACCAGGCATGGGCGGACGGATGCTCGGGCCGCCGACTCTTGGGGCAAGTAATCCGCTCGCGGCAAGGGAAACATCGCGGACTGTCTCGGCTTCGAGTCGAAAGCGATTCTGTCGAGCAAGCAGCCTGTTGTTCGGATCTCTTTCAAGGAGCTCTGGCCTTGTTCGCGACTGCTGGCGATAGGCCGCGGAATGCACGATCAACCGAATCATCTCTTTGCGGCTCCACTTGAGATTCAAGTATTCGTGAGCAAGCCAATCGAGGAGCTGTGGATGGGTGGGCCTTTCACCACGAAGGCCGAAGTCATCGGTCGTTTTCACAAACCCCACACCAAAGAGATGCTGCCAGATCCGGTTTGCGGCCACACGAGGCGTGATGGGATTTTTTGCATCGACAAGCCACCGGGCGAGATCGAGACGGTTGGGCATGCCTTCCTTTTTCTCCAGCCGTTTATGAAGCACACCGAATGTCCCCCGGTCCACTTTTGCGCCTTTATTCAGGAAGTCGCCACGAATGTGGATCCGCGTTTGGCGATATCCACTTTCGGCAAGAGCCTGGGCTTTTGTGCCAGATGCCTTTGGTGCTATTTTCTCGTGTGCGGAGAGCGGTCTGCGAATCTTGTTCAGGCCGGAGTCGATGCTTCTGTAATACTTGGCGAGCTCCGCTTTCTGTGCGTCCGTGCGCTTCGCATCCAGCACTTTAAGAAGGTTGGCGATGTTGGGCGGCAGTTTGGCTTTGCCGTATCTGACCGGTCTGGGAGCGCTGATGGCTGAGATGCGAAATCTGCCCAGTGTGTGCTGACCGCCGTAATTGCAGACAAGCTTGAAAGTGAGCCGGGTTCCTTTCTTGAAACCGATATCTTCTGCTGTTTCGAACACGGCGGTGTGCGGCTTCCCCATCTGACCAGCAATGGCCCAGCCTTCTTTATCCGATGAACTGAGAGCCTTCTCTACCTGGAAGTTCCTTTGTGAAAAATCCGCCGAGGCATTTTGCAGCTTCACTTTGCGAGCAGGGCTGTTGCCTGTTTCGAGCTCTTCATCTGCCAGGTCCAACTCCTGTTCCGTTTCGTCTTCCGCGGCTGCGGCGGGATTCTTCAAGCCTTCGCGCTCTTTGCGGATCTTGTCCGGCATCGGCTGGACGGTGACGCTCAAGTTTGAAAGAACGAAATTCCCATTCCCCGATCGCCCCGGGCCTTTCTTCGGCAGCGTCTTGTCGGTAAGGGCCTCGATGCGGAAGCCAGTGATGCCGGCGAGCTCTGTATCAATCGTGATGGTGTAAGTGTCTCTGTCCGGGCTCGCGCCGGTGAGGAGGTACGAGCCGTCCTTCATGAATTTGATTTTCACACCGCTCGTAGTGCTGGTCTTGGTTGCCTCTTCGAGCACTCGCCAGTCCACGATCTTGTTCGCCATTTTCTTCTCCCAGGATGCCTGGGCTGCCGCGAGTTTCTCCATCTCGTACTTCTTGATCAGAGGAGTGACCTTTGCCGCGATTTCGGCGCGCTTGGTTTCGTACGCCTTCTTCGCCCTATCGTATTCTGCCTGCTGCGCGGGCGTTGGTGCGGGAATATCGGTCTGGCTCAACGAATTAAAGAAAGAATAAAACCGGTAATACTCGCGCCGCGATATGGGGTCGTATTTGTGCGAGTGGCACTGCGCACAGCCGATGGTGAGGCCGAGCCAGACAGTGCCGGTGGTATTGGTGCGATCGACAGTCTGCTTGACGCGGTCTTCCTCGGGGTCGATCCCGCCTTCACGGTTTGTCAGAGTGTTGCGATGAAAGCCGGTAGCCACGCGGTTTTCGATGGTCGCATTGGGCAGCAAATCGCCTGCGAGCTGCTGGATAGTAAATTGATCAAACGGCAGATCGTCGTTGAACGCTTTGATCACCCAGTCACGCCAACGCCATGCGTTGGGTCGAGGCCGATCCTTTTCGTAGCCGTCGCTATCCGCATAGCGTGCAAGGTCAAGCCAGTGACGCCCCCAACGTTCGCCAAAATGAGGGGAGCGAAGGAGCCGATCGACGACCTTCGAGTAGGCATCTGAGCTCTTGTCATTTGCGAAGGCATCGACCTCTTCAGGGCTTGGCAGCAGCCCGGTAATGTCGAGGCTCAATCGGCGGAGGAGCGTGAATCGATCTGCCTCCGGCGAAGGCTTGACACCCTCCTTTTCCAGCCGCGCAAGGATGAAGGGATCGATCGGTTTTCGTGACCACCCCTTGTGCATCGTCGCCGGAGGCTTTGGCTGGGCCCCCAGGTGAAAGGCCCAGTGGTCAAAGCGAGGGTCCTTCGCGAGCTCGCCATCTGCTTCTGCCGGCCAGACCGCTCCGTGATCGAGCCACGCTTTCACCAAAGCAATCTCGGCCGCAGTCAGTCGATCCCCTTTGGGAGGCATAACCTTTTCAGGATCGGCACCCGAAATGAACTTGAAAAGCCGGCTCTCGGGGCTCTTGCCGGCCACGTAAATGGGCTTTCCGGAGCTGCCGCCAAATTCAATAAAGCGATGCGCATCAATTCTGAAACCGCCCTTCTGCTCTTTACTGCTGTGACATTTGTAGCAATGCTTTTGAAAGAGCGGACGCACTTGCCTGGCGAAATCGATGGGCGCGCTTTCCTGGCTCTGGGCGGGCGCCACCAGAAGGAATAGCGTGCTGACTGCAAGAGTTTTCATTGAATGATTGTGCTTGATTCGGCGAGACCACGTGAAGTTATCAATTCAATGAGGGTACACCATGAAGGAGAAAGAGAGTTCATGACCGGGTCCGTTATTGCACAGCGTCCGCCTGTGATGGATGGATTAATTCAAATGGCGTCACTCCACATCCGGTAAAAGTGCCGCGTAGATTTCGGCGGTCATGGCCTGGTTGCGGACGACGACTTCGTTGTGCGGGGGACAGTAGCGGATGTCGAAATGGGTGTAGTAGGTCGGCCAGAGCTTTCTGTCGGGGAAGGCGTTGTTCCACCATCCGCCGAGTTTGCGCGGGTACATAGGGCCTTCGCTCTGGATGCCCTGCATGACGCGACCAAGGTAGGTGTGCCACCCCCAGAGATGGAGCGGGCCGTGGATGTAACGCTGGCCGAGCCCGGTGGTGTAGCTCAGGTTCTTGGGATTGCAGCCGAGACCGAGGTCGCAGCCGAGCACCAGCCACTGGAGATACTTGTCGTCTTTGGTCAGGTGGTAGCTCACCGCAATGGGCAACGACCTGACCGGATAAGCGCCGCCGCCCCAGCCGATGGGCGCCTCCGGATGCCGGACGGTCGGGTAGGCGTGCGTGCTGGCCATCTTGATCCAGTAATCGGAGAGTGATGTGATTTTCTGTTTCGACTTCTGCTTTTGCGCGGCGTCTGCGTTGGGATGGTCGTTGAGCGCGTAGGTGATGTCCGCGTTCCAGTCGCCGGAATTGCCGGAGAAATTACTCGGCGCGCTCTTGAAAGCGTCCGTGTAACGCTGTTCGCCGGTGGTACGTGCGAGTTCGGCGGCGGCCCAGGAGTAGGTCCAGTTGTCTCTCTTGCCGCGTTTCTTGATTCCCCAGTCGTAGGCGCGCACGGAGTTCTTCAGAAACTCGTCCGCTTTCGCATCCTTGCCGTGCTTCTTCCAGAGCCGTGCAGCCTGCGCGGCGCACGCCGACCAGATGAAGGTCGTGACAGAGTTCTTGGGCAGCGTGAACATCCGCAGAGAGTCGCGCTCCGGTGTCCCGCAAAAACCTGGATCGCCAGGCGTCTCGACGTTGTTGTGGACGCCGCCGTCTTCGTCCTGCAGTTCTTCAAAAAGCCTGAGAGCCCAGTAGGCTTCGTCGAGGATGTCGGGCAGGCCGTTCTTATTTTCGGGGATGTGGAGCTGGCCGTCGTAGAACTTCTTCGGATTCATCTCGTAAGCGCGCATCAGGCTCTCGGCGACGATGTAGTGCGCACGGGGCATGTAATCACCGGCGTCGTGGTGTCCGCCGATCATGATTTTGGGCTTCTTGGTCTTGTCGAGGTGTTTCCAGCCGTCACGGTGCGAATGGATGGTGGTGTACTCGACGACCTGATCCGCATGGCACGCTATCCGACGGAATTGCGAATGCGGCGGCCCAATTTCCTGTCCGCATCGCTGAAAGAACAGCCCCGCCATCGTGACGTGGAACGCTTCGAGGTAAGCGTCGGCCGAGATGGCGAACTCGAAGCTGCGGCCATTGCCAGGTACGGCGACGAAGTAATTGCCCGGCGTCTTGAGCGCTGAGAAATCGAGGAGGTAGAGGTCTTCGCCGCCGAGCCCTTCTTTGTAGATGCCTTCGTCTTTCGCCGTGGCCTTCTTGCGGAGGGTAGGCTTGCCGGTGAAGGCGGTTTTGCCGGACTTCGCATCGATGACCTTGAAAGAACTGGCGCTCGAATAATCGATGACTCCACCGCTGCCCGTCCACGCACCTATGTATCCCCACTTGGCGGGCGATTCGGGCAGGTAGCCGCACTGATTGACTTTAATGTGCGGGTTGAACGATTTGAGATCGCTGTAGGTGTAGGGGAGCTTTCGGCGACCGGAGGTCATCGTTTCGGGCAGTGACACCTCGAAGGTCTTGCCTTCGGCGAGGGGGTCGGCGAGTTCGAGATAGATTTCGTGTTTCCATGCGCCTACCCGAAAGGGCCAGCCGGAGCCTGGGACGAGATGCTCTTTCTGCGAAATGCGGCCGACCTTGAGTGGCGCTTTGCCGTCGACTTTGTAGTCGGACGGGCTGTCGCTGGGCTTAGTGCTGGTGCCGAGTGTGAGCTTGAGATGCCGGCTCGAAGCCACCTCGACCGCGCGCAGTCCCATGACTGCTTTGATCTGATCATCGGTGGGATTCGCCACCGCGTCCGGCCGGCCATACACAAGTTTGCCGGCATTGACGCCGCTAGTGATGGGATGTCCATCGAAGGATTTTCGGTACTGGTGATGATTCTGTCCGCCCGGCCCGCCACCCGTGCCGCGAATGAAGTAGGTCTTACCTTCCTGCATGGGCGACGGAAGCGTGAGCGTCACTTCGTGGATGCGCACCAGCCTGGCGGCCGGGCCGACGCCTTTGATGATGTCGTTCTTGCTGACCAGCTTCGCGCCTGCCGCCTTGATGAATTTCTTGAATGGGTAGGCTGGATCGTCCGGCGAAAAAATCTCGTAGGCGTGCCCGTTGCGGGCCGCGCCACCATTGAATACCGCTCCGAAAGTCAGCTTCACATGCGTGGCATTGATGGCCTCCATCCTTCTGCAGCCCAGCACGCGCCGAATGGTGACGTTGTGCATCGGATCATCCAATGGTGTGGCCAGAATTTTTCGTTCGGTGTCGTAGGGGGACGGGCGGGCGGTTGGCTCAGCTTGAATGGTGGCGAGGAAGATTGTGAGTATGAGTAGCTTGGGATTCATGGGTGTTTTCTTGACTCGACTCGCTTCGCTCGTCGGGTGTTACTTCTTGGATTCGGGGAAAAGTCTAACGCTGAATTCGTGGCGTTTGGTCAGTCTTGCTACGTTGTTGAAGCTCTTGATCCATTCGCGTTTCTGCTGATCGTAGTCGCGCTTTATTTTGGGGTGGAGTTTGACTTTGCCGGTGTCGAAATCTTTCCAAACCTGATTGGCGCCCGCGAGGTGCAGGACGGGGCCGCGGCAGGCGGCGAGGTAGCCGGCGAAGGCGTAGATGAATTCGTAGCGCTGACCGCAGGCGGGAATGAGGTCGGCGTACCAGTCCGTCAGTTCGGAGGAATCTGCGAGCGCTTCGTTGAGGCGGCCGAGAGCTCTGAGTGTCGCAGGTCTCTTCTTGGCAGGCTCGCGCGGGTCTGTGCTCATCTGCTGGAGCAGCTTGCGCGCCTGGCGGATTCTCTGGGCCTCGCTGGCTTTCAATCCTGACGGAGACGCGGATGTCTTGGGCAGCAGGTTGGTAAAAGGATCACTCGGATCGTCTGCCGTGCCCGCCTTTCCATCGGGGCCGGCCGGGCCGTGTAGGACGAAGGCCATCTGTTTTTCGCTCCCGGCGAAAGTATTACGAATCGAACGCAGTCCAACAATCACCAGACGGCGTCCGGCGTAGGGCATCCCGGAAAGCGTTGTCCGGCGAAACGCTTCGGCCAGACAAGGGAGCGCCTCGCGGGGTTGGCCGGAATAGGTGTAGCTGGAGGCGCGGTAGGTGGAGCCAGTGGCTCGGTCGCCCGCGGTTTGCCGTGCTTTGGCGAAGGCTGCTCTGCGCTTCGCGTACTGCGGTCGTGGGTAGAGCCGGTCGAGCACGTCCCTGAGGTCGTCGGCCGTGCCGGGCTTCTTGTCTTCGCCGTCAGGGCCGTGAAGCATGTAACGAACGAAGGCATTGGCATTCGTTGGCTCGTTTTTATCGATGGCGCGCATGCTGTTGGCGATAAGGCTGGCTGGGCCGTTGACGATGTGGTATTCGGCCGCGTCCATGGCGATGCGGGCGGCAAGGATGGCTTCACGATGCTGGCCGAGCTTGGCGTGCGCCTGCGCGATGAGATACTGCAGGTTCCACCAGTCTTTGGTGATTTCGGGGTAGGCCACAAAGACCCGTTCAGCGGATTCGATGGCTTCTTTGTATTCTGCTTCGGCGAAGTGACTGTCGGCGATGCGTTTGGCGAGTTCCTGGGATAGAGCGCGATCGTCGCCGATCTTTTCCTGGACGGCGCAGTAGGCCCGCAGATCGTCGTGGCGCTTGAGCGTGGCGAGCAGGTGGGCGTAGTGCCGGCGCATCTTCTGCTGGTTTCCTTTGCTGTGGTGCTGCAGGTGGTTGGGCTCGATGAGGCGCTTGACGATTTCGGTCTGCTTTGTGTATTGGCGAAGCCGCCCAGCCGCATCGCTCGCCCACCAGAGCGCCTGGGCCGCGAATCTGGCATCAGGCTTGAGCGCGAGCGTGGCCTCAGCGAAGGCGAGGGCCTGTTTGAACTGGTTGCGGCGCACGAGCTGATAATTCAGGTCGTTGCGGAGCTTGAAGTAGCCCTCGGTGTCCTTGGGGGCAAGTTGCCGATATCGCTCGACGTCTCTGGCGCACGAGATGTACTTGCGCGTGGCGAGGTGTGTATCGAGGATGCTGCGGATGGCTTTGGCTTTGGCTTCGCCATTCTGCGGAAAGGCACGGATCATGGCTTCGGCGACTTTGATGCTGTCTCGGTATTTGCGGAGTGCGCGGAGAGTCCCGGCGTGGAGTTCGTAGGCGCGGATTTTGGTGGCAGGTGTTTCTTTATCGGACGCGATGATTTTCCTGCAGAGCTTGATGTAGTCGGCGCGCTGCTTTGAATTGCCCCACTGGATGAGGTAGGAGCCGCGTTGGAGATCATGCGCGGCTGGGGATTGGGCGAAGCTGGTAGCAGTAAAACAGAGTGCGGCGAGGAGGAGTTGGAGTAACGGCTTTAGCCGGGTCTGAGGGGGCGACGACTTTGGATAGGCCTGAAGAAAGGGCCCGCCTGAAGGCGTTACTCCAACGAAGAGCCCGCCTAAAGACGTTACTCCAACTAAAGGGGCACGTGCGTCTTTCCTCATTTCCGCACCCCCAATTCATCTTTCGTCCGATGGAATCGGATTCGGGTGAGATCGTAGCTGGCGGGGCCTTCTCCGGAGAGGATGAAATAGCCGAACATTTCCGGGCGAAAACCTTTGGTGCCGTCGAGAAGTTTCGAGAGAGGGACGACGATTCGCTGCCACTCAGATGTGATGCGGCCCCCCTTCGTGTATCCGCTGGCGATTAGCGGGATCGGTTTGGCGACGATGGATTCGGCGTAGAGGGGATCGTCGCGGAAGTGCAGCATGAGCTCCTGCTTCGTTTCTTTGTCTGAACGTATCCAGAACGAGACTGCGTACGATCCGCTGATGTCGTAGTTGCGATTCTTGTCGCGGGCGTGCCATTCCCACTTGCCATTGCTGATGGTGAGGCGGGTGCAGGGCACGGCGGGGCCGGAAGCTTTGAGCGGCAGGTCGGTGCGCACGCAGGCGACGTCGCCGTGCGATTCCAATTTGTGCAGTTCCCACCCGCTGTAAAAGGTAAAGCTTTCCACCTGGCGCAAGATGCGGATCAGCGCGACCGATCCGCTCAGCGCACCATCATCGGCGTGCGCGGTGACGGTCAGGCCCAACGTTCCGGAGCCGGTCTGCCGCCAGTCGTCCCGGTCGTGGCGGGGCGAACGGGGATCGAGATCGAAGGTAGCGCCGAAGATTCCATCGCCCGCTTTGCCGTCTGCGTGCTGGCCGTCGTCAAGCATGGGTGTCTGGGCGGAGAGACCGAGGCGGCTGAGATCGACGGTGACCTTCAGGGGCGGTTTGGAGCCCTCGACGCGGGCGGTGACAGCGAACGCCGTCTGCACCGCCGCGTTCTGCATGAGGCGATGCTGCACCAATAAGTCATCGATGTGATCGCCGACGCGTTTCGATGAACCGAGTCTCGACACCACCGTATCCAGCATCGCTCTGGACTCGTTGAACTGTTCGAGCCGAAATTTAAAGAAAGGCGGAGCCACCGAAAGCTCCGTGATGCGATGGACGCCTTCCTGCCGGGGGCCGCGATAGAGCACACGATTGGCGACCGCGAAGAAGACGGTGCCGTTAGCGTTGGCCCGGACGTGCGCGCCGGAGCGGGCGAACGTTCGCAGGTGCATGCCTTTGTTCTGCGTCGTATGAGTCTTGAACCGGTCTGTAGAGACAATGAGTCCGAGCTTTGTCGGTTCGTAGGCGTAAGCGATTTCCTGGTCTTCGGTGATGCCGCGGGTCGCGCCCACCGAGACAAATGGTGCAGACGCTTCAGGCCCGACGGCATGAGGCTGATCCTTGAACACCGTGTAAAGACGACCTCTGTCCGTGGAGAAGAAGGCGAACGGCGCCGCCAGAGACGGCAGGCCGTGGCCGGTTATCTGCACGTCACGCAGCAGTTGATACCAATAGTCGGAGACGGCCGTTCCATAATAGATGCATCGGAAGTCAGGCTCTTTGACGGGCGCAGCGACCACAAACACGCCATTGCCGAACTGAATACTGAAGACGTGGTAGTCGGCGGCTGTCACCTGCCAGGTCTCTCCGCCGTCGGAACTCCTCGAAATGCCGGTGCCCGCTTCGCCATGGACAGCCAGGACGGTGCGAAATTCACGATCGGAAGGATCGAGAAAGACGCCAGCCACTTCGTCCGTCGCCAGACCGCTCTCTTTGGTGCCGACCTGCTCGAACGTCTTGCCGTTATCGATAGTGCGCCAGACGCCGTCGTCTTCGGTGGCGAGATAAACGTGATCGGTTTCGTAGGGCGAGAAGGCGATGCCGGTCACGGAATCGATGTCGGCACGCATTGGTTTCCAGGATACGCCGCTGTCTTCACTCAGCTTCAGGCCGTCCGAGGTAGCGAGGACGATCCGGCCGGGCAGCAGCGGGTG
>JASLXP010000291.1 GCA_030740295.1 Planctomycetota bacterium
GCGAGTGGATCGGGGCGGTCTGGCCCTGGGCCTCACTCATCGCCTCGCGCATCTACAAGGGCAACATGGCCGGCAGTTTTCTCGAGCGTTACGCCGATGCGTTCCCGAGTGAAAACAGCCTGAACATGAACAACGATGAAAAGAAATACGGCCAGGGCGGCTTCTTCTTCCTGTACTCCCCCGAGTCGCCAGCTCCGGAAGGATGGCCCGATCGATGGCCCCGGGAGCTCAGCATCAACGGCGGTTTCGGTGCCGCTGCCGCCGTATTGGAAATGCTGCTCCAGAGCTGGACCGGCGTCGTGCGGGTCTTTCCCGCCGTGCCCGACCGCTGGCACGACGCCTGGTTCGAGAACTTGCGGGCGGAAGGCGCCTTCATCGTCTCGTCGCGGCTCCTGGACAACGAGGTTGCCTTTATCGACATCACCTCCGAGGCCGGCGGCACCTGTTGCGTGCACAACCCGTGGCCGGCGGCGGCAGCGGTCACCTGCCTGTCGACGGGAGAGAGCCGTTTGCTCGACGGGCCAACCCTCGAGATCGCCACCGGCAAGGGGGACCGTCTCAGGCTCACACCCGCAGACGTGGAGGTCCCGGACGGCGCCCTTGCGCCACCCGACTTCGACAGGAACCCCGGTCAATGCAACTGGTTCGGGGTGAAGAAACTGCCGCGATTCTAGGAGTCAAGGCGAAAGGACAAATAACGACAGCTGAATGACGCCCCGGCCACCACCAGTAAACCCTCAATTGAAAGGAAATAATGCACCCAAATCAGCTTGACATGAAAACTCTGCTGGCGCAGCACGACATGGTCTATGAAGCGGCGCCGCTGGAGTGGGAGCAGGGCCTTTTACTCGGCAACGGCAACCTTGGCGCCGTGATGTGGGGCGACGGCGCCCCAACCACTTTCATGCTCAACAGGATGGATGCCTGGAACCAGCGCGACAACCTGGACTTTGGGCCGGACGGCAACTACCGGTCCCTGAGGAAACTCCTCGACGAGGAGCAGTTTTCTGAGGCAGCAAAGCTTTACCATACGCATCGAAAGTGGACGGGTCTTCCCTATCCGGCGAGTGTTCTCATTGGTGGAATACAGCTCGAGTTCGGCTCGAAGCCAACGGCCTTCGAAGGCAGGTTCGGCCTGTTTGACGCCACGGCGGCGGGGACCATTTCCCTGGACCATGGCCAGGCCAGGTTCTCCAGCTTTATTCACGCGCAAAAGAACCTGCTGGTGCTGGAGGTGGACCTGGAGGGAGATGCAACATTTGAATACACGCCGGAGCTTGACTGCAAGCTCATGCCGAACAACCCCGATTCACCTGAATTGCCGAAAAGCGTAGGTACCCTCGAAGCATGGGGTTATCCCAAAGCGATAACCGCAAGCGACGGAGTGCTTTCCTGGCATGTTCAGCAGATCCCCGATAATGGGGCCTACTGCGTTATGTGGGCGCTGCAGGAGGACACGGAAGCACGCCATTTCACATTGTTCCTGAACGTTGAGCTTTGCGCCGATGGCGACCCGCTGTCAGTCGCCAGAGATCGGATGGACGAGGCATTAACATCGGGTAGGGAAATACTCTACGAGCAGCACAGCACCTGGTGGCGGCAGTACTGGGAGAAATCCACTTTAACCATACCTGATCCCCGGCTGGAGAATATCTACTATGTGGAAATGTACAAGCTCGCCTGTAGTACCATCGGCCAAGTGCCCGCAACAACCGCAGGTGTGTGGTTAAATCACGGTTCGACGGAGATTCACAACTACCACCTCAATCTGAACCTGCAGGAGACTTACTGGCCGATTTACACCTCGAACCATCTCGAGCTGGGCAACTCCCTTTACGACGTCTTTTTCGAGCTGCTTCCCCAGTTTCAGGATTTCTGCCGCGATTTCTATGGTTGGGAGGGAGCCATGGCAGGTTGCGCCCTCAGTCGCAAAGGATCCCACGCCCCCTGTTCCTATCCATGGAACTTGTGGACGGGAAACGGACCATGGGTAGCCCACCACTTCTGGCTGCACTACCTCTACTCCCGGGACGAAGCCTTTCTTCAGGAAAAGGCCTACCCCTTCATGCGCGAGTTCATGAACTTCTTCGTCGGCTACCTGGAGAAAGGCGAGGATGGGTTGTATCACCTTCCCTGGGACTCCTCTCCGGAGTACGAGGGCATGGGCTGGGACGTGACCTGTTCCCTTGCCCTGGTCTGGTTCCTGGGCGAATCCCTCCTGAAGTGCCAGGACATCCTCGGGCTCGGCGACCCGGACGTTCCGAAGTGGCAGGAGATTCTGGATCATCTGGCCCCCTACCCGCAGGACCATACCGGGCTTCTGATCATGAAAGACACGCCACTGTCACATTCCCACAGGCACCATTCGCACCTCATGCCCATCCATCCCCTGGGACAGATGGACATCGACGGCACCGAAGAGGAGAGGAACCTGATCAACCGTTCGGTCAGCACCTGGCTCAGGCAGGGGTTCGGCGAGTGGATCGGGGAGGCCTGGCCCTGGGCCTCACTCATCGCCTCGCGCATCTACAAGGGCAACATGGCCGGCAGTTTTCTCGAACGTTACGTGGACGCCTTTGTAAGTGAAAACAGTTTAAATATGAACACCGATGATAAGGAATACGGGCAGGGGGGCTTTTACCCGAAATCCGGGATGGGAAACTGGCACCCCACAGACATGGGGCCATCAGATCCAGATCGATTTTCCAGGTCATTCAGCATCAACGGCGGCTTCGGTGCCGCGGCGGCCGTGTTGGAAATGCTTCTTCAGAGCTGGACGGGCGTCGTGCGGGTCTTTCCCGCCGTGCCCGATCGCTGGCACGACGCCTGGTTCGAGAACTTGCGGGCCGAAGGCGCTTTTCTCGTCTCTTCGCGGCTCTTGGACCACGAGGTTGCCTTTATCGACATTGCCTCCGAGATAGGCGGCACCTGTCGCGTGCACAACCCGTGGCCGGCGGCGGCGGCCGTCACCTGCCTGTCGACGGGAGAAAGCCGTTTGCTCGACGGGCCAACGCTCGAGATCGCCACCGGCAAGGGGGATCGCCTCAGGCTCACACCCGGGGCCGTGAAGATCCCGGACGGCGCACTTGCGCCGCCCGATTTTGAAAGGCGTCCGAACGAATGCAACTGGTTCGGGGTGAAAAAACTGCCGCGATTTTGACCGGACTATTCGTGGCAGGGGCCATCAATCTTTCTTCCTCGTCTTCCATCCATCGAGACAAGGAGGAAAGATTGTGATGAATGACAAAGCGTTTCAGGAGGAGTGAATCGCCACGCGAACCGGGTGGGGCCAGCCTTCGACTGACTTCAAATTCGTGAGAAGAGGAGCGCGATGATCGCCGAGACCTTCAAATTTGTGCAGATGTCAGATGCCCAGTTCGGCTTTGGCCAGAGTTATGAATATGACGTGAACTCATTTCGACAGGCGGTTCGACAGATCAATCAGCTCAACCCGGATTTTGTCGTCATCTGCGGGAGCGATCTCGGCATGACGACGACAGACCATTCTGCGTTCGACGACTTCAACAAGGTGCGGGCCGAGTTAAACATGCCCAACTACTGTACCGTCGGCAATCATGATCTTATCGGTGATACGCCTTCGCACAGCAATCTCGAAATTTACCGCCGGCTTATCGGTAAGGACTATTGCGCCTTTGAACACAAGGGGCATACCTTCATCGTTGTCAACACGCAGTTATGGAAGAATCCTGTCAGCGGTGAATCCGAGGCTGAATCACAGGATCAATGGTTCATCGAGGCGTTAACTTCCGCTTCTGATCAAGGGCATCGCGTCTTTATTGTTGGCCACTATCCCCTGTTTCGACAGGATGTTGAAGAGGAGGAAGACCCGTTCGTCTTGCCGCTTGCGAAGCGGAAGTCGCTCCTGGCTCTGTTCGAGCGATACGGTGTTGTCGCCATGCTCACCGGCCATACACACTCTTTCATAGCCAATGAATACAAGGGGATTCAACTGGTGACGTGTGAAACCACGAGCCAGAATCACGATGGGCGGCCGCTGGGTTTTAGATTGTGGCATGTATCCGCAGCAGAACCGCCGAAGCATGAGTTCATTGCCATCGAGGGCCAGGCGCCTGTGGGCGCAGCATCGGTTGATGGTGACGCCGAATGAACCTGCACATTGTTCGACACGGAGAATCCGAGAGCAACGCCGGGTTGAGTGAGGATATCGATTCTGGCCTCACGGCTTTGGGACTGCGGCAGGCTGAGCACATCGCAGCGCAATTGGCGCAAGACGACGTCACCGCGATCCTTTGCAGTCCATTCCGGCGGGCGATCGATACCGCGATGCCCCTGTGCACCCGAAGCGCTGTTGCCGCTGAGCTGTTCCCAGACGCTTGCGAGTGGTTCAGCGGCGAATGGCCGGTGTTGAAACCGTTTAATGGCCGCCGGCTGGCAGCTATTGCCGATTGCTATCCACCAGTCGTCGCTCCAACTCGTGGAGACGGTACGAACTGGTGGCCGAATTGGCCGGAGCCACGGGCGCAATTCAATAAACGCTGCACACGCGCCGTGGAAGAAATGCGAGAAAAATTCGACCAACCCAACGCCAATGTGGTTGTT
>JASLXP010000292.1 GCA_030740295.1 Planctomycetota bacterium
GCAGGTTGTCAAAGGACACCGGGGGTGCTGAGGTGGCCAGCTCGATAAGCGGCTTCTGTCGCTTGATGCGGTTGGGCTCGGAGAAGTCAGCGATCCTCTTGCCATTCACGAACCACTGGTAACGCATCTTTCTCTGCACGATCCGAAAATCGTACCAAGTGTCGGGAGAGGGTTTCTCGTTCGAGCAGATTCCGCCCAGGGACCTTGGCTTTCCTTCAATGTCGTAGACATGCCAGAAGCCTTCCTTGCGGAGAGTGAAGAGGATTCCTCGCACACGAGCGCCGCACCAGTGCCCATCCTTGAAAGCCATGGCCTTGATCCGCAGACGCACCTCGACCGGCCCCACGTGAACGAGCTTGGCTCGAGCGGATCGCACGCCGGCATTTGCCCCGGCGACAAGCGCCCCCTGCTGCACCTTCCAACTCAGCGCGGGCGTCAACTTCCACTTTTCGGCCAGGAGGGCCTCGGTACTGAAGTCATCGCTGACGAGTGGCAGGCCCTCCGCATTCAGGTGCGAGACGGAGAGGATGAGGGCAGCGAGTATTGAGAAAATAGAACGGTAATTCATGTTATGAACTCCTGATTGCGTCATCCGCCTGGAGGAATTCGTGGGTTGCGCTGAGTGTTGGCGAGTTACCTTTGCAGCTCATGCGCCTTCCACTGGAGCCGGGCACTCAGGCAAGAACCTCATTCTTCTGATTCATCCTTCTCTTGTTTCTTGTAGAGCGCCGAGCCTTTGTCTTCGTATCGGTATTGCGGCATCGAAATGACGGCCTTTTGCGCGTTTGTCAGTTCATCGTAGAAGGCTGGTGGCGTCCAGGTGCCCATGACGCCGGATGCCGTGACGCCCGAGTTGTAGCGAATGATCAGTGAGCGGCGCTGGTGTTTGGCGGCCCAGGGAAGCGTGCCGTGCATCAGGCACTCGACAAACAGAAGCGCGTCGCCAGCTTTGGCGGGGATCTGAACGAATCGGTCCTGATGGATGTGGTAAAGGCGCATCTCGTCCGGGCACGGATAATTGGCCTTGTGGGAGCCAGGCACGCAGGCAAATCCGCCATCGCCAGGATTCACGTCCGACAACTGCACCGCCACGTTGGTCATCCCGCAATACATCCGGCCGTTGCGGTAGAGATAGCTGCGCGACCGGTCCAGTGGCTCGCCGCCTTCGTGAAACCAGAAGCCCTCCGCGCCCTCGTCCATGGTGATCAGTCCTAGCCCCTCCAGCCGAAACCCCGGCCCCAGGAGATACTCGAGATGTGGAGAATAACCCGGGTGAACTATCATCTCACGGAAGGGATCGCAGTACGGCTTCTCCCACGTTAGCATGCCGCCAAGATCACCGCGGCCTGTCTTGCCTGAAAGGGTCCTTGACATGCGAGCCAGGTCGTTTGGCCGAATCTGGATCTTGTGGGGGTGATGGTCGATTGCAGCATTCGCGGCCTCGACCTCCGCCGGAGATAACGCGCCTTCAATGAGCAGATAGCCGTGAACGTCAAACAGATATTTCTCTTCCTCTGTCATGACACTACCTTGTCGCTACGCGGCTGGGGCGTCAAACATGAAAAAACGACCCCAAGTGCTTTATTCACATTTTCTTGCTCTAACTGTTACGTTAATCCTTGCCGGGATGTCGTGCAGGACGCGCGCTGAAAATGGCGCAGCGAGCAAGCTCCGCCATTCCACTCAGATCTCTCTTTTTCACGAGGATTTTGACACCGATATGCCTCACACAGATTGGAAGGGACCTGCAGGCAAGCTGGACAGCCTTCCTCACGGTGGTAATTCCCTTCACATTGAAAACAAGGATGCTGGCGGATCCGTGAATCGGCAGATGTCGTTGCCGCCGGAAGAGATGTCCGGTCAATTGATCACGCTTAAGGCGAAGGTCAAGGCGACGAACGTGTCCAAACCGCCCAATCACTGGAACGGGATCAAGGTGATGCTGATTCTCGAGAACGAACACGGAAAGCAACACCCGCAGCTTCGCCTGCCAATTGGGACGTTCGACTGGATGGAGGCGACGAGAGTTCTTCGCTTGCCCAAGGGCATCACCAAAGCCACCCTTGTTCTGGGACTGGAGAAAGTCAGCGGCAGCGCGTGGTTCGATGATGTTCAGATACTGCGGGGACGGACAGTTAATCCGGGCAAACGACAGAGGGTGAGATACAAAGGACACGACTTCGCACGATTGCGAGGCGTCATGCACGGCCCACGCTTCAACGAGAACCACATTCGAGATCTGGCTGTGAAGTGGAAGGCCAACCAGATTCGATGGCAGCTCAACTGGACGCCCATGAAAAAAGCAGAGGAATGGGCAAAAGATTTGGACCTGTATGACGAATGGCTCGATGGCGCTCTGAAGGAATGTGACAAAGCTCTCGATGCTTGTGAGCGTTACGGAATCAAGGTGCTTGTCGATCTGCACACGCCACCAGGTGGCCGGGCCGAAGGGGGAGTCTGTCGTCTGTTCACCGAGAAACGCTACCAGGAGAAGCTTGTCGTAGTCTGGAAAAAGATCGCACGCCGGTACAAAGGCCGAAAGGTCATCTACGCGTACGACTTGCTCAACGAACCCGTCGAGGCCCGCAAAGAGACTGGCCTGCCTGGGTGGCGGGAGTTGGCGACGAAGCTCATTCGTGCCATCCGAAAGATCGACCCAGGCAAGCCTGCCGTCTTCGAACCGGGGCCTTGGGGAGGGCCGGATGGTTTCGACACGCTCGTCCCGCTGGACGTGGGCCGAGTGATTTACAGTTTCCACATGTACAGACCTCACTCATTTACGCATCAGGGAGTTCATGGCAAGGCGGTTGGCCTGACATATCCGGGCGTCGTTGACGGGCTGATGTGGGACAAGGATCGGCTGCGAGAAGCAATGATTGCGGCCATCGAGTTCCAACGTGAATACAACGTCCACATCTACGTTGGTGAGTTCAGCGCAATCCGATGGGCACCGGACAACAGCGCGTATCGCTATCTGCGTGACGTGATCGATCTCTTCGAAGAATACAAATGGGACTGGTCTTACCACGCCTTCCGCGAGTGGGAAGGATGGAGTGTCGAGCACGGCGCCGATCCGAAGAACAGAAAGCCCAGTTCCACACCTACCGATAGACAGAAACTATTGATGGAGTGGTTTTCCCGGAATTAAGATCAACATCACGACCACGGTGGCAGCCGAACCGACACCGGAGAGGCCGGCTACGAGAAGGCCGGCTACGAGTTGAACAAACTGATCGACGTAGAAATGGATGCCGGCGACGTCGCTCTGTGGACGCCGTACACTATCCACAGCGGAGGAATGAACTCGACCGAGGACAGCTATCGCCGGCTTAACATTAACGGTTATGTCATCGCTCAAAACTGCGACCGCGGTGAATGGGTCTTCCGCAATGGCGAGCAAGTTTCACTCGACCTGGCCAATCAGGCGATGATTCAGTTCGAACAGATTCACGAGCGGCCCGAGGCCCACTATCCCGGCCGTTGAATCCCAGGCTCACTGCAGTTTCTTAAACCTCGAGAGCCCGGCCATCGTGCCGAACCAGAAGGATTCTTTGTCCTCGAAGACAGACCAGACGCTGTTGCTGGCCAGACCCTCGGAGGCCGTCATCTTCGACCATTGCCGGCCATCGAACGTAGCTATCCCTTCGTCAGTGGCGAACCAGGTGGTGTTGAGGCTGTCGACGAAGATGGCGCGGACGTCTCGGCCGGGCAGGACGGGGTTGGCTCTGAAGGCGTTGTCCCCCTCACGCACGAAATGCTGCCAACTGACGCCATCGTAATCGGCCGCGCCCCATGAGCCGCCGATGTAAACACCACCCCTCGGTCCGACGGCCATAGCTTTTCCTTTCAGGCCGGGCATGCCCGTTAGCTTGCCGACGGGATTCCAGAGCCGGTCGCCTCGCCACATGGCAACGCCCTGCCCATACCAGACCCATAGATGACCCGACGGACCAGATGTGAGACGCGTGTACGGCCCCTTGAAAGCCGGGTGGTCACGATGATGCTGAATGGCTTTGGCGCCGTTCCACTGGATGAGATGTGCGCTGCCGCCTATCCAGAGATTCCCGCGCTGATCCCTGTGAATAGTGTGTGCCGCGCTGGTGATGCCGAGCCGTGCGCTTTCATTCTGCCACTCGTTCGCGTAACGAAGCACTCTCCGCGAGACAATCCAGGGCACACCGTTCTTGTCGAGAGCCGCATCGTTGACGTCACCGTGGTAGAGAATCTCCCAATCATTCTTCAAACGTCGAGTGAATCCGCCACGGGTCCCTTGAGCGGCAAAGTAAAGAGCGCCACTGGCGTCCATCAGGATTCGATGCACGCCGGAGCCGGGTTGAGTGACCGGGCCATCGAGAGTCGGAATGTAGACCGTCCATTCTGCACCGTCCCCGTGAACAAGTGCGACGGAAGGCTCCATGGTCAGCCAGACGTCCCCATCTGCCCCCACAGCAAAATTGTTGGTATTCTGGGTCAGGGCCTGCAGCTCCTGGGGAACGGCCGTGCGCAATTCCGCCTTCTTCCCATCGAAGCTGTAGATGCCACGCCGTGTCAGAATCCAGGTCGTCTTCTCCGGACCGGGCGCCAGTGCCTGAATGTTTTCTTCGCGCAGCCCTTCACGCCTTCCGTAACGCGTCCATGTCTTCCCGTCCCATGCAAACAAACCCAGGATGGAACCAACCAGTACGCGTCCGTCACGGGCATTGGCGATCGAGGTAATCGTCTTTCGCCTGGGAAACGACAGCAGGTGTTTGGGTAAAGGGATCTCCTGGAAGACCGCCACGTCGTTGAAAACGATGAGATGGTTCGCCGTGCGTTTTGGCACGATGTTCGGGTCAGAGCTGCTATCGGTGTCATAAGTGGCCGCCCACACCTTCCCGCTGCTGTCTCGATGCAGAATGTCGAGGCCGCTGCCGGTGAAGGCATCGGCCTCTCTGGAAAAGTCGACCCAGCGATTCCCGGCCCGATGACTGATGAGCGAATTGCTATGCCCGTATCCACTCACCCACGGCTGGCCATCCGCGTCGACCGCGACGCTCTGCAGGTGGATGTTCGACAGGCCTTGCTCCACACCTGCGCTTGACCAGCCTTCTTTCGTGTACTTGCTCAAGCCGCTGTAGGTGGCGGCCCAGACGGCGCCGTCAGCATCGATGTCCAGGTCTGTGACGTAGGTATCCGCCAGCCCATCCAGAGTCGTGAACCGGGTAAGATGTTCTCGCCCGATGTCGAGCTTGATGACTCCTTTGCTTGTCGCCGCCCAGAGCGTTGTGCCGTCCGGGGACATGACGAGCTTCCTGATGTACATGACTCCGCCGTGGTAGGTCCATCGCCCCTTTTCGCTGACTCCACCGATGGGCAGTGGACGCTGCTTGATAGCGATCTCCGCCTGTGCAGAAGTCAGAGCGCAGAAGAAGGCAACGAGGCAGGACATTGGTGGATTGGAGTGGCGGATGAACGGAACGGCTGAAGAGTGGAATAGTGGAAGATTTCGGGAGTTTAACAAGGCCCATGTCTAACTCACGATGGAAGAAGGCCGGCAGCAGGCCACCGATTCTGTGCGCCTCAGTTGCTTAACCGTTTGCGAAAACCTTCCGTGTTCTGTTGGAGTTCGGAAGACGGATCGTTGTGCCCGTGTGGATGCTTTCGATCCCGGCGAATCCAATCTCATTTACGGTGATGAAATCCTGGTTTGTGCAATGCGGCAGAGGGCCACCATCCAGATGGCTCGCCATCTGCTCGTAGGCAACTTTGAAAACGCTTTCTTCCTCAGGGATCTGAAGCTCGTCCAGGTCCATCGCTTCTCCCTTCGCGTTGGATCCGTAAACCTCCGTATAGATGCCCGTGCGGATGAATCCCTCGTCACCGTACGCTTCGCAGTAAAACGTACCAAATTGCCCGCTAGAGCCGACCTGCGTTCCGGTAATGCCGTTTTCAAATTGGATGACCATGTTGTCCAGGCTTGGTTCTGGCTCGAAGCCGTCCGGCACGTTCGCATTCTCCGGCAAGCGGCCATGGGCAGTTACCTCAGTGGGGCAATATCCCGCGAATTGACAGATCAGATCGGTGGTATGGCTGGCGAAAGAGAGAAACGTCCCGCCGCACCAGGCGACTATCGTCTTCACCTCGCCGATGAGACCATTGGCGACCAGTTCATGCATACGCAGCACCTTGGGGCTCCAGTGACGCGAGTAATCAACCATGATTGGGATGCTCTTGATGCTGGCCGCGTCCATCATTTCATCCATTTCCTTCAGAGAGCAGCTCGGCGGCTTTTCAAGAAAGATCGCCTTCGGCGATTGCTCGATGACTTCCGAAGTAACCGCAAAGTGGTGCGGCCCGCGAACGCACACGGCCACGATATCCAGATCATGGTTGCCGAACAGTTCGTCCATCGAGCCGTAGCACGCGAGATCTGGAAACGACTCACCCCATGTGGCAAGAAAACTACTGCGGGCCTCCTCAGAAAGATCACAGACAGCTTCCAGTTGCACCCGTTCATTCAGGCGGATACCGCCCACATGGCAATAGGGGCGCGGGTCATCCGGCTTTCCATACATGGCCGCGATGCTACCAAGGCCGATGACTCCCACTTTGTATTTCATGACGTCGCCTGCCTCTCGAGATGCATTCAATCCACGCCAGAGAGCTTCAGCTTGTTCTTTGCCTCTTCCGCTTCTTTACTTCGTGGGCCTGATTTCACCACATACTGCAACAGGTCGATACCGAACTGCCGCAGCTTGCCCATCTGTTCGGCAAAGTGAAAGCCAAGATAGTAGAGGTCCGCACGGTCAATCAGAGTCTTCTCTTTGATCAGCATGCTGGCCACGTCCATCCCATCGAACTCTATCATTTGCGTGAAAAGAGCCAGGCTCTTG
>JASLXP010000293.1 GCA_030740295.1 Planctomycetota bacterium
TTCAAGGGCTTCTACATCGCGCTTGGCTCGGCCATGTTCTCTCTTCTGGCCTTCTACATTGCGACCGCCGCGTACCGAGCGTTCCGGCTGCAATCAGGCGAATCCTTTCTTCTGATGCTGGCCGCGCTGCTGGTCATGCTCGGCCAGATCCCGCCGGGCGTTGCTGCGGCTGATTGGGTGTTGAGGACGATTGGTTTCGAGTCTCTCAGCATTACACAGATTCGTCTGTGGATTCTGCAACAGGTAAACACAGCGGCGTTCAGGGGTATCGCCCTCGGCAGCTCCATCGCCGGGCTCTCGATGGCCTGGCGAGTCTGGTGGTCGATGGAATCCAGCGCGCTGCTCGATGATGCGGACGAGGGAGGTGCGTGATGGAGCATCCGGAGAACAAAGGCTTCTACGAATTCCTCCTCAGCATCGACCGTCGCGTGGTCTACGTGCTCGTGCTTATCGCGCTGATCGTGCCCTTGCTGGTAGAAAAGGGAATGCAGCCGGCGAAAATGACGACCGCTCAGATGGCCTACGACGCAGTCGAAAAGCTGCCCACCGATACCGGCAAGATGGTCTGGATCGCGATGGATTGGGGTCCGGCGACCCAGGCCGAGAACATGCCGCAGACCTCGGTGTTCATGGAACATCTGATGCGCCGCAAGATCCTTTTCTGCACCTATTCGATTTCGTTTTCATCCGAGCCCTTCATGAAGTCCGTCCCGAACGAAGTGGCGAACAGTATGAACAAGAAGAATGAAGAGTCGGGCGACCCGTACCGATACGAGTACGGCAAAGACTGGGTCAATATCGGCTTCCGTCCGGCCGCAGTGCTCTTTGTGCGCGGGCTCGGCAAAACGGAGGACGTGCGTGAGTACCTGAGCGTGGATGCCCGCGGCACGCCGATGACCGAGATCCCCTGCATGAAGAACATCAAGACGATCGAAGATTTCATCATGCTGGCGGAGTTCACCGGCTGGGTCGGCGCGTTCAACATCTGGGTGCAGTTTTTCCAGACCAAAGATTACAAGCCCATCTTCGTCCATGGGTGTACCTCCATCACTATTCCCGAGGCATTCATCTACCTCGATTCAAAGCAGATTCACGGGCTCTTCGAAGGCGTGGCCGGAGCGGCCTATTATTCGAAGCTGATCAAGGGCGATGAATTCGATCCGGTGAACAATCCCGACCTGGCGACTAAGTTCATGATGAGTCTGTCCATGGCGCACATTCTCATCTTCTTCTTCATCCTGGTCGGCAATATAGGGCTCTGGTGGGGCAAATTAGCGGAGAAGGGAGGCCCGTCATGACCGTCGAATGGTGGACCATCTTCTTCGGTGGGATTTCGACCCTCGCGATCTACTCTTTCCTTTACAAAGAGAATCCGTTCTATCGTGTGTTTGAGCACATGTACATCGGCATCGCGACCGGGCTGGGACTGGTCATCTCGCTGGAGCGTTTCATCTGGCCACAGCTCCTGGCAAAGATCTTCCACGCGTCGCCACAGGTCTACGCAACGCCCCCGCAGCTCGTTGCGCAGGGCGCGCCGCTGACAAGCACCGTGCCATACGAGCCGCTGTACCTGCTCTACCTGATCCCGATGGCCTTCGGTCTCGGCTACTACACCATCTACACCAAGCGTTACGCCTGGGTCAGCCGCATCGTCATCAGCTTCGCTCTCGGCTATGGAGGCGGCCTCGCCTTCAAAGGTTTCTTCGCCGAATACATCCCGCAGATCGTGAGCTCCTTCAAGCCGCTCTATGTGCCCGGCGATTTTTGGACGAGTTTCAACAACACCATCTTCGTGTTCACCCTTGTCTGCGTGATGATTTATTTCTTCTTCAGCTTCGAGCACGACAAGCCCGGCATCAAACAAGCGTCCACGGCCGGACGCTGGCTGATGATGATTTCCTTTGGCGCATTCTTCGGCGCAACGATCATGGCAAGGATGTCACTGCTGATTGAACGTCTGCAGTTTTTTATCGAGGACTGGCTTCCTAATTTTAGCGTTCTTTTCTGATGCAGAGCGGAGAGCCGCTTCTGCTGTGGCAGGACAGGCATCTTGCCTGTAACCGGCGGGGCGTGCCGCAAATGACAGCCATCTTGCCTGTCGTTCAGAAATACTCACATGCCAGAACAATCCACAAACGCCGATTCACTCCGCGCCGTCCTCGCCACCGATTGCGGCTCGACAACCACGAAGGCTGTCTTCTTTGAAAAGACACCCGAAGGCTGGCGGCAGACCTGGCGCGGCGAAGCACCGACAACCGTCGAGAAACCCTTCGAAGACGTCACCATCGGCGCTCGCAATGCCATCAACGAGGTCGAGGAGCTTTCCGGACGCCGAATTCTGTCTGATGAAGACGGTGACGGTCCGCTTAAATTCCAGATGCCCGCGGACGATGAAAACGGTATCGACATGTACGTCTCCACCTCATCTGCCGGCGGCGGCCTGCAGATGGCCGTCACCGGAGTTGTGCGCTCCATGACCGCAGAATCCGCCGAACGGGCCGCGCTCGGGGCAGGGGCGATCGTGATGGATGTGGTGTCTATCGATGATGGCCGCAAGCCGCACGAAAGAGTCGCACGCATCCGGCATCTGAGACCGGACATTGTGCTGCTGTCCGGCGGTATCGACGGCGGCACCAAATCCCACGTCCTCGAGCTCGCAGAGACAATGCTTTCCGCGGATCCTCGACCCAGGTTCGGTGCGACGCTGAACCTTCCGGTGATCTACGCGGGGAACAACGAGATCCAGGACGAAGTCGGCGATCTACTGGGCGAGCATTTTTCGTATCAGTCCGTCGAAAATATTCGCCCGACTCTGGAGGAAGAGAACCTCGGCCCCGCGCGGGAAGCCATTCACGAGGTCTTCCTTTCGCACGTGATGTCTCACGCGCCCGGTTACGACAAGCTGCTCGAATCCACGTCCATCGAAATCATGCCGACACCCCACGCAGTCGGCCTGATGACTGAAGCCGCCGCAAGGAAGCGCGGGTTCGATGTGATTGCCGTCGATATCGGCGGCGCGACGACCGATGTATTTTCTGTCTGCGGCGGCACGTTCAACCGGACAGTGAGCGCGAACCTGGGCATGAGCTATTCGATCTCGAACGTTCTGCTCGAGGCGGGCATCGACAACATCTGCCGCTGGCTGCCGTTCGCGGAAGATCCGTATCGCATCAAGGAATCCCTGCGGAACAAGATGATCAGGCCGACCACGATTCCTGAAGAGCTTTCCGATCTCCTGGTCGAACAGGCGGTCGCCAGAGAAGCGCTCCGTCTCGCGTTCGAACATCACAAGATGCTGGCGGTCGGCCTCAAGGGCGTTCAGCGCGAGCGCACCATCGCCGAAGTCTTCACGCAGGAAGGGGCCGGCGAATCACTCATCGATATGCGCAAGGTCGGGATGATCATCGGCTCGGGCGGAGTGCTTTCCCACGCGCCGGATCGCAAGGCCGCGGCGTTGATGCTGCTGGATGCGTTCGAGCCCGAGGGCATCACCGAGCTCTGCGTGGACAGCATTTTCATGATGCCGCACCTGGGGGTGTTCAGTCAGGCCCACGAAGAAGGCGCCCTCGAGATTTTCGAGCGCGATTGCCTTGTCTTTCTCGGCACGGCCATCTGCCCGAGCGCGAAAAAAATCAAACCGGGCCAACCGCTCATGGAATACGCCATCGATGGCGGCCCAACTGAACCGCTTTTCGCCGGCGAGCTGTTAAGGCATGAACTGGGCGCCGGTGAGGAGGCTGAAATCCGTCTGACCCCGTCACACCGAAAGGTGGACGTTGGGGATGGTCCGGGTCGTTCCATTACCCGGCGGATCAAGGGCGGCCACGCGGGCGTGATCCTGGATGGACGAGGGCGGCCCCTGGTTCATTCCAGTGAGGAGAGTGCGAGGGCCGACCTGAATCGAAGGTGCATGGAAATCTTCGAGTTGGAGCTGCCTTAACAGAAGCGACAATTCGTTGAAGCCCGTGATGCCCGCCAGCCAATTGTGTTGCGATCGTTCACTGAATCGATAAGCCCACGGCGAAGAGAGAGCACCAGAACCACACGAACGGTTCGCCCTACCCCTCTACTGCATATTTCTCGATTGCCTCCTCATTCAACTCGATGCCCAGTCCCGGTCGGTCGGGGAGTCTGATGACGCCGTCCTCAATCACGAGCGGGTCATTCACCAGTTCGCGACGAAGCTCCGAATCACACATTTCCGCAGGCAGGAATTCAATGAACGGACAATTGGGAATTGCCGCTGCCATATGTGCCGAGGCCGCGATACCGATGCCGGTCTTCCAGCAGTGCGGCACGACCAGCCGTCCGCGATCCTGGGCCATATGGCAGACGCGCATGGCTTCGGTGAGCCCGCCAACCCGGCCCACATCCGGCTGCACCACCTGGACGCCCGCATCCAGGAGTTCCTTGAATTCGAAACGAGTGTTCTGCCATTCGCCGATCGCAATGCGCATGGGGGCTTCACGAGCGAGAATGGCGTAGCCTTCGAGATTGTCTACCTGCAGCGGCGTCTCGAGAAAGAAGATGTCGAGGTCGGCCCAGTTGTTGACGGTTCGCAGGCAGGAGTCTGCATCGAACCAGCGATACTGAACATCCACCATCATGGCGAAATCAGGGCCGACCGCCTCGCGGCAGGCGCGAACGATCTCGGTGGCTTGTTCGTCGGTACCCTTCAGGCCTGCGTGCCGATAAGGGCCGTCCAGAGTGCATTCCATCTTGCCGGCCTGATAGCCCATATCCCTGGCGCGCCCGGCCCATTCGACAAGAGACGCGCCGTATTCTTCCACCGTATCACCATAGGGCTGCAGGGAAGCGTAGGGAACAATGTGGTCTTTGTGCGCACCTCCCAGCAGTTTGTAACAGGGCAGTCCGAGCGCCTTGCCCTTGATATCCCAGAGCGCCATGTCGATGGCGCCCATCGCGCTGATGACCGCGCCCCGTCGCCCCGTCATACAGGTGAACGTGTACATCTTTTCCCAGAGCGCGCTGGTATCGAAAGGGTCCTGGCCGATGAGAAGCTCTTTCATGCACATGTCCATGCTGTGTCCGCCCGGCGATTCGATCGCGGCTCTGGCCACCCACGGTCCGGTATCCGTTTCGCCGATACCCGTGATGCCGTGGTCCGTGTGGACGACCACCACGATGTCGTCCTGCGAAGAAGAGGTAGCGTCTTCACGGACATCGGGGATGACAAGTATGTGACATTCGATCTCGGTAATCTTCAATGCTGCGCTCCTGGTTGCGGTCGCTGATGAGAAATACTGCTTGCGGCTGAATTCTTATGTCGGTATCAGACAGAAGATGTCAAACCCGTTCAACGTGGCCTGCCAAACGTGAATCCGGAAAAACTTGTCAGCGAATTTGAATCTGAAGGCTTTGTCCTGGTCGAAAATCTGATGACTGCTGAACAGCTTGCGTCGGCTCAGGCTGGCGTAGAGTGGGCCATGTCGCAGCAACCGGAACGTTACAGATGGATACGCCAGCGCACCTATGAGTGGTTCGCAACCTATCCGGTTTTCGTCGAGCTGATGGAACACCCGCTGGTGCTTGAGACGGCAGAAAGAATTCTGGGTTCGAACTTTCACCTGATCGCGGCACAGTGTTCCCGAAATACGAGAGACGACCCATACGCACCCGGCGCAATGAAGATCCATCAGGACAGAGTGTTCTTTCCGGGCGAGGAGACGACGGAAACCATCCCTCCTCATCACAATGGATTCTCCGCCATGTGGTATGTGCAGGATACGCCGCCGGCGATGGGCCCGACGGAGCTCATCCCTCGTTCGCATGCTTCCGATGAGCGTTACACGGAGGACGCGTTGGATGAGGTCGACCTGTTTCGGCGCCGCATTCCAGCGGGCAGTCTGCTTCTGTTCTTTCACCGCACCTGGCATCGCGGCGCATTCAATCAGACAGACACCCCGCGCGACCTCATCACCAACGCCTACGCAGTAAGGGCAATCGAAAAAGTGCAACTGACGACCCCGCTGGCCGACGAGGATGACCGCTACCTGTCCTGTGAGGATCTTCTGGCAGTTTCAAGCGACGCAATGCGGTTGATGTTAAGAGCCTGAGTCGAGGCCAGCCTTCGGTCGCCATGCCGCCGTGACGCCGACCCACCCGGGAACCGGCCCGGCGGGATCACCACCACTCCATCACTTCACCATCCACCATTCACCATTCACCATTCACCATTCACCATTCACCATTCACCATTCGCCATTCACCATCAACCTCTTCCTCACCCGTCCTTCACATGCTTCCCATTCGTGCTCGTGAGCGCGCCGAAAGGGTCCTCGCGTTCCGGTGGCTCGGTCTCGCCGCCGACGAAGAATTCTATCGCCGCCAGGAGCACTAGAACGCCTGCGCCCATGAGCGACGCACAAGGGATGACGAGCTCGGTGTAGAGGAGGTTCATCAGGACCTCCTGCTGATAGAAGCCAAAGAAAGTGGCGACTCCACATCCCCACGCCAGGGCGAACCATTCCTGCGCAGTGCGAATGGCGTACATCCGTGATGCGCGCCAGAACATTCCGAAAGTGCCTCCGACCAGGGGCCCGAAACAGACGGCCAGAATGAGAGACTCCTGCGACTGAAGATCTTTGAAATAGAATGTCGCACCCAGGAAGAAGACCAGACCCAATGGAAGCGCCAGCTTGATGTAACTCGAAAACAGGGCAATCGCTTCCTCGAGACCGCTGTCCATGGGGATGTTCCGCTCTTCTCTTGTCAAGAGAACCAGGGCTATCAGTCCGCCGATGAGCGCGCCGGGGTATGGGTTGTCTTTGGAGATTCCGAAGATGTAGAGCGTCGACACTCGGCACCCGAACTGGCCGACTATCGCGCCAGCAGTAACCAGAATCATGACCGTTGCACAACGCCCGCCTGAGAAA
>JASLXP010000294.1 GCA_030740295.1 Planctomycetota bacterium
GCATACCGTGGCAAGGACGCGGTCGGTCATGGCATCGGCTTCGGGATGCTGTATGCCGAATTTGGGCAGGGCGCGCAGGCGTCTTCGCAGGGCTTCGTGGCCATCGAAGTTGGCTGCCATCGCGTCCACCAATTCGTCCGCAGTGCACAGGCGGTCATCAAAGACAGCCCGTCTGAGTGCAAAGAGTGAATCACCAGCGTTCTGGATGCCGAGGGGGGCGATGCCGTAATCGTGGTAGCGTGCGCCGCCGTCGTGCATCTCGCGTCCCCGCTCGAAGCAATCGGAAATCATGCTCGAAATGAGATAAGCGGGACGGTTTCTCGCCATCTCTTCGCTGCCGATGTCGAGCCTCTTGAACATGACGTTCAGTTCGCGGCTCAGCTCTTTTTCGAAAGCCTCGTAAAGCTCATCGAAGGTCGAGTAAGCGGAGAGAGGCGGCAGATCGATGGCCGTCAGGCTTTTTTCCGTTCTGAGACACTTTCCTCCGGTGAGCATCAATTCCACGGTTTTTGGTACGTTACAGGTGCCAGTGAACAGCATGTCGCTGTTCATTCCCTGGGGGAGAATTTCCATACAGCCGCCGCACGTGTACATCCGCGCATCCTCTTCTGGCATGCCGTAGCTCTTCATGGCCGCGACGATGGAGCGGTCGCTCAGGATCTGCGCCCGGTTCTGTCCTTCGAGGAGGTACCGGGTGGCCAGATCGAGAAAGTCATCCGGCGCCTCATCGGGTATACGCACGTAGACCGAGGGATGGGTGTGGTCGAGGTCCATGATCGATTCGACCATGATGGTAGAGAGCGGGTTCACCGCGGAGTTTCCGGCCGGGTGTGTGCCCCCGACGACGATGGTCTCCACCCATCCGTCGGCGGCCTGAATGCGTTCGTGCATCCGAATGAAAAGCTCGTCGATAAGCTCTCGCGCTTCCTCCAGCGTGGTGCGCCCTTCGGCGAGGTCCCGCTTCAGGAAAGGCCAGAGGAAGTAGTCCAGCCGTCCGGGACCGTTTCCGCCGTACGGGTTCTCACGCATGACGGCGATAAACTGAAAGTAAAAGCTCTGCACGGCTTCGTGGAAGGTACGCGCTGGATGGGCAGGCACTCTCTCACAAAGGTCGATAAGCTCCCGCAGCCGTGCGCGATCTTCCGGGTCTGCGGTATCCAGGGCATCATTCATGGCCTGTAAGTGACGGTCATTCCAACGGAGCATCGCTTCGAGCATGATGATGACGCCGCGATAAAACTCCGCCGCGACATCGTGCTGTGCAGCGGCAAGGCCATCGAGATATTCCTGCCGCATCTGGAGAGCGCCTTTTTCGAGCATCCAGTCCCATCGCCAGGTAATGTGACCGGGGAAGGAGCCATCCGAGTAGAGTCTCAGATCGACGAGCTCCGAGTTTTCGGGGAGTTCTTCGAGGGCGCGCCTATGGGTCGCTTCCCCCCAGACCATCGGATGTGGAACGTCCGGTTTCTCGCCAAGGTGGTAGACCATGCCCACCAGGCGTTCTTCCGGGAGCAAATAAACCGGCAGCCTGTCGAAAGCGTAAGCCCATGCCTGCGCCTGACGCTTTCGATGGGTTTCGTAAAAATACTTCTCAGCCCCTTCAGCCAGATCGGCGACAAAGTTGTCCGGCGGAGGATTGGCGCCTCGCTCTCTGGATGCTTCCAGCATGTGCCCGATCCGAAAGGAATGGGCGGATGACGTCTGGGGTTCAATGGCTATTGCAGTCATGATAAATGTGGCTTTTTAATGTCCGAAGGGCATATGAACAAGTCAGGAAACCTGTTCTCACGATGAATGCTTACTCGTGTTCCGTTCGTTCGAGGACGGTGAGCTGGAGCTCCCGGCTCAATCGATTCCAGTACTCAGAAAAACCTCCGATTCGGATGATCAGGTCTTCGTGGCGTTCGGGATGCTTGAAGGCGTCTCGGAGTACAGCCTGATCGACGACGTTGATTTGGATCTGCATCCCGCCCAGTTGGAAATAAGTCTTGATGAGAGCCTTTAGCTTCTCTCGCATGGGCGCCTCTCTGAACAGCTTTTTCGAAAAGCGGATGTTGACCACCAGGGTCCCCGGCGCATGAATCTGGTCGAGAGATACGACCGAGCGGAGCAATGCTGTCGGGCCGGAGCAATCGCGGCCGTGGTAGGCGCCGGCGCTGTCGGCAATGGGCGCGCCGCTGTGGCGGCCGTCGGGAGTGGCCCCAACGTCTTCCCCCGCTCTCGCGTAAGTGGTGAACATGAGGCAAGAGGGCAGAAATCGTCCGCCCCGCCAAGGCCGCCGATGGAGGAATTCCGTGAAGACGAATGACGAGATTTCATTGGCCACCGAATCAGCGCGCTCGTCGCCGTTGCCATACCGGGGGCATTGTTCGAGCCGTTTCTTGACCTGGTCGTGACCGTTGAAATCGTCTCTCAGGGCTGCCAGCAACTGAGACGGGCTGATCTCTTGTGTTTCAAAGACTGTTTCGCGAACGGCACAGAGGGAGTCGATCACGTTCGCCAGTCCTTCGATATTGATCACACTCCAGTTGTATCGAGCGCCGCCGGCCGCGTATTCCACGCCGGAATCAATGCAGTCGTCAATAAGAAGAGAGCGGATCAACTGCGGATAGTGGCTCGCCTTTGTCTCCTGCGATGCATTGACGCTGTCGACGATCCGCCGGACTTCCCGGCGCAATTGCTCCCGGTAACATTCAGAGAACTCGTCAAAAGTCTCACAGCCTTCCAGGTCGGCGTGGAGCGACTTGACCAACTGGGCCGGCAGATTAATGCCGGCATCGAGGGAGCCTACATTCGAGCAGCCGTGGATCATGGTTTCCGTGCATCCGCCGAACGCGAATTTCGTGATGTCCTCATTGGGCACTTCGAGCCCTGCCTCTCGCAGGGACTCAAGATAGTTTTCTTCGCAGTAAAGTGCGGGCAGGCCGCAGCCGGTGGAGATCGTGTCCAGCGCGGTATCCCAGATTTCGTCGGGTGTATCTTTGCGGAGCCGGAGCGCCAGGTTTGGCCGGCGCCGTGAGCGACCGGCTTCCAAGGCCAGGATGGTCAGTTCATTGGTGGCATCTTCGCCGTCGGGCCCAGTTCCTCCAAGGGCGCAGTTCCAGGCGTAGGAATCGTCCACGTGTTTCCACAGCGCGCGGATGAGCTCCAGCGCATCCTCTCGTTTCAGGCGGCATGCATCCCGGTCGGACCTGTAATAAGGAAGAAGGTCCTGGTCGAAGCGTCCAAGGTCATCACATCCATCGAGTGTAAAAAAGAAGTGAGTGGCCACCATCGCCTGGTAGAAGCTGCGGGGCCGATGCTCGGGGACGATTTCCAGGGCTTCAAGCATCCACTTGCGTCGTTCATCTTGCTGTGGTGTCTCGCAGGTTGTCGCACTCAGTTTTTCAGTCATCCGGCGAATAAGGGTGCGCACGCCATCAATGACGATGAGGAGAGATTCGTAGAATTCCAGGCTGTCAGCTTTGCTTTGAGCTTGGGCGCGCCGTCTACCTTCGAGGATGCGGTCTTCGTATCCCCGGAGCCCTTCAGCGAGCAGGCGGCCGTAATTGGGGATGCTGTGGGTATATCCGCCTGCGCCCGGCAAGGTTTCCCAGAAAGCTTCGAGGGCATCCAGGGCACGGTGCTCCTCTTCGCCGGACGCAAGCTCCCTCTTGGCGGCCAGGCGATTCCGGTCATACGAAACTTTGACGTAGTGGTGCCACACGGCAGCGCCATTATCCCAGAAAGAGCAACCGTTGGGGTAGTAGACCTCCCCGTTGTACGGGGGCAGCGGACAGTTTTCGAGATGGTGCCGGATGCCGTTCGCCATGCGGGCCACGACCGGGACGCTGGAGTCCATCACTGCATCCAAATCGCCAGCAGACATGAACCCGGCCGCAAAGTACTCCTCCAGGCTGTCCAGCGATTCGAGGAGTGTCGTGTGGGCCGGTTCAGCGAAGGTGGTCGTCATGGGCTGTTGTCAGATCGGACGGATTAGACGGATCGGAAAGGTTGCCGATTCACTCTACCCCTGCACTTCTGCTGTTAGTCCGTGGGATTCCACGAGGGCTTTCAGGTGATTCATGGCATCGTCGTTGGGTGGAACGGCCCCGTTGAGCGGGTACTCCATTCCCAGACGCTTCCACTTCGTTTCGCCCAGACGGTGAAACTTCATGAGGTCGACTTTCTTGACGCGGGAAACGAGGGATGCCAGGGCTGCAGCGCCGCGCACGTTTTCCTCCGAATCCGTGTAACCAGGAATCACGGGGATGCGGATGATGATATCAACATTCAGTTGATCCCAGAGATTCAGCATGTCGTGGATATGTTCGTTGGAGGCCCCGATGGTCTCCTGGGAGGCCGCGGAGTCCATGACTTTGAGATCGAACAGAACCAGGTCGGTGTAAGGCGCGACCTCGCGGACGGCACTTTCGCTGGCCAGACCGCATGAATCGACAGTTGTGTGGAGGCCGGCTTCTTTCGCAGCTTTCAAGAGCCCGATAGTGAACCGGTCCTGTTTCAGCGGTTCTCCGCCCGACACGGTCATGCCGCCGCCGGAGGTTTCATAGAAAGGCCGGTCCTTTTCGACCTCGGCGATCACTTCGTCGACTGTCATCTCTTTACCGCACATCTCAAGAGCTTCGGAACAGCAATCCTCCGCACACTTGCCGCATTCGGTGCAAAGATCGCGATCCACCCTCTCTTCGCCGTCCATGTTCAGCGCTCCTTCGACTGGGCATACGTCAAAACACCGGCCGCAGCGGATGCACTTATCCTCATAGAAAAGCAGTTGCGGCTCGCGGATCATGGCCTCTGGATTGTGGCACCAGGGGCATTGCAGGGGGCAGCCCTTCAAGAACACGGTGGTGCGGATGCCCGGCCCGTCGTGGATCGAGAAGCGCTGAATGTCAAAGACGATACCAGTGGGATTCATGTCCAATTACCAGGATTGAAAGCGACTCCGGATGCCCGTTCACTGCTTTGGTGTTCCGGAAGGCTGTGGCGGCGCGAGTAACCCCACTGTTTCGCTAAGATAAGACGTGATTCTAGCGCAGAATTTCGCAAATATCCCGTCATGCAGACCGCTGACGTGAAGATTTTGCAGGATGAGGACGCCGGACATTTGCATCATCTGCAGCAGATCGGACTGATCGGCTGCACATAAGCTCCCCGGGCAGAGGAGCGTACCTCGACGAACAGAGCGAGATCCCAAATCTCACGATTGCCCTCGGCAGTGGTTGCCGCGACCGGTGGCCCGGGCAGGATCATCATTGCATCGTAGACGGGCTGACCTGTCCGCCGGCTGATCACTTAACCGTAACAGAATTGAACAGCACTCCCTGACAGCGCGGGGTTCACTTCGCTTCAAAGGTAAAAGCGATGCCTTCTTTTGATGCTCCTTCGCCTAGCTCTACTTCCTGCTCAAGCTCTTCGGTTTCATCATCCGCGTTGTAGGGATTGCCGTAGTGCTCGTGCCAGACGGAAAGGGTGAACTTGCCGGCCGGGACATTCTTTATCTCGAAAGAGCCATCGGCGCCGGTAACGGCAAAGTAGGGATGTGGAAAGACCCGGACATAGGCGCTCATCCATTTGTGCACGTCGCACTTGAACTGAACCAACTCTTCTTCTTCCAGGACCTCGACCAATTCATCCCCCTTCTTTTGTCCGAAATTGAAGGTCTTATTGA
>JASLXP010000295.1 GCA_030740295.1 Planctomycetota bacterium
GCGCGGCCCGCCCAGGTGGCCGAAGGTGTAACTGGCGTAATTCTGTTCCGGATAAGTTTCCGCGCTCACCAACGCGGTAACAAGCTGCAAGCCAGTCAGTACAATCCACAGAAGATTCCAGCGTATTGAAGACATCGAAACGGGTCCTTACTTGTTGCCTTACTTAACAAAGATCTTCGCAGTCAACTTCCCTTCAGGCACATCCGACTCGGTCGGAATCTCGTAGATATTTACGTTTCCAAAATCGGTTGAGAACAGGTAACGGCCGTACCCGTCCACGGAGCGGCTGTAAACGCTGGCAACCGACCAGGGGTCTTCCTCGTCTCGCCAGACTCCGAGAAATTTAATCTCATTTTTTGAGCGCAGGTTTCGGATGTCCCAGACGTGCAGGCCGGTGAAGTAATTGGCGGAGTAGAGGATTCCGTCGCGTGCGTAGTGCAGACCACTTCCAGACGAATAAGAAGCAATATCTTCCCGGATGTGCCTGAGGATGTTGACCACCGTGGGGCGAGACTTGTCTGCCACGTCGATCACCAGGTCGCCGTGAATGACAAAATCCTTATAGAAATAGGGATTGCCCGGCCAGTCCCAGCCGCCGCCCACCTTCCATTCGAGTTCGCCTTTCAATTCGAGGTAGGTAGGGCTGACGATCTTCCAGATGCGCATCAGCTTCCCTTTCTTTTTGTTGCCGCTCATACAGACCTCGTAAAGGTGGCCGTCGGCAACCAGCACTCGATTGCCTTTGAAGCCTGGCACGCTCGCCTGGTAAACGACAGAGAAGCTGCGGCTGGCTTGGTTGTATTTGTACACCTTCGGGCCGCAGGCGTACACGTATGGGTAATCCCAACGCGCGAAGCCGCCCGGCCAGGGCGATTTGGGCGTCACCATTTTGGGTGCGGATTTGTTCGTGATATCGACCATGCCGACCGTTCCCTGCTGTGAGGTGGTAATCACCAGGTTTGACTGCGGGCTGCCGTTAACCAGTACGCCAAAGCGGCTGCCGCCGTGTTTGGTTGAGCCAACCAGGTGCGCTGCGTGGATGGGCCACGGGTTGATGACAAACAGTGTGCTGTTGATTGCATAGATGTGGCCGCCAAAGTACCGGGCTTGGTTCAACTCGCCGTCTCCTCCCAGCCATGAGATCAATTTCGGTTTGGCCGGGTCTTTGATGTCGACCGCGCAGAGTGACGGGTTTGAATACACGTATGCGATGTCCCGGCTCTCATCCGTGTCCACATCGCTTACCGGACCGAAGCCGAGGTGATAGTTGCTCAGTTGTCCGATGAGTTTCAACTCTGACGGATTCTTCAGATCGAAAATCAGAAGCCCGCCCTTTTGCTGCCAGGTCTTCTTGCTGATTTCTGCTTCCTGCTGCTTGAGCCGGCTGGCGTATTCAATGTGGCCCCGGTGGACTCCGACCGAGATGTCCGCCGCGCAAGTGACGAGGAGTTTATCTTTGTGAAAGCAGAGGCCGGTCATGCCCCACTTCACCCCGTAGTTGTACCTGTATTTAGGGCCCTGGTGAAACTTGAGCAGCTTCGGCGTTTTCGGCTGACGGGCATCAACGAGGCCGACGCCCTCCCTCGTGATGAAGGCAATCATTCCGTCTCTCACTCGCGAGCTCCCACCCACCCGGCTGCCCGGGATTTCTGTCTTGCCGACTACTTCGGAGGTGCCGTCAGGCTTGAGACGTTTTACCCCGGCAAACGTAACCGCCGCCATAACCGGTTTGCCCTTTTTATCCTTAACCGCCTTCCCCGCTGCATCGAGCTTGGGCTGCCTTTCGACCCAGGTGCCATAGATCAGATCGCCTGTGACTTCGAATCCGCTGACGTTGCTCTGCCAACTCGACAGGGGCATCGGGTCGTCTTCGTCGCTGGTGTCGTAGCAGGTCAGGCCGTTGCGGTCGTATATGTAGAAACGATCTTTTTCCAAGTCCCAGTAGTGCCGGCCATGGCCAAAGGCCCAGCCGCTGTACCAGGTCTTGACGGTCTTAATGTTGTGTGGGTCTCGAATGTCTGCGATGTGTCCCTGCCCTCGGGAAGTCATTCCGTAGGCGTAATTTTTGCCAACCGCGCAGTTGCTGGCGTAACCGCCGAGAGCCGAGTATCCGGCGTAGCGCGGTTTGGCTGGGTCCGTGAAATCGAACGCCAGAATCGCATGTGCCTCTTCACCCATGGCACAGTACACGAACGAGCCACGGGCCTTGACGGAAAGAATCTCGAAAGCGCCGAGCACCACGCGATTTGCGAGTTTCATCGGCTTGTTGCCCTCGATGCGGTTGGCGGGCGCAAACTTAAAACGGCCGGTCTGGGTATCGACCAGAACAAAGCCGGGCTCGTCCACTGCTTTGTTCCAGTCGGTCAGATCGGCAACCTTGGCAGTCAGTACCGGCTGGTCGCCCGCGTATCCAGTTTGCCAGGTGTAATGCTTAGAGCAGACGTCGACGTCATTTGAGAGCACGGAACAGACTGAGCCGAAGAGCTTCGCGCCGTTGGCGTGAGGGATGGCTTTCCCCTGGCATCGAGGAGGGGAGCGATTCGATTGTCTTTGTAGAAGGAAAATGTTGTCGGGTCGTTGTCACCGCCGTTGCCAACTTCCACCTGCTGGAAGGAGAATTCTGCACGGAGAGGCAGGATGACCATCGTGGCGACGAACAGCCACCATCCTGTTCGCAAGCAGTGGTTCCCTGGTGCTTGCTGCTGGATACTGGATGCTCGATTCTGTGTAACCAATTGCTCCTCCAGTTTGAAAGATTCTTCCGCGGATTCCCTTTCAACTGCGGGAACCGTGGCGCTTGCCACATACGTTGGATCTGACCGAGATTTGACAATAACCGATATCTTCCCACGACACAGATGGTTTTTAAAGAGGCAAATGATGTCACGTGATCGGAAGGCTTCGGCGGATCCGATCCATGGATAGCATGGCATACAAACAGCTATCCACTGAAGGGGAAGTTTGGTAATAAGTAATAGCGTAGACGGGAAGAAGAGGACAATTCCGCCGTTAAAAGAAGAGCCTGCTGATGGGGAAAAAATACGGATTGCCCGAACATCAGTTTCCGACGATGGTGATTGGCAGCCTGCCACGGCCGCAGTGGGTCCGGGATGTTATCAGCGAACGCGCCTTGGGACAGATCAGCGAGACAGAGGCCGATCGGCTGTTGGCCCCCGCCGTTCTGTTTGCCATTCGCATGCAGGAGAAGGCGGGGCTCGATTACGTCTCGGATGGCGAATGGCGGAGGGAGAATTATGTCAGTGTGTTTGCCGATCGAGCGAACGGTTTCACGCGCAGCAATTCGCCCGGTTTGCATTCTACTCACGTGACATCCCGAGTCAGCACAAGGCGGCCCATTGCATGTGAGGATGCAGCTTTCCTGCGAGAGAACA
>JASLXP010000296.1 GCA_030740295.1 Planctomycetota bacterium
CATCACAACTCTCCTTCTTCACTCCAGATATTGGGCTAATAGCCAAAACATACCGGTTATTCTTCCTATGCGTCAGAGACATCAAATCCTGCGTCCACCATGATCTTCGGCGTCCAGGTCTGGGCAAAATAAAGCGACGACATAGTCAGGAAGAAACACGCCCAGATTAGCACCGTCTGCTTCCGAAGTGTCGACGCAAAAAGCTCAGTGACAGGACTAGTGACGGCAACCGGTTTCCCGTCAGTCTCGGGTAAACTCTCGAGCGGAGCCTTCTTCATCCTGACTAGAACACGATTTACTCGCGTCAGCGTGTCCTCTGCGCGTCGTGTTAACAGGTGCTCAATGGATTCCGGGAGAAAAACCAGTGCAAGTGGAATCATCAATCCGGTCACAACGCCACCAAAGATAAAAACCGTCTGCCAATCGAACGCCTCCAGCAGGTACACGGTGACAATACCACCGAAGATAGCGCCAATCGGATAACCTGCCATGGAGAAGCTTATCGCGGCCGCACGCCTTCGATCGGTAGAATACTCCGCCACAATAGTCGCAAGACTCGCAATCATCGAGTATAGTCTGTCTCAATGGTGTTCCGCGGGAGATGACAATCGGGGGCATATCATGGCGACTTTGCATCACGTATTGATACCTTTGGAAAATCAGGAAGCTCTAAACGCCGCGAGAGACTTTTTCGTCAACGTCTTGGGCTTTGTCGTGGAAAGAGACAGCGACACGGAAGGCAAGATGAACAAGGATGAATGGGGCGACGATGCCCAGGACCAGAAGCATTGGCTTCCCGACTGGTATTGTCATCTGCGGGGAGACAACGGCGTGTACCTGGATCTTGTTGCTTTTGACGGTCCCAGCCCGTTTCGGGGCGTCACTCTGGGCTTTGAGGTGGCAAACATCGAGGAATCCTGCAAGGCCGTCAAGGATTTTCCCGCCAACAAGGATTATCCCATCACGCAGGTGTCCGGGATCATAAACTACGGCAAACCGGTGGAGACAACCATCGGCTGGAAACCAAGTTATTTCAACTTTTACGATTTCGAAATAGGCCGGGATTCGGAGGACGGAACGGCACAGAGCGTCAAACTGTGCGAGATGAATGAAGAGTAATCCACGACCGTTTCCAAGGCACTTTGGAATTTGTCCCTACGCCCATCCCGCATTGTTGTCTTCATGACCGGAAAAGGAGCCATGCCATGCTCACCAAGCTAGACCACGTTGGCATCGTCGTGCATGACCTGGACAAGACCCTGGCGCTTTACCAGGACATGCTGAACCTGGAGCCGACCGAGATGGGCATTTTCGACAGCGCCGAACAAGGCGTCAGGATGGCGTTGCTGCCCGTCGGTGACAGTTACATTGAGTTGCTGCAGCCCACCAGCGGCGGCGGCCGTATCGCCGGATGGCTAAGAGAGCACCTGGAGGCAAAGGGCGAGGGGCTGTGGCATATTTCCATTTTCGCCGACGACTACGAAGAGGAGATTCGGGCTATTGAAGCCAAGGGATACAAGCTCGAGGAGGAATTGGCGGATTTCGCCGATGGCACAACGATCAGGATGGCCTTCCTATCGCCTTCTCAGACCGCCGGCCACTGGATCGAGATCGTCGACGCAAGCAACCTGCCGTCCGGTTGAGCGGAAAATACTCCAGGCCGTTGCAACATTCGCCGATACTTCGCCGGGAGGCTACTGTCGGACAAACGTGAAATGGCATGCAAGACTGACCTGCCCCCATTAAGTGGTCCAACTCCTATGAGAGAGTTTGGCGCAGGTTTATGCCCTGCTTTTCAGGCTGGAGCGTAGCGTAAGCCTGGACAGCAGGGCGTGGCAAGATGGTTTCCGGGGCCGGCGGTCTGTAGCCCAGTGAGCTGTGCGGTCGGATGGTGTTGTAATGTTGTCTCCAGCGCTCGATCAGCACTTTCGCCTCCTTCAGTGTGTAGAAGATTTCCATATTCAGCAGTTCATCCCTAAGCTTGCCGTTGAAGCTTTCGTTGTAGCCGTTCTCCCACGGACTGCCAGGTGCGATGAACAAGGTTTTCACGCCGAGCCGTCGCAGCCACTCCCGGACGGCCTGGGCGGTGAACTCGGCACCATTGTCTGAACGTATATGATCCGGCGGCCCGTGCCTGACGAACAGCTCGGCGATACAGTCGAGAACGCTTTGTGAGTTCAGCTTGCGATCCACATGGATCGCCAGACACTGACGCGTGAACTCGTCGATCACGGTGAGCATGCGGAACGCCTTACCGTCGTGGGTGCGGTCCATGACGAAGTCATAGGACCAGACATGCTTCGGCCTGGTCGCCCGTAGACGGATACAAGACCCGTCGTTAAGCCACAAACGGCCCCGTTTGGGTTGCTTCTGGGGAACCTTCAGCCCCTCCCGCCGCCAGATACGCTGAACCCGCTTGGCGTTCACATGCCAGCCTGCGGTTCGCAGCAATATCGTGACCCGGCGATAGCCATAGCGGCCATACTGGCTGGCCAGCCGGATGATGTCTGCCGTCAGGGCATCCTCATCCGGCCTGCCGTGTGGCCTCTTGCGCTGGGTCGAGCGGTGCTGGCCGATCACGGTACAGGCGTGTCGCTCAGACACCTTCAGCTTGGCTTGCAGCTGATCGACGCAGCGCCGGCGGCGGGCGGGGCTTAGTAATTTCCCTCAATGGCCTCTTTGAGGATCAGCTTGTCCAAGGTTAGATCAGACACGGCCTTGCGCAGCCGGGTGTTCTCCCGCTCCAGGTCCTTCAGACGGCGCGCCTGATCGACCTTCATGCCGCTCACGCTGCCATGCTGGCGGAGCCGGAAAAGTTCACACAGGCTTTGATCGAGCACTTGCTTCCCATTACGTCAAACGGCAATTAGCACGTAATTTTTCCGCCAGAACTTAACGTTCAGGCGTCGCTATTTGTCTTG
>JASLXP010000297.1 GCA_030740295.1 Planctomycetota bacterium
GTCCCACATGGCCTCTTCTTTCTTCGCACAGCCGAGTCCAAGTGCTTCGACGTACCAACGATCTTTGCCGTCGAAACGTTCGGCGATCTCGAGCAGCATATCTCTGCAATCCTTGAGCGGCACATCACGCAAAGCGAGCGCGACCTCACGCCGCACGGCAGGCGACGGATCTCTCGCCAGAACTGCCGCGTGTTTGAGCATGTTGTGATTCTGATGACGGAGGGCACGAAACGCGGCAATTCGGAACTGCGGGTCTTTGTGTTTCAGGATCGCTTCCACTTCAGTTTTGCCACCAGGTCCGAGCTGCGACATCAGCCAGATGGCTCGAACGGCAACGTAAGGATTCTCATCTTTCAAGACGGCCAGCACATCTGTCAGCACCTGGTCCCCTTTGTCCTTCAATTTCAGGAATCCGAGATTGCGGACATTGACCGCTGGGTTTTTCAAGGAAGCGATCTGACCGGCCGTCGTATTCAGATCGTTTTGCGGCACGCGCAGTTTCGCGCCCTTCGGTGCAATGCGATAAATCGTGCCGCTCGCGGAGGCGTCACGCGCTCCATGCCCTCCCACCTGCGGATCGAACCAATCGGCAACGTAAATGGCGCCATCCGGGCCCACGGCAACATCGGATGGCCGGAAGTAGGTGATCGAGTCTCCGAATCCCTTGCCGCGACGTGTGGTGTCCGTGCCGAAAAAATCATTCTTGGGATTGGAAGTGAAGAAAGTGAAATTCTTCAGCTCGAAGCCGGAATCCTGCGGCTTGGGCAAGTAGCCGAGCAGCTTGTTGAGCGAAGGCTCACAGCTCAGGAGCAGGCCGTTGTACTTCGTCGGCAGCGCACCGTTTTCATAGAAGACAATTCCAGTCGGTGAGCCGGCACCGTAGACATCGCCAGCCGGTATGGTGCCCGGATCGTCCTGACGCCATTCGGCGACCTGTGTCGGCTGGCCGAAGCGGCGGTCCGCTCCCCAACTCCGTGTGCCGTCCGCCGATGCAAATCCAAGATTGCCGTACTCCATCAACCATGTGGTGCGGCATGCGGGAGGGTCGTCGTTGTCGTTCTGAAAAACGTCTCCGAAAGAGGTGACACACTGCTCGTAACTGTTTCGAAAGTTGAAGCCGATGCAGCGCAGCCCCGTGCCGTCAGGACGAACCTTCAAAGTCAGCCCACCAATATAAACGTGACCATCGCTGCTGGGCTTGCCGGCTTTGTTGCGCCCACTGTACGGGCTGCCTGCTATCACGCGGTTGCCCTCTTTGTCGGTGACGTCCGGCTGGCCTGCGTTGCCCGTATTGAAATACCAGTCGCCATCCGGCCCCACGGTGACTGAGTGCAGGCTGTGGTCGTGGTTTTTGCCACCAAAGCCGGTGAGGAACGCCTCCTTCTTATCAACCTTGGAATCAAATTTATCGTCACGATTGACGTCGGTGTAAACGAACAGTGACGGGGGCTGCGAGACGACGATTCGATTGTCGATGACCGCCACCCCAAGCGGCGCCACGAGGTCCTTATCCTGCACGAAGACGTGGCTCTTGTCGGCTTTGCCGTCACCGGTCGTATCCTCGAGCACCATGATTCTGTCACCACCGCCTTTGTGCTCTACCTGTGCGGCGCGGGCACTGCCTCGATAGTTGACACCTTCGGCGACCCAGGCGCGACCTTTGTAGTCAAAGTCAATGTTGGTCGGATTATAGAAAAGCGGCGAAGTGGCCCAGACAGTGACTTCAAGGTCGTCCGGCAAAGTGAATCTATCCGCAGGCAGGCTCTTTATGGTTGTATCGATGCTACTGTTTGCCCTCGGTCTTGATTTCTTCATCTGTGCAATCAGATCTTTCGGCCGTTTGGTGAACACCATAAACTTCACGCTCGCTACATTGCTCCGGCTTACACCGCCTTTGTCGAGCCCTCCTTTGGCGCGGAATGCGACGTATTTCCCATCGAGCTGATAAGTGATGATGGAGTTTGCGTGAGTGCCGATACCGAACTCCACGGGCTCGTCACCCACCACCATCGGCTTGCCTTCACAATTGCGGTTTTTCTGGGGCCTGCCGTGGTCCGCAGATGCGCTCTTCCACTTCAGTTCGGTGAGCTTGGTTTCGCCGTCGGGGCCGACAAGCGTCGGCTCGACCCAGTCCGCCCAGTCATGGCTGTTGCCGTTACCTGCATTGTCCACGACGAGATGAAGCTGCTTGGCTCCGCTGATATTCGCCTCTATTTCCACGGCCATGCCCTTGGTTTTGTGTGTCACCACCGGGCTGACGTAGGTGGCGCCTTCTGTCGAAACTTGCCCCCTGGTTTTTGCCTTCCTCTTTCCGCCACCGTCCTGATTGGCCTCCATCTCCTCGGCTGTGGGTGTTTTCGACGCGACGCCGGCGGTCGGCACCTCGAGGCCGGCCGTCCAGACGATGGCGTTCAACATGACTTTGCGAAAGTTGTCGTCCTTCCAGTTCTTATGAAAATGTCCGCCGGTAAAGCCAAAGCCGCGTCCCCGGCCATCTCCCGGATCGGATGCCCAGCCGACATGCTGGATCTTTCCTGCAGCCACAGCCTGCCGTACGTGCGGATTGCCGCTGTGAGCGCCATCCCCGCGTTTCAGCGTATCTTTGCCCGGGTGCGCGCTCAGGATGGGCGTAACGTTCTCCATGTCGGGACGAAACCGCATGTGGTAATACCACTCATCACGAATTTTGAAAGGCTTGACTCCGTTTGTAATCGGATGTTCCGGAAGCGATCTGAAGTCTGCATCCCAATGCGGATTAACCGACAAGTTGACCTCGAAGTATCCGCCCATCCACCGGAGAAATGCATTGCCCGGATCGCCCATCACCGTCTCGACGCCGTAATGAATGCATACCAGGCCAACACCTTTCTTGTGTAAACCTTCGAAGAAATCGAGCTGCCGATTCAGCACGTGCCTCCCTCCGCCGTCGCAATAAACGACCACAGACTTTGCTCCCTCGAATACCTTGTTGTCCGACGGCCATCCGTTGGTGACAACAGTGGATTCGATGTTCGACATGTTCTCGTTCAACAAACGCGAGAGCAGCATGCAGCCGGCCTTGTGTTCATGCGAACCGCGGCCGTGACTGGCCCTGCCTGCGACGAAAACGATTTTCGATTTGGCTTCCGCGTAAAGTGAGACAGGAAGGACGAGTATGGAGAGTGCAATAAATATGGATCTCATGGCAATTAGCAGAAGTTTTCGTTGTGACTATCAGATGATGGGCGGGACAGAATAATGAAGAAATCAGATCTCGCCGCCGAAAGGGGGCCTCACGCGGGATGAGGTGTAAACAGGTTATCCGTGGAAGTTTTGTTCTTTTGGCAAGAAATCTTTGAAAGCGACTCAAAATCCATGATTTAACATTCAAGCGCACCAGCACTTTCAGCCTGCTCAGGAACTGAATAAAGAATGATGATTTTTGATTTCTGATTTTCGAAGTCAGAAATGTGCTGCTTAAACGAATGCTTGACTTCAGAAATCAAGAATCAGCAATCATCATTCTTTATTCGGATTTCTGAAATGGTTTCAGAGAATCAGCTGTTCTCTTTGGCTGCGGCGAAGGCTGCTGTAGCTGTTTAGCGTGACCCGGAGCTACCCGCCTAAGTCCCTTCGGGACACAATTCGCAGGAGTTCTGTTTTTGGCAAGGAATCTCTGAAAGTGACTCAAAATCCATGATTCAACATTCAGTCGCACCAACACTTGCAGCCTGCTCAGGAATTGAATAAAGAATGATGATTTTTGATTTCTGATTTTCGAAGTCAGATATGTGCTGCTTGAACGAATGCTTGACTTCAGAAATCAAAAGTCAGCAATCATCGTTCTTTATTCGGATTTCTGAAATGGCCCGGGGGATCGCACCCGTCGCACTTGCGATGAGACGCCGCAGCCCCCTTTCATTCGGCCTCCGCCACATACAGCCGCGACCACCGATCCGCACTCACGTTAAAGTAAATCCTCTGCCCATCCGGACTGAACACCGGATGCGGATGCGACACTCGCCACGAGGTCGCCCCTCGGTTGTTGGTGAAGTGATGGATGAACTGGTGGTCGCCTGTCACAGGATCGACCACCGCGACGGCCCATTCTCCCTCCGAGCCACCGAACGCCTCGTACCTGGTATCAGTCACAACGAGATGGCCGCAAGAACTGAAAGATGGATGTGCGCCGGGAAAACGAGGGGCATTAAGTTCATCAACATTGCCGCTCACTATGTTCGTTTCCTCAAACGACCTCTTTCCACAGTTCAGAACAGATCGCGAATCAGGATGCCAGGCAGGATGCCCCCAGTTGGTGCGGCAGATCAAATGCTGCTGGCTCTCGAGGTCGTAACAGAAGAATCCAATTCTCAGGCTCGCATTCTTAATTCGAAACCGGCCATCAGTTGGAGATGAGAGCTTGAAGAACAACCGATTCATGTCCGGGCTCATAACTGGAAAGAACAGTGAGATCTGCCGTTCCTGGTAATGCTCCTCAATCCAATCTGAGTGGGCAGTCCGTATCTCCTCCAAAGCGAGCACCGATCGTGTCTGGCCGGTATTCAGATTCAGCAATTCGATATCACGATGCTGGCCAGGCTCCCAGTGAAGTCCATAGATTGGGAATTCATTTGAGTGCGGCTGTCCAAATCCAAGTTGCCGGTCTCGAGCCAAAATGCGTTCCTCAAGGCTTTCGATGTTTACCGCGGCGATTACCCACTCGCCTTCACGCAGATCCTGAAAGACGACGTGACTTCCGCTGCAGGCCCACTGCTGGCTGGCCGCGCGATGGATGTCTTCTACCGTGATTCCTTCGGCCAGAATTCGTTCTTCAGCACTGGCTCGGTTTACGATCCGCAGATCGCCGCTGTGGCCTTCGGGAGTGCTGGACTGATAGAACAGAATCCAGCTCCCGTCGGGACTTTCAGGTGAAGTAATAAAGTAAGTGTGAACGGAGTGACAGTGCGCGTTCGGCAAAACTCGAGTAACTCGCGGCGAATGCCATCTGTCTACCAGTGAGGTGTTCGACATGCTGATTACCAGAAACCGATGAAGTACCTGCGCGTCGCCTCAACATCGAACAGCCCCAGGATCCCCCACAAGCTGGCGACGGCGAGGTGGCCGAACGCCAGCCCGATACCAAGGCGGCGGAGACTGCGGTAGGCAGAGCCGCCTCCAAGGTGGAGGACGGTCGCCTTCACCGCCCAGACGGACATCATCGGCAGGGCGATGTAACGGCCGATGGCGCACGATACGACGAAACCGATCGGCGAAAGTGGAAACCAGTAAAACCTCTGCTGCAGGATGGCGAAGCCGGTCGTGGTCACCAGGCCAAGCCCCATCAGAAGGTGCCTGACGGGATTGGCAGATTTTCCTTCCCGAGCGACATTGATGACATGGTCCGCGGGCCAGATGGACGGCTTCTGGCGGAGGTTGGCAAAGCCATGTTCGTAGATGGTCGGAAATTGAAAGAGCGTCGCTAACAGGTATCCGCATGCGACGGCAATCAGGCTGAGCCAGATCCATCGCCGGTATCCGAAACCGGTCACCTCGGCCAGGCGGAAGCCGTCGAGCTGATGCGGAGTAACAAAAGTAAAGGCCACAAGGATCGACATAAAGCAGAGGGCTGCGATGGTGGAATGTCCCGCGACGGCAAAAGGCTTTCCTCCCAGCATCCAGATAAAAGAGGTCATGCCGATCGTGTGCAGATAGATGTTCGCGATGCCTGCCTGTGCACGGATTCGGGCCATGAGCACCACTCGCACCAACAGCATTCCCAGAAAGAAAGCTGCAAACCAGAAAACCATTCCAGCGCCCGTGAGCACCGCCATCAATCCGGCGATTCCAAGGGCAATGCCAATCAGTGTGAAACGTCCGGGCGCGTTCTTTTTTACCTTTGTATTGCTGGAGAACTGTCGAAAGGCATCTGCACCGTATTTTCGAGTGGCCCAGAGCATGACGATGAAAAAGCCCAGGTAGCCGCCGATCCCCTCCTGTTCGTAAATGTGGAACAGTGGACCGCCCCACCCCGATGGCACGCCGAACAGATGAATGACGATGGCCTCAGCTTTCAAAAGGAACATGGTCACCCAGATGGTCAGCAGCACGCGAGTCGGCACCAGAAAACCCAGTCCGATGACAACCGGATTAAATCGATAGATCGGGCCGTATCCGCCGGATTTCCACAGCGCGTTCGGCCACATAAAGCTGAAGTTGACCTGGTAGGGCGGGAGCTTCCAGTCGCTTGCCAGGGAGGGAATGATGTAGAAGAGATTGAAGAAGACGGCGAGACCTACACCCCACCGAAAAGCCGGGTTACGGAAGAGTTCCCCCGCGCCGGATGCATGCCGCTGACCAACGAGCTCGATGGCCAGCTCGGCAACCGGAAAGGTGAGACGTTCATCCTGGGACCACCGGCGAAAAAAGTACCCGATCAAAAGACTCGTGGTGAAATAGAACAGAATGAAGATCGCCCCCAGTGAGAACAGAGGCAGCATCCATTCTCCCCACGGCAGCGGTTTTCCCTGAAGGCTTTCCCAGAAGGTGCGAATCGCCTCAGGGTCTTTAGCCACTAACCAGTCCGGCAGAAAGGGGACGATTGCATCGGCCGTGCTTCTAAAATCGCGTATATAGAGAGGCGACGTGAGCTTGGCGAGAACCTGGCGGTAGAGACCGATGAATCCGATCGTGACGGAAACGCAAACGAACGCGTAGCTCATCAGGATTTCCTGCCGCTTCAGTCTGAGATAAACGCCAGTCGCACCGAGCACGGGACCGAGCGCCAACAGAAAGAGCAGTGAAGCAATGCCGGAAAGTGGCGGGACGGCTTCCGCCACATGAATCGAGCCACGGATGAGCTGGGATTGCTGCTCCCACCACGCGCCGGCAACAGAACAGACGATGCCGAGCCCAAGAATGCGAGCCCACGTCTGCCAGGTGACGGCAGAGGCATCAAGCTGAGGCTCGGTAGACATGATGGAAGAGTGGTTAATGGTTGCTAACTGATCAGGACTCGCTGGATTTCATCCTCATCCGCCTTCTGGCGGAAAAGCGAAGAGCAGAACAGTTACGATGGTTAATGAGCTGCGATTATCGGGAACCCCCAGACTGTTCACCAGCAGTGGACCCAGACCGGAACAACTTCTCCTATTCACAAAACAGGCTGTTCCTGCTGCGGACATTCCTCCCAGCTCTGCGACAAGCAGCTTGCGCGGCCTGCCTGTAAGCCGAGACGAGGGCAGTCTTACGGATTTGAATGACAGTTCTCAGGGGCAACGCCCCGGGCCGTGTGGGGGGGC
>JASLXP010000298.1 GCA_030740295.1 Planctomycetota bacterium
TCCGTTTGCGTACTCGAACGTGAGCTCCCAGTCGATGGCGGTATTGTAGAGCCCCTTCTCAGGAAAGACGCCGTGGCCTTCCACGCTGACAGGCCCCGTGTGCTCCGTGTTGTTCCCCCACTGAGCGATGTCGTTAATGTGTGCTCCCCAATCCGTCAGAAAGCCGCCGGAGTAATCAAAAATCCACCGGAAGTTAAAGTGGCATCGGGCTGGGGTGTATGGCGCTTCTGGCGCAGGTCCGAGCCACATGTCGTAATCGAAGTGCTTCGGGACCGGCTGAGGCTGGTGGCCCTTGTTGTTGCCACGAACGCCGCGCCCCCGTGGAAGCTCCGTGCGAATGGTGTGTAGTTTGCCGATGCGGCCGTTGCGGACCAGCTCGCAGGCCCGAAGAAAGTTGTGCTTCGACCGGTTCTCAGTCGAAGTCTGGAAGACTCGTCCGTACCGCCGCACGGCATCGCTCAGAACGCGGCCTTCGTGAACGGTAAGGGTTAGCGGCTTTTCACAGATCACGTCCTTCCCCGATCGCACGGCCGCGAGGGAGGGCAGCACGTGCCAGTGGTCAGGAGTGGAAACAACGACTGCATCAACATCGTCCCGTGCGACGATCTCCCGCCAATCGCCGGTGGTGAAACAGCCCTTGAACGTGCCGCCCCTTGCCTTCTGGCCATAGTGTTTTAACACGATCTGATGCGCGCTGTTGAGCCGTTTCGCATCCACGTCACACAGAGCCACTACCTGCGCGTCCGAATGATGCAGGAACGACCTGAGATTGACGCCGGTTCCGTGGCTGCCCGTGCCAACGAAGCCGAGGGTGATCCGGTTACTGGCGGAGACTTGCCTGTCTGCGCTCCACACGCCCGGAATGGCCGATGGTAACGTAGCGGCAAGCGCGGTGTTCAAGAAGTTGCGGCGGCTGATGTTGGTTTGTGTTGCCATGCTTTCACCCATCATCGTCGTCCGGCAGTTATGGGAGGTCCATCTCTCTCGATGATAGAGCGTCCGTGTAAGCTCTGCAAAGCGGCAGGGCCGCTCGTTTCCAGGCGACGATTGGCTGAAGGCCGGCCTCTCGTTGACGCCCGCACAGCCCCGCTGCTAGGCCACCAAGACGGAGTCGTTCTGACGGTTTTCAGGGGCGAAGCCCCGGGCTGTTTGCCTAGCCCAGCCCAACGGGCTGGGTGAATGGTACAACGATTTGAAAAGGGGCAACGCCCCGGCCATTTATGAGGAGGCCATTCATTGGGGCAAATGACCGGGGCGTTGCCCCTAAGGATGATCTGCCCGAAAACCCAGCCCGCTGGGCTGGGCTAGGCAGACGGCCCGGGGCTTCGCCCCTGAAAATTGTCATTCAAATCCGTAAGATTGCCCTCGTCTCGGCCTGCCAGGCTTGCATTCATGCTCGAGAACGCTCCTGAAATTCCTTGATCAACTGCCAGTTGATGATGAAACTCGAGCTTATTCCTTTCCTTGAGATCGATGATGAAACTCGAGCTTGTTTCTATTCTTGTGCCGCTGATCGTCACAGCATCTGCCGCTTCAGCAGCGGAAGAGTGGCCGGCCTACAGGGCAGACGCTGCACGCAGCGGCCAATCTTCGAACAAGCTGACATTTCCCCTTAAGCCGGTCTGGGAATATGAACCGGCCCAGGCACCCCGTCCCGCCTGGCCGGAACCCGGCACAGAGAGCAACCGACTCGACTTCGATTACGGCCCCCAGCCGGTCATCGCTGGAGGGCTTGTGATTTTCGGCTCTACCGCCGACGATACCGTTCGGGCCTTGAGTCTGACGACGGGTAAACTCGTGTGGCGCTTTACGGCCGACGGCCCGGTGCGCTTCGCACCCCATGTCGCAAGTGGGCTGGTCTATGTCGCATCAGATGACGGCTTCCTCTACTGCCTGGACCTGACAACCGGTAAAGAGAGATGGCAGTTTCAGGCTGCACCCGGGAACGACAGGATTATCGGCAACGGGCGAATGATCTCGCGCTGGCCCTTGAGGAGCGGGGTCCTGGTCGATGATGGCGTTGCTTACATTACGGCCGGGGTCTGGCCTTCTGAAGGGATCTTTGTGTACGCCCTGGATGCGCAAAGCGGCAAGATCATCTGGTGCAATGATTCGAGCGGTGCCCAATTAATGCCGGGCAAACACCTCGGCGCGTGGGAGCTCTCCGGCATTTCCCCTCAGGGCTACCTGGCGGCCTCTGGCAAGATACTGATCGTTCCGACAGGCCGAGGGACTCCCCATCAATTCAACCGCCAGAGCGGGAAATTCCTCACGGCAAATCACTCGGGCATGCTCGATCCTCGTTACGGCAAGTTGTTCTCGACCAGGGGATACTCGAGCTTGACCTTGTCCGGAGGCGCGTGGTCCATGGTTGTGGAAGAAAAGGGCCTCTTTCTCTCAGGTGGGCGCGCCGGGTACGGCTCTGCCACATTCTTGCTTCACGGTTCTCCTCTCCCCGGCAAATCAGCCATCAGAGAGCCTCCATACCCGATGACTGCCCGGCACGGAAGACGGGCGGTCATCACCGAGAAGCGCTGTTTTACGAGCCCTGGGCTCGCCCTGATCCTGGCTGGTAATGCTCTGCTGAAAGGCGACAAGGGAATTCTGGAAGCTCGTGATACTATCACCGACGAGGAGGTGCTGAGAGAGACATTCGTGCAGGATGAGGTCCGTGGACTGGCCGTTGCCGACGGCCACCTGGTTGCCGGTACGCGCCTGGGAAAGATCGTCTGCTATGCTGATTCGGGCAAGACAGGTGATGGCCCGGCAAAGAAAATTACGGATCGCATCTCGAAGCCGAAGCAAACTTCATCAACGACCGGTGAAGACATCGTTCACCGGATGATCGAGCGCAAGACGACCAGAGGGCACGCGCTGATCATCGACCCAGGAGATGCCGGAATCGCAGAGGCCCTGACAAGGCAGACGGACCTCCAGATCATCATCCTCATGATGAGCAAGGAGAGGGTCGAGTCAGAACGTGATCGTCTGCTGACCACAACCGGTCTTTACGGCTCCCGTATCGCGATCCACCACCTCGAAGACCTTTCAAGGCTGCCCTTCGGCCCCTACTTTGCCAACCTGGTCGTCGTGGCAAATCGTGACAAGAGAACTTCCGCAAAAGAACTGTACCGCGTGCTGCGTCCCTGTGGCGGAGTGATGTGTTTCGTAGGCAATGCCACATTGGGTGCATTGAGATGGATGTTGGATGGCGGAACGCCTCGCGAGGAGATCAGCAAATGGCAAGGCTCCGATTTGGTGATTCGTGGAAAACTCCCGGGCGCCTTTGACTGGGATTCCAGGGCCGTCGGCAAAGGCAAGTCAAGCTTCCCATGGAAAAACCTGAAAAGCTCCGAAGCGATCATCGATCAACGGGTCAAGTGGCCACTTGAGCTCCTCTGGTTCGGCGGGATGGGGCCGGCTCTCATGGCCAGTCGCCACTGGAGTCCATCGACGCCGGTTCCGGCCAATGGCCGCTACTTCGTCGTCGGCCAGCATCATGTTGTTGCCGTCGATGCATACAACGGCACTGTCCTGTGGAAACAAGACGTCCACAACGCCACTACGAGAACAAGTCCACGCGCAGCCGCCAGGGGAGTCAAGCACATCTCGGCCCCCTCCACAATAAAGAGCCTGTATGCCAACGATCAGAGCGTCTACCTCAATCTTGGCGGCACCTTTATTCAGTACGATGCTCAGACAGGAGAACAGGCGGCTCTTTACAGCGATTCTGCGATTGCACCGAATATCACCCTGGCCAAACCCCATTCGTTTGAATTGAGAGTCGACGAGGAACACACCGGCACTATCACCATCAGCAAGAATGACGAAGGCTTGAAGCTGGTACTGCAGACGAAAGATCCGGTCGTGACCTGGCACGATGAATGGGAGCTCTTCTTTGATTTTCGCCCCATTGACCGCCGCTTCGGCACCTATGGAAAAGAGACTTTTCAAGCCCTCGTCCACACTGGCGACCAGGACTATTACAAGAGGAAACGGAACCTGGAAGTCAGGTATGGCGCAGGGACCGTTAGGCCGCAGTTTGCGATCGTCCGCAAGATCATCGATTCGGGGATTGAGGTCACACTCACTTTGTCGTGGGAAGAAATGAAAAAGCTGACCGGTAAGAGGCCCTTGGGATTAGGTTTCTCGGCAACCTTGAATGGCAGTGACGCCACCGCCAGGCTGGACGGTCGCAAGAATCTGCTGCACAGGGCTTATCTTACCGGCACTAAGAATGCCCCGGCCCTCAATCAGGGCTGGCCAAACCTGTCCTTGGGTACTGTTGCAGAGGCTGACAATACGGCAGGAGCCCGGAAAGGCATTCGGCCCCTCGCAGAGCTGCCAAAGGCCGCCTCAGACTGGTCCCTGCGTCCGGCTGAGGATCAACTCAAATGGCGTCCAGACCTGGGCCAGCGCCTCCACCCCTTGACCGGAGAGCCAGGACGAAAGGTCTACCGCCGATCCTACGGCTGCCGCGTCACGCCGATTGCATCAGAATCGATGCTCTTTTTCCGATCGAGCTCCCTGGGTTACTGGGATGTGGAAGACGATGCCGGGCTCCGCAACTTTGGCGGGATCCGTCCTGGATGCGGCGGCGGCCTGCTGCCGGCGTTAGGCCTGTTTATAGCCAGCGAATCCAGCAGTGGATGTGCCTGTTCATACAGTTTCCAGACCTCCCTGGCACTGGTTCCCGCGGAACGCCGCAAGAACGAAGACTGGGCACTGTTCTATGACGAATTCCCGGGCGAAGAGGTGAAGCAGATATCACTTAATCTCGGAGCTCCCGGTGATCGGCGGGATCAGCAGAAACAGTTGTGGCTGGGATTCCCCCGCCCCCGCGTTCGACCCTTTGACCCGCATCCCGTCTATGGCGCCAACTTGGCAATGGAAGTTCCCGTATCCGCCAGGGGCACAACAGGCTTTACACCGCACCGGCAGAATGCGGACCGCATCCCCGTCGGTAATACGGGGCGACCGTGGATATACGCCTCCTGTTACCGGGGGCTGAAGAGGATAGTGTTTGACCTTCATCCGGTCATGCCCTGGACTTCGCGGGCCACTGCCCGCCCGCCGGAACTCGATGGCAAACTGAATGACCCATGCTGGCAGGAAGTCGAGCCGCTGCTCTTCACTCCTGAGAGCACACCGGCCTACATGAGGCACGATGAAAACAACCTCTACATCGCCTTCCGGCAGGAGCAGGCATTTGATGTCGAGGGCAACCGGATCAAGTGGGGAGAGACCGTTCACGACGATGACGCGGACATCTGGCTGGGCCGATCATTCGAGCTCTACTTCACCAATAACATCGGATACTACGATCCCAGGACGCCGCCAAGGCAAGCGAAGATCTGTCTCCACTTTGGCATCTCTGCATCGGGGGCCAGGTTTGACTCCTTGTGGCAGCACGAGCCTGGACAGAAACGCGATTTAACGGAGGACATCACCTGGAATAAGAAATGGCGGGCAGAGGTCAAACTGGAGGGAAATGTCCTGTCAGGAGAGTTCGCCATTCCACGGGAGCTCTTTACGAAAGCAGGTATCAAGACCAATGCCGGATTGCAGATGGTCCTGGGCAAGCACCTCGCTGATTTCCATGGCGCTTATCAGAATTGGGCAGGATTCAGAAATGTGGCATTGGATGACCAGACTCATCAGGCAGCCAAGTACACCGTACGGCTCCATTTCGCCGAGCCCGATGACGTTCCCATTGGAGAACGGATTTTCGATATCGCCTTGCAGGGAAAAGTGGTCGCCGAAGGCGTCGACATAATCAGAGAAGCCGGAGGCAGGAACCAGGCACTGGTAAAGGAATTCAAGAACATCTCAGCCAGGCGGGACCTCACCCTCGAACTGCATCCGAAAGCAAAGCTGATGACCAGCAAGACGATTCCCATTGTGAGTGGCATCGAGGTATTCAAACAGTAGCGCCTGGCCGCTGTTGTACCGGACGGCGTTCCGATACTGTCTGAAGAGCCGCCTCTGTGGGCGTCAGCTTCGGCATTTCCACGAACAAGGTCTCGAACCAGGAGCTGCGTAACCGTGACGTCGGGTCCCTGCCGAGACGACTCAGGCATCCCGCCGAGAAGCGTAGCGTACGCGAAGCAACCGAATGGGGATTGCATGTCGCTAATCGGCGTGTCCATCGCCGTCTATCTGCCTTACGGCCTGCCTGTGCGTGCTCCGGTCGCTAGAAGTTGAATACAGCGTCCAGATCCTCATCAGGAACATCGAAGACAACGTTATGCGGCGCCAGCGGCTCCTCCTTGAAGAAATCAGGCAGGCGGTCGTCCGCGGCGGTGAATCCAGCGGCCGCGTTGAATTCACGTTCGATCTTCAACACCTTTTGGCCCAATGCGGAGATGTCATCCGCGCTGAGTTCCCAATCGTACTTCGCGTTGAGCATGTCCCGGATCGCGTCCATGGCCTCTGGACGGTCGAGGATGCAAAACGCGGTGAACAGGCACAGCCCAGTACAATCCAGCGCGGCCGTTGCTATCTGGAGACCTCGTGAAAGGTCGGCCTGCCCTTCGGGTCGGAGCGGGTCCACGTCTCCACCCACCTTCAAGATGTTCGGGGCGACCGAGTAGCCGACCGTATGGTCCGCTCCCATCGTAGAAGTCGCATACGTGACCCCAATGCCTTTGATGCCCCTGGGGTCGTAGGCGGGGATCCCCTGGCCCTTGACCACCGGTACATTCGGCACGCCAAAGACCCGGCCGGTCACTTCCGCTCCGCTGCCCAGTATTCTGCCGAGCGGTGTACCCTTTCCGACCTCGTGGAGGAGCTCGATGGCACCTTGTGCATCTCCGAAAGCTTTCACACCGGCGGCCATAGCCACCCCGATGGCAACCCCCATTTCAATGGTGTCCAGGCCGTAATCGTCATCCAGGCGGTCCATCTGCGCGATGGCGTCCAGATCATCGATGCCGCAGTCAGCGCCATGTGCCCAGACGGTCTCGTACTCAGGCCCTTTTGTCAGATACTCTCCGTTCTCGTCGTTGTAGATTCGCGAGCAGCGCATGACGCACCCGGGCAGACACGCATGGGTGGCGGTGCCTTCGCGTTCGAGAATGGTGTCACGCTGAGTCTCGCCGCTGATCTTTTCCGTACCCTCAAAGTTGCCGTCAGAGAAGTTTCTTGTGGGGTAGGCCCCGGCTTCGTTGATGACGTTGGCGAGGACGTTCGTGCCGTAAGTCGGGAGCCCTTCACCTGTCACTGGATGCTCGCCGAGCAGTTCGGTGAGTCTCCGGGCTGCGGCAAGACATGCATCGGGATCGTGGACAGAGACTTTCCGGTCCCCGCTGTCCACCACGATAGCTTTGAGGCCTTTCGATCCCATGACCGCGCCCAGGCCTCCGCGGCCGGCGTGTCGGGTGGGTCGGTTTTCCCGGTCGGTGACGGCGATGCTGGCAGCGGCAAGTTTCATTTCACCCGCCGGACCGATGGTGATGTACGAAGCTTTTTCCCCGTAATCTTCCGTCAGCTTCGCCACCGCATCGTAATTGCCCATTCCCTTCAGGGCATCGGCGGAAACCAGTTGGGCTCCATCCGGCGTCAGGACCAGAGTGTAAAGCGCCCCATCCGTGGGCTGGTTCTCAACCACGATGGCAGCGATGCCCAGCCGGGAGATCTCCGCGCTGGCCGTGCCACCCGCATTGCTCTCTTTGATCGTGCCAGTCAGGGGGCTCTTGCCGCCTGCGGACAGCCGGCCGGATGAAGGCGCGGTCGTTCCCGATAGCAGGCCCGTAGCGATAACAAGCTTGTTTGAAGGACCCAGGGGATGGCACGTTGGCGGCACCTCCCCGTGGACAATAGCTGAAGTCAGGCCGCGTCCTCCCAGTCCTTTGTAAGGCTCTGGCACCTCCTCCATGGTCACGGTCAAATCTTTCATGTTGGCTCTACAGATACTATCCATATGGGACCTCCTGGGCAGATTCGGGTAAGCGGATGTTTGAAAAAGGACCTGAATTTAATACAGGGCGATGGTGGCTCGCGATGCGTCCCCTGAGCGTTACCGGGTAATCACACTCTCGCAGTTCCGATATACTACGATTTCCAGCCAGCCGAATCCAGACCTGTTTACGGGTGCAAACTCTGGGAGGCATCGTAACCCGAATTCTGGCGAATCCGGCTGCAGCCACTAACTCATGTTCATCCAATTCTGACGAATAGATCCAACATACCAGCCTCGGTTCTAGCGCTCTTGCCAGAGTACCAACGACAATGAACACCAGACTTCTTTCCGTCCCTTTACTACTGCACTTCTCAGCATTTTCGATCTCAGCGGCTGAGCCGTTTACCAGTGCCGGAGACGGCCGATGGCTGGCGAGGGCCACCTGGGTCGGAGGCAAAGTTCCCGGAGTCGGAGACCGGGCCGTTATCAGGCACGAAGTAACGGTCGGCACTCAGGTCGATGTGGGTCACTCTTCCAGCGATGAAATCCAGGAACCGGCCATTTACGTCGAGGGCAAAGGTTCCCTGATTATCGCTGAAGACGCACAGCTTACTTGCCGCGGTCATCTCTGGTCTCACGGACCCGTCGTGTTGAAAGCCGGAGCCAAGCTTGTTTTCAATTCTGAAAAAGCAGAAAAGAAGACGCATTATCTGTTGGCGCTTTCTGTGGCAGGGAACAGTGATCCGGTGCTCACGATTCGCGGTTCGAAAAAGAAGCCTGCGATGGTCACCAGCAAGCCCCTGCATCAGGCATCCATTGTGGATGGGCATCGACAATTGAAGCAGAAGAACGGTTCCATCTATCTTTTCCCGACCAGAGGCGGTGGTCGCATCGATGCCACATTTGCACATTTCATCGGCATGGGCACAGAGACATTATCCGCCTGGCAATACACTCAGAGGGACGGGATGGTGGTCATCCTCGAGAACTGTGTTCTTGACAATTGCGGCAAGGTTCTTCCGCGGGGCACAGCCAGGATAAGGCTGCGCTTCGACCGTTGTCGCTGGGTGAATACCATCCCGATGACCAAGCGTGATCAGGGGGCCGGTGCCGGCGTATTTCGGACCGCGTCAGGCAAGGGATCCGAGTGCCGCCTGACCTTCTGCGACTTTGACGAAATCGTCTCCCTCTCTCTGGCCAACGGCTACACGATTGAGGACTGTATCTTCCGCCAGGGGGTGTATCGCTACGGCGGCAAATGGAATGAAGGCGATATCGTTTCCTTCAAACGCAATCTGCTGCGCTGGCCAGAGAAATATGGAGGAGGCGGCATCCGCTTGCCCTATGGTGAGACCTATGAAGACTGCATCTTCATCCAGGATTACCTGTCGCACAACAACCCGCACTTCATGAATGTTCGCGGTAAAACGGGTACTGCAAAACTGCTTGCATGTCTGTTCTGGTTCAGCGGTCCAAACACCACAACTTTTGGGCCTGAGGGCGATGGCCCAATGCCCGGCAAGGCTGAGGCAGGCACAGCCAGAGAAAACAGGCTCATCATCGAGCGCTGTATCTTCATGCCGAACGGCAACGGACCGGACAAAGAACGAAATCTCTCCGCCAACATCACAAGCGGCGTCTTCCCAACGACGAATGCCCAGGTCATCGTGCGCCGCAACACGGCATTCTCCGGTGGCGGCCCGGGCGGGGTCTGTATCGGTGAAACGCATCCGACGGTCAAGGGAGCTCTCGTGTACGTCAAGTCAAATATCTTCGTCGGTTCGCCGAAAAACGACGGCATGAAGATGCACGATTTTGGCAAAGGTGTTGAGGGTGCAGTAAGAGCAGAAGACTGTGACTACAACGCTGGATTCCGCCTGAAAAACGGCAGCAACTACATTCCCGGAAGAACCGGCAAGGGCTACAGCAAACTCAAGCTTGTGGGAGACAAGGAAATCGGCAAACACGACATCGACGATGTAGACCCGAAGTTTGTGAATGCAAGCCGCACCCCTCTCACCTGGTCCAAATCAACGGGTGGCGACGGGACGATGATCAGCGCCATGGACCAGTTGCAGCCGAATGGCAAGCACCGCATCCAGGAGCTCCTCGATTACATCCGGGAAGGCTTTCGGCCGCAGAATCCAAAACTCAGAGGCGCTGGTGATCCCGCCGCCGACAGCCCCGACATCGGAGCGGTAGACCTGAAGTAGTGCTCGGGCAAAAAGGGAGAAAGGAAAGCAGAAGGAGATGACCGGCACAGCAACCGGAATAGCCACAATTCTCACAAACTCGGGGCACCTTTGCAGAACACACTGTAAATCGACGAGTTGTAGCAGAGGTGTGCAGACAGGTTGTAGTAGGATGGCTCGGCCGTCTCGGGTGGACGCGGCCTCAGACGGGCGAGGACGCCCATCCTACGATTGAATGGTGCGGAGTTAAGGACGTAGGATGGCCGTCTCGAAGATCGTAAGCCGTTGAAGACGGGCGGGACGCCCATCCTACGATTCATCCTACGATTCATCCTACGATTGTGCCCATAGGGAGTCGGCTGGATTACATCCGAAGCGCCTCGAGTGCTTCCCAAATGAATTCAACTCCGTGGCCGGGACGGCTTGGAGCGGAGGCGAAGCCTTCTTTGATTTCGAGTGGGTGTTGGATACAGGCGTCGAGGCCGAAGCCGTGGGCTTCGAGGTAGGAGCTGTTGGGGATGGCGGCGAGGAGGTGCACTTGGAGGTCGTGAGCGCCGTGGGTGGTAACGGGCAGACCGCGCGATTCTGCGAGCCTGGCGATCTTCAGCCACGGGGTGATGCCGCCGCAGTTGGCCACGTCCGGCTCGGGGAACGCTGCGCCGCCGGCGGCGAGGAGCTTTTCAAATTCATAGACCGTGTGGAGGTTTTCGCCGGATGCGACGGGCAGCGCGCCTTCACGCTGGATTCTGGCGTGGCCTTCCATGTCATCGGGGATAGTCGGTTCTTCAAGCCAGTAGACGTCGTGCTCGGCGAAGGCATGTGAGGCTTCGATGGCCTGATCGACGCTCCAGCACATGTTGGCATCGACCATGAGCGGAATGTCCGGCCCCAACAATTCGCGCATGGCCGCGACGCGCTCGACATCCTCGCTGATGTTCTGCCGGCCGACTTTCATTTTGATGGCTCGGAATCCTTTATCGAGGTTGCGGCGTGTCTGTTCACGAAGTTCATCGAGCGGCAGGAGCAGATCGATGCCCCCGGCATATGCTTTCACTTGGTTGTCCGTCCCGCCGAGGTGTTGCCACAACGGTTCGCCAGCAAGCTTCGCCTGCAGATCCCAGAGAGCGATATCGATGGCGGCCATCGCAAAGGAGACGATTCCACCGCGGCCAACGTAATGCATGTGCCACCACATCTCGTCCCAGAGTTTTTCGATCTGGTCTGGGTTTTTGCTGATCAGGAACGGCGCCAGGTCATTCTGCGCCATCGCATGGATCGCCGACCCGCCCATGCTGCCAACTGTGTAGGTGTAGCCGATGCCCTCCGCACCTTCGTCGGTGAGGAGGCGGACAATGACGACTGCAAAGTGTGTCATCTCGCCGTGGGTTGAATCGGTGAGTGTTTCAGGAAGCGGGATGAGGTAGTGATGTGATTCGAGGTGTTCGATTTTCATGTTGTTCTCAATATTCTTCGCTCAATCCCTCACGGGCCTGCAGTGCAGAGCCTTCTTCACCATCCGGGCGAGCCGGGCGAGCCGGATGGGGTCGCATACGGCAACTTCGCAGGTTTAGCTCGTAGCCTCATTCACCATCCGGGCGAGCCGGCGAGCCGGATGGGGTCAGAATCCGTCAAGTCATTTACATCCACGACCCTCATTCACCATCCAGGCAAGCTCTGTCCTTTACCCATAAGTCTCGCTGGGCAATCAGTGTTTGCCTGCCGGAGCGACCCCTGCCTGCTTGCCAGGCAGGTGAAGGAGGTTGAATGGTTAGAAGCGAAACAGACACGCCACGACCCCTGCCGCCTTGTGCGGCAGGTGAAGAAGGTTGAAAGGTTAACCCCAGCGGAGGAGAAACAAACTCAGCGAGGTAACCTTTTAACCTGATTCAACTGCCTGGCAAGCAGGCAGGGGTCTAGAGACGATTTTCTCTGTGTCTAACCATTCAACCTGATTCACCTGCCTGGCAAGCAGGCAGGGGTCTTTCAGAGTCATCATTGCCCAGCGAGACTTATGGGTAAAGGACAGGGCAAGCTGGATGGGGTCTGGATTCAGCTTCGGCTTTCTTAGCTCATGACCTCATTCACCATCCGGGCGAGCCGGATGGGGTCTTGAAATCCGTCAAGCTATTTCCATTTCGGTGTACTAGCGATGCGCACACGGCGGCCATGAGCAGTGCGAACGAGTGAGTCATCGTTCATCTCCTGTACCTTCCGGGTCGTTGGTTCGCAGCCCCATCTGATCGAACGGAATCGGTTTGAAGCCGGGTACCTTGTTGAAGGCGGGGGCGTTTTGTTTCAGCGAAAGATCGCCCGCGCCCGGGTCCGCCAGTCCCGGATCGCCGGTCGTCACCCAGTTGTCGTGCGCGTCGAGCTTCCCGGAATGGTCGAAGATGCCCTTGGGTCCGGATTCGGTGGCGAGTGGAACATTTGGGTGAAACAGCACATTGCTGTAAACGTGGCTCACCGGTCGAAAAAATTCGTCCGGCTCCTTCTTCGAGAGCCAGACCTTGAAGCCGGGGTATTTCCGGTACGGGGTCTGTTCAATTTTTCCATCGCCAAACTTGTCCCGCGTCTTGTTCCAGTGTGAGAACCACCGCTGCTCTTTAGCGCGGGCGCCCTGTCCATACATCAGAACGCAGTCGATCATCAGGTTATTGTAGGTACGGCACTCGCCACCTCCGTTGACAAGAACGGCTGGGCGCCCCGTGACGGCGCCAACGTTCCTGAAGACGTTTCCATGGATCGCGACGCCCCAGGAAAAATTGTCCGGGTAAACACCGACAGTGGGAACATCGTGGAAGTAGTTATAGCGGACCGTGATTCCCCGGGACTCCGCTCGGGGCCCGGTGTAGACGTAGAGGGACCCGCCATCAAACATGTGATATTTGGGCAGGTGGTGAATCTCGTTGTATTCGATGGTGACGTCATTGCTCCTGCGGATGCGGATTCCGAAGTGCGGGCCGTCGTGAATATCGCAGTGGGCCACCCGGTGGCCGACGCCATCTATCATAACCCCAGGCAATTGCGATTTCTGGTCCCAGCCGAAATCGTGGATGTGACAGTTCACGACCTCGTTGCCGGCCGGTTCGAGGGATTCGAAGTCGCCGCCGCGCAAGTGCACGCCGTGGCCGCCGAGGCCGTGGATGTGCGAATCGAGGACGCGGACGCCTCTGCCAGTGATCGTCAATCCGCCAGCCGTGAAGTTGGCAATGGTGCAGTTGCGGATGGTGACGTCACGGCATCCCTCAATTGCGAATCCCAGCCCCCGGCCGGTCTCGAAGCGCAGCCCCTCGAAGGTCACGTTCGCCACGCCCTGCATCTTGACCATAGGTCCGGCCAGGACGGAAAGTACTGCGGGCCCGGCATCGAACGACTTCGGCGGATAGAGATAGAGCAGGCCCCTGGCGCGGTCGATGTAGTATTCACCTGGCCGGTCGATCTCCTCGGGGATGTTCACGAAGTGGAAATGCGGCAGCCGGACCGATTCGCCCAGGCCGATGCCTGACAGTTCGGGCCGGGCGAGCGTGATCCGTTTCCGCGCGACGTCCACGGAGGCCAGCCGGTTGAAGGTCCACTCCCACGTCGAGGAGAGCACGCCGTCGAGGAAGACGTTTCGCAGGTCGTACCAGTGCTTCATACGGTCGAAAGCGACCTCGAACGTTCCGCCTCCGAGCCTGGCTGCGACCCCGCGATCGGCCCGGTACCGGGAGAGCCTGGGGCCGGGATCGATGACCCTGGTGTAAGTCGCTTCTCCCGGCAGCCGGATGTTGTCGATGATGCGTTGAACCTCGAGCTCGTACCCGCGCAGCTTCCGCTTCGTGGGAAGGTAGTGGCGGTAGACCATGAACTCGGACTCCTCGCCCCCGTTGGGCCAGCGCGCGAGTTGCATTCGCTGGTTAGCGAAGGCAAGCGTCACCGGCGGGGTGCGATTCCATGGTTCCATGGACCAGCCGTGGCGGGTGATCTCCCCGAAGTCGGTGATTCCCTGGGCCTTCAGGTCGGCGATAAGGATGTGCTTCCCAGCGGATCGGTCCACCAGGCGCGCCAGGAACGCCCTATCGGCAGCAGGACAGAAGGAGCTCTTGGAAAGGATCTTGCCGCCAAAGAAGGTGGCCCTTTCTCCCTCAGCCGCGCGGAAGGTGATGGGCGCGGCGGCCGTGCCGGAGTCGGCTTTGAAGAGAGCGAACGGCTTATCAACGATGTAATGCCCCCCGCGGATGGTCACAGTCACGGGCCCGGCCCGGCGGCCCTCAAGCCGGCGGAGGGCGTCCCGTGCCGCGCCGAGGGACCCCAGGGGGTCCGTGGCCGTACCTGCGGCGCCGGTTTTGCCCGTGGGCGCCACGTGCAGCACTTCCGCCGGTACTGCGCCAGAGCAGAGAAGCACCAGTAATGGCAGACAAGGCGCGATGATGGTTGCGGGATTATTCATGTTTGGACCTGAGTATGGCCTGGACCCTCGCTCGGACGCCGGGTCCAGTTCCGAATCTCTCTCCTGTTGCATTCCCCGGTACTCAACTCCGCAAGGCGTTCAGCCAGGTCACGCAGTATTGCGATCTCGTCTTGACTGACAGGCGTTTGGATCTCGGAATTGCCCAGGTCAGAAATGGTGTCGAACCGCTGGTCGTCAGTGAATATGAAGAGGCCGTTTGGTTTGCTCATGGTTCCTTTCTGCCGGACTGCTCACCCCGACGCAGTCGAGCAGTCGTCTGTAACGTCATTGTTGCGTCTCTTTTTTCCGCCGCTGACGCGGTGGGCTGAGCTTGTCGACTTTGGTGAAGACCATCGCGTCGCGCTCCGCCAGCTTGCGCCTGCCCTTGAAAGCGATGGCGCGCACGGCCGTGGTCTCGGTCAAGGTGATGGGCCTGGTGTAGAGCAGCGACTCTGCGGTCGGTTGCGAGCCGTCGAGGGTGTAGCGCAACTCCACGTCATCGTGCTCGTGGCTCATCGCGATGACAAGGGAGCCAGTGAACAGGGGCTCCTTGGCGTGCCGGCCAAGCTGGTAGTTCTTCTGACCGGTCTGAGGATCGATCTCCGGGGGCCGGAAGCCGTGCTGCTTCAGGGCGATGCTCGCCTGGTTCTGGTACGAGCAGCGGCAGGCCCGCGAGTCGTCCGGCGCGACAACGATGCCTCCCGCCGGGATCGCGTTGATGAAACACCCGGCCCGCAGGCCGCCATAGTTTTCGAGCCAGCCCCGGTCGTACGCGAGGTCGTAGTAGCTCAGCGTCGCGCTTCGCAGCAGCAGCATGTGTTCTGACCCGGCTATGAGACCGCAGCCCTGCCCCTTGCCCTGGATGCGCCAGGCTTGTCCTTTGGCCAGCCCTGGCTTGGCTTCGCCGACGAACTTCTGCTTGCCAGTGATTAGATCCCACGCCATGGGAAAGCTGTAGATCGTTCGACCCACGATGGCCGGGCGCGTTCCGCTGTTGGGGCTCTTCCACAGTTGTTCCCCGACGGATGCGCGGTAGGCGCGTATGTTCCTTCCCGATTCGGACGGGCGAGCGAATCCGACGCGTCCATAGCTCATGAGCAACACGTCGTGCTCCGTGCTGACGGCCAGGGCCGTGCCGAAAATATCTCGCTTGTCGCGCCACCTCACCTGTCCGCTCTGCGCATCCAGGGCCAGGAGAATGCCGGTCGGATGCTGAGGCACCGGCTCTTTTCCGCGGCGCCGGGCCGTGACGACCGAGCGCAGGATCTTGTCCATCTCTGCCGGCTCGCGGTCGATCACGTAGACAAGCCCATCGCCGACCGCAATCGCGTTGTTACGAATCGAGTGCCTGGGATCGAAGGTCCACTTGAGTTTGCCCGTCCCCGCGTCCATAGCGAAGAGCAGCGACGATTCAGTCAGGTGGTCTTCCATTGGCTTCTGCATGGTCTTGCCGCCATGGCCGTGCTGCGCCTTAACCACGTAGCTCTCGTTCATGAGCGCGCCGTAGAGCACGCGGTCCTTGCACGCGAGATAGCCCCATCGGCCGGCCTTGCCATCGGGGAATGGCGGCGCGGTAAACGGAGGAAGTGGCCTCCCCGTGAACACGTCGAACCGCAGGCATTGACCGTCTTTACGCGCATAGAGCACGTCACCGTCGACGCAAAATGTGCTGCCGATCTGCCCTGCACCGATCTGGGTGCCTTCCTGGTAGGCCGCGAGGATGCCGGGGAGCTGGAGCGTCCAGAGGAGCGTGCCGTTGTACGAGTCTGTGCATCGGATCTCGTCGACGCCCTGCCGCAGCAGCAGACCCCTGTACACCAGCGGCGCGGGGTTTTTGCCGTGGCGGTCGATGATAATCTGTGTCTCGTCCTTGTACCAGAGCATTCCGAGCGGTCCCTTCACGATCGTATCGCCCGAGCTCATGGTGTTGCCGGCGTCTGCGAGGTTGTGGGTCCAGTTCCCCGCGCCATCGAGCCCGCCGCGCACCCGTGGCTGCAACTCGCCTGGCTTCCCGATGCACACGGCACCGCTGAAGGGCCGCAGCACAGGCAGGCTCTCACTCGCGGGCTGGTCGGCAGCACCGTCCTCGATGGCTCCAGAAGACACAATGAGATTGGCGAAGTAGTCCGGCAGGCC
>JASLXP010000299.1 GCA_030740295.1 Planctomycetota bacterium
ATTTGAGGAATTGCTGGAAGTCTTCTGGAATATGCATGACCCCACCACTTTGAATCGGCAGGGCGCCGACCACGGCACGCAATACCGCTCGGTCATCTTTTACCAGTCTTTCGAACAGCGAGACGCCGCGGAAAAATCGAAGGCGAAGGCGGCCGACGCGTTCGCCGACCCTATCGTCACGGAAATCACGCCGGCATCAGAATTCTTTGAGGCAGAAGACTATCACCAGGATTACTTTCGGCTGAATCCGCAGGCGCCTTACTGCAGCTTTGTGATCTCGCCCAAGCTGAAGAAGCTGGGATACTGATCCGTTGACACGCCAATCCTCCAGCGATAATTTCCGCTGCCTGCAACATTTCACTTTCAAAACACGGCCATGTCAGACGAAGCACAAGAAGAAGGATATATCATGCTCTGCAAAAACGGACCGGTCATGGTCACCGGTCCCGTCATTTTAAAAGATCACGAACAGGGCACCTTCGACCTCACCGAAAAGAAGAATTACTTTCTCTGCCGTCGCGGCGCATCTCAGGACAAGCCCTTTTGTGATGGAGCACACAAATCTATTGGCTGGGAGGCCGAGCAGAACGCTCGAAAGGTGGGGGAGAAAGAGAGCTGAATGCCCAACTTCCGAATCCTTCTTTTGAACGCCGGTGAGACCCCGAATCGTGTGTTGAACCGATTACGGGATGTCACCGGTTTTTCTTTGGCAAAGGCAGAATGGTTCCTCGAAAAACTGCCCCTGCCCATTGTAGATGGCATCGAAGACAAGGAGCAGGCTGACGCTATCAAAGAGGTGCTGGCCAAAGCAGGAGCGGAAGTACGAACAGAGCCGACCGGATTGAAATCGCCGATGATTGCCTGGAATGCGGAGTTCGATAATCTCGAACACGCGGTGAGCCAGTTTCCTCCGCGCCCTCATTCATTCAGTTGGGTCTTGAAGAGCCAGCTCGGTGGCATGGGCCGGCCATACGTGGCGAGCGACCTGGAATACCTGAAGTCCATCGGACTCGACCTGCTGGTCTCACTCACCGAGCAGACGCTGCCCGAGGAGTGCATCGAATTCGTTGGATGCGAAAGCCTGCACATCCCCGTTCAAGATCTGACACCTCCCAATTTGGACCAGATGCGGAAAACGGTCGAGGCGATCGAAAGCACGATTCAGGCAGGGGGGAAAGCTGTCGTCCACTGCGGGGCAGGCATGGGCAGGACAGGCGTCATGCTGGCCGCTTATCTCGTCTACAAAGGGTATTCCGGCGAAGAAGCGATTGGGATGATTCGCAATCAGCGCCCGGGATCGATCGAAACCAGAGACCAGGAACGGGTCATCATGGAGTTCGAACAGAATCAATCGTAGCCACAAGCTGCTGCCAGACCCGTCCTCGGACTATTCGGCTGGTGGAGGCACATCCTTCTCAGTGATGCTGAATTCCGCATCTGCAACCTTGCCATTCAGCAATGCCGGCTCCCACTGATTCATCGCCATTCGCCACACCCACATATCCTTGATGCCATTTCCACTGACTTGAATTTCGATGGCGTCGTTCGCATTCGCAAGGGAAACGCTCAGGGCCCCGCGCTTCCAGATGTCATACACACTGGCCAGGCGCCACGACTTGCTTTTGGTCCTCATGCTGAGTTGCTTCCAGCCGAGCGGGTTGCCGCGATTATCTGCGGGGGATTGGCCGATTGAGGCCGCGCCCGGCCTGTCCGCTACCACCTGGAATTCGCAGGCCCCGGCGCCTTTCTTCAAGAGATACCTGCCTTTTGCTGAGTCTAAAGTGGTGATGGCCCCGCTCTGCATTAACCAGGTGAACTCGACTTCTTCCGGGGCACGGATGTCGTCGAGGACGAGGATGTAACGCGACTTCACCCAGATGAACGTTCTTCGGTATCGACTCAGCGCAGGACGAATCCTTCTGAGCGCGGGGTAAGAGCCGGCCGCCTCTCCTTCAATCACAAAAATGTCCCCTTCCTCCTTCAAGGTGGTAATGCGGGCCATCTCGGTCATGTCTGTTTTGCCGGTCGCCGGCTGGGTCCAGGTACCGCCTTCCGGACGGCCGCGGGAGGATTGGCCTTTGCCGTTGACCAGGATGGTGTTGTGGTTATGCGATTTCTTATGCTTTGAATACCGGCTTGTCTCTGCGAGCAGCGCTCCATCGGCCCACAGTAGAAATGAATTTGCATCGGGGTCGTCGTGGGCCACGTTAATGTAGGTGAAGTTGTTCGTGTTTCGGAATTCGTTGAGCTTGTATCCTCCGAAGGGTCCGCACTTGAACATGGCCGCGGTGTTCTTTTCGTTCCAGCCGTCTCGCATGAACGCTAGCCCGAGGTCTGGGAAGAATGCGGTTTTGGCAAGCCGCTTGAAATCGCCTCCTAGAAGATCCGGATCGAGCCAGATCAGGCTGAACCATGCGAAATCAAAAGCAGCGGGATGCAGCTCGTTGAGTTTCTGCAGGCCGGACTGAGCGTCTTTCAGACCGTGCGTGTTCGCTGCCCTGTAAAGGAAATTGTTGTAGGCGCCGAAGCCGCCTCCATCGCCGAATGGGAAGGTGTCCTTAAGCCCGGGCGTCACCGTGTGCATGCGGAAGAGAGGGCCGTTCTTGAAGTACGGATGCTTGAGATACTTGGTGCCGAAACAGATGTCCGAAGCATGCAGGCCGACCGTGAGGTGATTGCCGCCGAAGATGAAATAGCTCGGGCCCTCATGAGAAGTGCCGTCCGGAGGCAGCCATCGGACCACGTAGGCGAGCTCCTTTTTCAATTCGGTGATCAGCCAGGCAAGCTCCGGCTCACCTTCGTAGACAGCGAGCGCGCAGAGGGCCAGCCCCGCGTTGCGATGCCAGCGATGGTTGTTTGCCGGATCGTTCTGCCAGTAGTGGGTGCCCGGGCGCTTCTTGAGATGGCCGCCGTGATACATGCTGCGTGCATGGTGGATCAGTTTCTTCCGATACTGGTTTCGGAATTCAGGCTCGAGGTCGTGATAAAGCCAGTCGTAAAGAAGGGCCGCGCCGACCATGATGTTTGCGGCGCTCATGCCGCTGTCGGCCTCCTTGCCAGTCTCCCAGTTCTCCAGGCTGAGCAGGAATTTCATGTATCCGAGGGCCTGCTCGAAGGACTGCTTGTCACCGGTCAGCACGTAATGAAGCCCGACCGTCGGCATGCGCCAGAAACCATGCCGCTGGCCATCGGTGGCATCCCGCAGGAACTTCGGCTCTTCAGGCGCTTTGCAGGAGGGCAGGTAGCCGGCGACCCGTTCCATGAGAGTTTTTCCTTCGCCCGCGGCAAGAGCACGGATACGAGCGACTTCGTCTTCGGTGAAGAGCAGTCGCGGATGCTTGCCGCGAACGGCTTCCACGAGCTGCGGGATTTCCTTCATGCCCGGATCTTTTTCCGGGACGACCGGCGGAGGAGGAGGCGGTGGCGGCGGCAGCACGGGCTTCGCCTGCATGGGGCCGCCGAGGGTGACCTTGATTTCATCGACCCAGAATGTCTGGCCTTCCCCATCTTTCTTGTCGCCGATGAGCGCGACGCCGACAAAGCCTTCGACTTTGCTCTGATTCCAGTCGTAGCGTTTGCGCCGGCTGTTCACGTCTTTGCCGTCCACGAGAATGCGCAGGCCCTTCTGCGCGTCCAGGTCGAAAGTCCACTGTCGCCACTTTCCAGGCTCTCTCTTTATGGCCAGATAACGCACCATGAACCAGGGCATCTCTTTGGGGGGAAGGTAATCGCCGGCCGCGTAGGTGGATTGTCCTGACAGATAGGGCGCGTAGATGGCGCCAACCGTAAGCAGTCGCCCGTTCTTCTGAATCAAACCCCATTGTGGGCCGCCTCGTCGGACCTTCGGGTTCTTTGGAGATTTTCCGTCGTCAAGAACCCACAGATCGATCCGGCCGGAATTATTCGCATCGCGCAGTTTCCAGATGGCCGATGAACCGGGCGCTAATTTGAGACAGCCGGGAGCAGCGTGTCCAGCCGTCTTGTCGCGGGTGGCATCTCCTGTGACCTGCAAAGAAGCCAGAGAGTCGGGCTGGCTGAATGCATTCGAATGCTCTTCCCCGAATGCCTGGCCAAGAAGAACGAGAGTTACGGACAGCAGGAGTTTGAGGCAATTAGACATTGAGGCTGATGCAGATTCCGAGTGTGAGTTTCGAACAATCCAGCGGGGTAAAGGCAGCAGTTGATTCTAGGTGTCGGCAAGCTGGTTAATCAACCGTCCTGTTCCAGACAGTGAAGAAGAGGAGGCAGCAGAGCCCTTGCGTTAGCCCCTGACAGGAGGGACCCAACTTGTCAGCTCGAAGAACTGATTCTCACCGGTCGGGACCTATGAAAGGCTGGCCGAGGGCATGCGCCAGTAGGCGGGCTAATCAGGTCACTCTTCTGCCGAGATGAATCCGAAATCTCGGGAAAGGGCTCGTAGTCCGTGAAATTAACTGATGTCACCGAGTGGGTGCCAATTCCATGGAGAAATTCTAATTGTATAGAGTGATTGAGTTCCCATCTGACCGAAGCTCAGCCAGCAGGTCAGTGGTGGACCCGCATATCCATTCCCGCACGGGATGGCTTCCAATGCCACGCAGCTCGGAAGGGCAGCTACAAAGGAAGGAGCTTCCCTGAACGGATTAATTGGGTATGAAGCCGGGCTTTGAGGTTTACTCCCTCTCTTACTCCGCTCGTGGCTGTCCGCAGTCTCTGAGCTTCAAACGTAATGCGGCAAGAACATGCTCTCCGAAATTCTCCACACGTACACGTTGAATCTACGGCATCTTCGCCGCTTGGTTGCCGATCTCGATGACGCGGAAATGGTCACGCAAACGGGCAGCGCGCCGAATCACGCAGCATGGATCATCGGTCACCTGATTCATAGCTGCGAAGCGATGTGCGGCGAAATCGGGGTTGATCCGTGGCTTACTGAAGACTGGCGCGGACTTTTCGGCACCGGGAGTACGCCTCTCGGCAACGCCGATTCATATCCCTCAAAAGGTTCCTTGCTTACCGCGCTGGATGATGCCTACTCGCGACTTTCAGACGCACTATCAGAACTCGGCGAATCCGGTATGCTTGCCCCGCTGCCGGATATGCAATACCGAAAGTCGTTGCCAACGATCGGGCATGCCCTTGTCCACATTCTTGCCTCGCACACTGCCCTTCATGTAGGCCAGTTGACCGTTTGGCGTAAGGCAATAGGACTTCCCCGTGTGCCCGAACAGTTTGACCATGATTCGAACGCTTAATAAATGCCGCACAACGAATCGCTCAAGAGGTCTGGCACGAATGCCGCTGTTTCACAGACAGCCGTAATGGTGAATCCATGAGCCAGATAATGGTCGACGTTGAATCTGACGGACCGATACCGGGCGATTATTCGATGATTTGCTTTGGCGCCGTCATCGTCGAGCAAACCCTCGAAAAGACGTTTTACGGCAAGCTCAAACCAATCTCAGATCAGTGGATACCGGAGGCGCTGGCCATCAGCGGATTTACCCGCGAGGAGACGCTCGAATTTGACGATCCCAAAGCCGTCATGGAACAATTCGCATCGTGGATCGCAGCCAACAGCAATGGCCGTCCTTTCTTCATCTCTGATAACAACGGATTCGATTGGCAATTCATCAATTGGTACTTTCACCACTTCACGGGCAACAATCCTTTTGGCCACAGTTCATCGAATCTCGGGTCGCTGTACAAAGGTCTCGTGAAGGACACCTTCACCAACTTCAAACACCTGCGGAAAACGAAACACACGCACAATCCGGTCGATGATGCTCGTGGCAATGCCGAGGCATTGCTGCAAATGAAAGAAGATGGACTGAAGATCAGCCTCAAATAAAGCCAGGCGTAACCAGAGCGCTCCAGAGAGTTGCTTCTGGCGCTACGAATTGGAGTCAATCGTTACTCTGAGGTCTACTGTTTCTGTTCCTCCGCTCGGTACTGTCCGCACTCTATGAGCTTCGACGCTTCGACGTTAGTTAGACGCCAAGGAATAGCCTCATCTCATTGCTCTCGATAGTCGTGACGTGCGCCGGGCGCGGCGTTCCACTTACCACGCGGCTATCTCGCAGCGGAACGTCATTCAAAGGTCTCCGTATAGGTGACAAATACGAATCCAGATCAAGCTCTACCTTTGCAGAGAAGTAATGCAGTCTTTGCCTGATGGTGAATTTGAGGATATCACCCTTTCCTTCAAGATCCCTATTGCAGAAGACGAGGTGAGCAAGTTCATCGACGTCAACATCAATGGTAAAACCAAAAGGACAATACTCAGGAACGACCCGGTTGTTCCCAACCGCACCTATCGAATGTACTACCCAATCATCAGGGAGTCTCCATCAGGCACAGTTTTCACAATTGCTAAGATTGTTAAGCATCGATTCCTGGGGATCTCCGTCGTCGATTGGGGTTATATCGAGGGCGAGGTGGGAATTCGGGCCACCGCGGCGAAGACAGAGGTCGATCTCACATTTTGCTTTGAGTCCAATGATTCGGGTGATATCGTCCCAAAGAAGAATTGCCTGGGACGCGTCGCGCTCTGACTGCTGCAAATGCATCTGACTAATCCTACAGCGTTAGTTTTCTGAGAGTTGTTGCATCTGAAAGCACCAATCATACTCCTTGAGGCAGCTTGGTTGGAGTAACGGCTTTAGCCGGGTCCGAGTTTGCGACAGCTCCCCAGACCCGGCTAAAGCCGTTACTCCAACAAGTTACGCGTGAATTCTTCGCTGTAGGACTAATCGCCCTGTAGAGATTAAGCCGAAATCTCGGGAACGGACTCGTAGTCAGCGAGATTGACTGTTGCCGCCCAGTGTGTGCGAAACCCATCCGCAAAGCCGACTCCGTCTTGGAGCAGAAGCCGAGGTCTCTCATTAATCTGAAGCACCCTCTCGAACTGGTCGGCCGGGCACTGCTCAACTGCCTCGACCCGGAGCAACGCTACCTGCCCTGCTATGACATTGTCATCGACAGGGATTACCGGGCCTTTCAAACGTTTAATGCGATGGCGCACAACATCGGGCGCTGGTGGGATGCGATCTTGCGCGTTGAAGATGCGATCGGTTTTGAGATTCCGCAGAACCTCGAAGATGCGATGCTGCAGAATACCAGGCTCTTTTTTGATAATCCGGATCACATGTGCCTGTTTCCGATGGAAGGTCCGTGGCATCCAAACACAGCACGGTTTTTTCTTGATTTTCATTCGATGCGTGAATGGCTGCTGAGCCTGGCTGCTCTTGTCCGGTTCAGGGACAGCGAATGGGCCGCAGACAAAGGCCATAGGATGCTCGAGACCGTCCGGCGGATCTCGAAGGACGACGATGAGCCGTGGGATGTCAGAAGTGTCGAACGCATCAAGATCATGGAAGAACAGGATCTTCCCGGGTCGAGGGGAAGCCTGAATCGCAGCCAGCTTGATGTCGGAAGGTTCATTGAGGGGCTCGTCTGTTTCTTTGAGGCGACCGGTGATTCGCTGGCAATGGAGCTCGCGGACCGTTTTGCCCGGTACCACCTCGAGCACTCGACGAACGAAGATGGCAGCTTGAACAGCTACTGCTGGGTCAATCACACTCACTCTTATTTCGGCACGCTGCGAGGCCTGCTGCGGTTTGGCCAGGTGACCGGGAAGCAGGAGTATATTGAGAGGGTGGATGCTACTTATCGCGAGACCGTGCGCGGGCTGTTCAAGCCTTCCGGTTACATCTGCCATGACCTTGATAAGGAAACCGGCGGTGATTCTGCGGCCTGTGGCGATGCCATGCAGCTCGCTATCTGGCTGTCGTATCTGGGGCCTTCAACTCTTGCCGCGGAGCGTCAAGACTACCTGCTCGATGACGCAGAGCGGATGATGCGCAATCGGCTCTTGCCTTCGCAGGTCACGGAATGCCCTCCTCTATTGCCGCTTGAACTGAAGAAGTCGGTAGACGGCAAGAGCTACCTGGTCTGGAACAACGTTTCACACACCGAGCGCGAGATCCCTGTGGAGGCGATTTCATGGAAGGAGGATTCTGCGGAACGTGTGACCGGGGCTTTCAGCATTCATCATGAGCCGCACGGCGGAAAACATGCGGTTACGGACGTCACAGCCGCGGTCGCTCACAGTCTCTGCGATTTCTATAACCATATTGTCGGCGAGTCCGCGGCCGGCCTGGTTATCCGATTCCACACGAACTTCGAGAATGAACAGGTTGCCATAAGCTCATCGCGAGATAGCGAGGCCGCGCTGGATATCCGTGTCAAGGCCTCTCAGCCAGTCATGGTGCGTATCCCCGGCTGGGCGCCTGAAGAGTCTGTGCTTTTCAAGGTGAACGATGCCGTCCGGCAAGCGGAGCGCCTGGGCAGTTTTGCCAGATTCGGGGCAGAGAATTTTCCAGGGACGATTCGGCTTCAACACGCTCTTCCAAGCCGCCGCTCGCGAGACGTGATCAACGGCACGGAATTCGAATACGCATGGCGAGGAGACGAAATCGTCGGGGTGTCGCCAAATACGGATCACTTTCCGTTCTATCCGACGCTGACCTGACTGATTTGATCAATATGAAACTGGAAATGTGGGGCGGGCGTCCCGCCCGCCAAAGCAAATTCTAGCGATGTTGCCGTCGCCCCCACGGCCAATGGGTGCATAGCACTTGGGTTGATTCTCGGTGATGGCGTTGAGGCGGGTGCCGCGGCCAGCGCCAATGATGATTGGTTTCACGAACGGATTGACTCTTCAGGTTGCCTGGTTCATTAATGAATTTAAGTAGTTGAACGCAGCAGACTCAAACCGAATCAGAATCATATGCGCCCGAACATCCTCCTGATCACGACGGACCAGCAACGCCACGATGCGCTTGGCATCAACGGCAACGAGATCCTGCAAACACCGAATCTTGACTGGCTGGCCTCCAGCGGAGTCAATTTCAAGCGCGCCTACACAACCTGTCCGGTGTGCATTCCGGCACGCCGAACGATCATCAGTGGGCTGCATCCGACCGCTCACGGGCTGGTTCGTTATCAGGATGGGCTCGATTGGGAACCGCCGTTCACGCTGCCCGGTCTCCTTGGTGACGCCGGTTATCAGACACAGCTTATCGGCAAACTGCATCTTCATCCCCAGCGCAGAAGGTACGGGTTCGACAACATTATCCTGAGCGAGACGCCGAATCACCGGCCCACCTCCAAATGGCAACCACATAACGATTACGCGGACTGGCTGCGTGACAAAGGCGTTCCGTTTCATCCGGTTTCGCATGGAGTCAACAGCAACAGCCGAATTGGCCGGCCGTTTCATCTGGACGAGGATTACCACCACACGAGCTGGTTGATCGAAGAAGCGGTGAAATTCACGACGAAGACCCGCGACCCTTCGTGTCCCTGGTTTCTGCATCTGTCGATTCCTGCGCCCCATCCGCCTCTTGTGCCGCCGAGGGATTACTTCGAGCGATACGCGTCGTTGGATTTGCAGCCTACGATTGGAGAGTGGGCGAACAAGTCAGCCCCGCTTCATGGCATCAATCCCGTCTCTGCGGTCGGGCCTTTCAAGGAGGTCGAAATCCAGAGCGCGATTGCGGGGTATTACGGGCTCATCCACCACATCGACGATCGGATCTCGCACCTGCTGGATCGTTATTTCGAGTACGGCAACCCGCGCAGCAAAGAATCGCTCTGGGTTCTTTTCACTTCCGACCATGGCGAGATGCTTGGTGACCATCACCTGTTCCGAAAGTCGCTCCCTTACGAAGCATCGTCACACATACCGTTCTTCGTCAGCGGCTTTAACATCGAGAAGAGCAGCTCTCAATCCGACGCGTTGGTTTCGCTGGAGGATATCGCACCAACGCTTCTGGATTTGGCAGGAGTGCAGATCCCAGAGGGAATGGATGGCAAATCGTTGGCGCCGTTCCTTCAAGGGCAGACTCCTGAAACTCGTGAAACTATTTTTGGTGAGTGTGGAAGCGGAGGGAAACTGGCTCATCAGTTCATGGTGGAAGGCGACCTGAAATACATTTGGTTTGCGGAAACGAACGAAGAACAGCTCTTCAACGTGAAGGAAGATCCGCAAGAGAAATCAGATCTGTCCGCGGACGAAGAGCTGCTGCAGCCTTTAAGGGCAAAGATGGCCGCGCACCTCGAAGGCAGGGAAGATTACCAATACATCCGCTCCGAATTGAAGCCCTGCAGGAATTATCCTCCAAGGGTTTTCTGGGATTGAACAAGAGATCCGGACGAGGAGATGCGATTGAGACCGCAGGAGGAACCTGTTCCGCTGCCGCTGTCAGCTCACAGGCTGAGTTTATATCGTTCAAGCCGCACTTCGGTCATGAAGATTGGACTGGATGCGCAGCGGATGCCTGCACGGAGCACACGTGTTTCTGGACGCGCGCTGCCGCGTGACGTTGTGCGTGCCTCCGTGATTGCGGGCACATATTCACTGCCGCGATAGACCTTCTCCGGGCCTGCGTCCGGTCCGGTTGGATTGGTCTGTGGCTCATTCGGGTACGGCCCGTACCAATCCGATACCCATTCAGAAATGTTGCCGGCCATGTTGAGACAACCCCACGCAGAGGCGCCCCCTTTGGGTGTATCTACCGGATGGAGATCAGGAGGCCTGTAATTGGGTTTTGCCATATCCCTGAGAAGCTTGTCCATCCTCTGATACATGCGTGCCTTACCCCATGGGAACGTTCGTTTCTGCTTGCTCTCATTCCATGAGGCCGCGCATTCCCACTCCGCTTCCGTGAGCAGGCGTATACCAGACCAGGCCGCATAGGCGTACGCGCAATACCATGAAACCGCACTGACGGGATGGGACGGATCTTTTTTTCCGTCTTCGATACCAACCCAGTTGGCCGGCAGGTACTGGTGGCCTTCTGGCTCGTCGGCATGTGCAAACTTCTCCTTTCCCGTCTCATCCACCGCGGCGAGGAATTCTGCATATTGCTTCCGGGTGATTTCTGTCTTACCGACGTAAAACGCATTCAACGTGACTTCCCTCTGTGGCGTTTCGCGCACGAGAGCATGGGGCAGTATTTTGTCCTTCATCGGGCCGGCAGTGGCAATAACCACTCGCTCGATTTCAGTGCGGGGCAGGCCCATTGGGAATGTCGTTGCAGGCACATAGACCATTTCGTCGCGAATCCGCTTCATCTGAATCTGCATCTCGAGCTCATCCTCGAAGGGACCGCTGAGCTCGGGCAGTCTCTTCATCTGGCGCGCCTGCGCGGGGCTGTCCAATGCGAACAGACTCAGAATATCGCTCTGCCGCTGGAGCAGCTCAGGTGCGCCCCCGGCATCGGTTGCCAGGCGAACAAGATCTTTCACGCCCAGCAGGTCGTTTACTTTGCCTTCGGTCTTCTGCGTTCCCTGTTTTTCCACAGAGATGTTTACGCCATCGAAATCGTGAACGGTGGTGGGGATGCCGCGGAACTTGACCTGCTTGCCTTTATTCTCCGTCACGTATCCAAACGCCCCGTCGCGCAGGTCGCGCATGGCTTCAAGTTCGCGAATAAACTGATCGGCGCCTTCCACTTTTGCCAGTGCCTTGGAGAGCCGGGGATTCTCCAGCGCGTCCGCGGAGAATTGAATGGCACCTGTCCAGTCATTTGCGGCCATCTTTTGTCTGATTCCCTCCAGTACTTTTCGCGCTTCTGTGGACGCTTTGAGAAGGTTGGCATACTTCACCTTCATGGGGCCTGCGAGCGCGTTGAGTGCCTCTACTTCCCCGGGCGCGTACGATTCCAGCTTGTTGAGATTCATCGACTCGATGAGCTCGAGCACAGTTGCCGGGCGTTCTCTCTCAATTCTGCCCGGCAGCTCTTTCAGGGCCCTTTTGCAGTATTCACTGGCCGCCGTTTTGACAGTTGCCTTCAGCTCCTCAACCTTGAATTCCCAATCGGGAACCAGAAGGTTTTCCGGGTAGCTCTCGACGGCATCAATCGCATCGCCGATGCGTTCTTCCGTTAAAGCCGCGCCCACTTTTGAGTGGATTGAATTGTAGGCCGTCTGCCCTCTGTTCTTTACCTCTTTCTCGATTCTGGAGATCAGATCCTTGAGCCGTCCCTGATCCTTTGCTTCAAGGTGCTGGATATCAATCTTCTTCAGAAAGGCGAGGTTGGATATGTATTCGTCCGGCCCGTCCTTCATCTTCGCCAATGCCTCCTGGTACGAGACCTTGAGGCCGCCCCCTGCGGATGGGTCTTTTCTGCTCTGGAGAAGTGGCGGGACAAACATCACGCCCAGGATGACGAGGAGCACCGCGGCCAGAATGCCGCCGAACATCTTGACGTTTCTCGGACGCAGGATCATGCCGAGCGCTGACTCTCGCTGGAACCCGGAATCCATCCGGCCTTCCGGGTTGGCCATGGCTGGTCTTCCCGCTCTCGGGCCGGGGGCCGGTCCTGCCGCGGCAGGACTTGCTGGTGCCGGTGCGGAAGGTCCTCTCTGCAATTCCAGAGCTTTGGAATCGACTTCTACTTTTGCCGTGCCGGATGGCGGCGGCTGCATGACAACCGTTGCATTGGCGTTCTGTGCGAATTTGAGTGGCTGGCCGTTAACCAGCAGTGTGAGATCCGTGCCGAGCTGGGTCGCGTCCTGATAGCGCTGATCGAGATTGCGTTCGAGGCATTTGTCAATGATAGCACAGAAACCATCAGAATATTTTGGTGCCCTCGTTTTGAGCGGCGGGGCAGGTTCCTGCTGGCGCATGACAATGATGTTGACGACGTTGTCTGCCATAAAAGGCGGCTCGCCCGTCACCAGGTGAAACACGGATGCGCCGAGCGAATAAATATCCGATCGGCCATCCATCTGGGCTTTGGAATCTGCCTGCTCGGGGGACATGTAATGAGGGGTGCCAATGATCGCTCCCGCCTGAGTGATGCCGGTGGAAAGCCGTTCTTTCGCCAGCCCGAGGTCAGCCAGTTTGGACGTACCATTCTGCGCGATCATGATGTTATCGGGTTTGACATCACGATGTATGAGCCCGTCCTGGTGGGCGTGATGCAGTGCGTGGCCGATTTCCAGCATCATCTTGACGGCCGCACGTTCGGTGAAGCGGCCCTTGTTTGAAAGGATGGACATAGCCGTCGCGCCGTCCACGAGTTCCATTACCATATAGTGGTATCCCTTCTCAGTACCGGCAGCGTACACCTGGATAATGTTCTGGTGGTTGAGCTTTGCGGCAGAGCGGGCCTCGCGGTGGAATCGGCTGACGTAAGATTCATCCCCGGCGAGGCGAGGTGGCAGCATCTTCAACGCGACATCGCGGTCCAGGCTTACCTGTTTGGCTCTGTAAACCACACCCATGCTGCCTTCCCCAAGTTTTCCAGTGATTTTGAAATCACCCAGAATGGTGGGCTGATCCGCATCCGTGCCGCGGCCAAGGGCACGCAGGATGGCGCGCACCTGTTTGCTGTTCATGTATTCCTTGTTGAGGAACACCTGTTCGATATCCGCAGGGACACCCATCTGCCGCGCCTTGATTACAGCATCAAGGCATTCACGGGCTCTTTCTTCGGATACCAAGTTGTTATGAACCGCCGTCTGGCAAAAGAGAAGGTCGTCTCGGTCGGACATTTTCTACTTCAAAACTATGAAGGGGTAGAGAGATTATGTCACGAATAGGGTAAACGTAAAGCGTGTTGTGCTCTGGACCAGTTCGAGATGTACCGTGAAACGGCCCGGACCAATTTACGATGTATCGTAAATTGGTACAGGCGAAAGAAAGCTCCTCCGCGCCGAAAAACTTACACGAGGCGAGCCTAATCCATGGCGTAATAATACCTGCCTCATCTGGCCAGAATCACCCGAAGTTCTCCCTCAACGCATATCCGGTATCGATGATAAACGCTGTCCTTTGTGTGCTTTTCTTGAGTATCTCAGGTGCCGACGATGCCCCTGATTTCAATCGCGACATCCGGCCCGTCCTGTCTGACAGGTGCTTCCGATGCCATGGACCGGATGCGAATGCGCGAAAGGCGAAGCTGCGCCTCGATGTGCGCGGGGACGCGACCAGAACGCGCGGCAAGGTGACACCAATCAAGCCGGGCAAAGCAGAAGCCAGCGAAGTCGTTCGGCGCATTCTTACCAACGACCCGGACGACCTCATGCCGCCGCCGGAATCCAAGCTGCGACTCTCCGCCAGTGAGAAAGCGCTTATCAAGAGGTGGATTAACTCAGGAGCGAATTTCGATGAGCACTGGGCCTATCAGAAAATTCAGAGACCGGACGTACCGAAGGTGAAGAATACCGCGCGAGTCCGAACGCCCGTCGATGCATTCATCCTTGCGCGCCTGGAGAGAGAGGGGATGACGATGTCAGCGGATGCCTCCAAAGAGAAACTGATTCGCCGGGTCGCGTTTGATATCACCGGATTGCCCCCAACGCTCAAGGAGATCGATGACTTCCTCGCCGATGGCTCTCCCAGAGCTTCTGATAAAGTAGTGGATGAATACCTTCGCCGTGAGGGCTACGGTGAACGTATGACGAGCGAATGGCTGGACGTGGCGAGGTATTCGGACACCTACGGGTATCAGGTGGACCGGGGACGCCACGTATGGCCCTGGCGCAATTGGGTCATCAAGGCCTTCAATGCAAACATGCCATACGACCAATTCGTGACAGAACAACTGGCTGGTGATCTGCTGCCGAATGCGACGGACGATCAGATCCTGGCAACGACGTTCAATCGCCTGCATCCGCAGAAGGTCGAAGGTGGCAGCACGCCGGAGGAGTTCCGAATCGAATACGTGGCCGACCGCACGCAGACATTCGCCACGGCATTCCTCGGCCTCACGCTCGAATGCACACGGTGTCACGAACACAAATACGATCCGTTCACGCAGAAGGAGTACTACCAGCTCTCGGCGTTCTTCGACAACATCGATGAGGCGGGGCTTTATTCATACTTCACACCATCCGTTCCGACACCGACGCTGCTTCTGGCAAATGATGCGCAGAAAAAACTGATGGCAGAAGTGGCAACACGAATAGCGGAGGAAGAAAAGAAGCTGGCGGCGTTGGTGAAGGACCGGAGGAAAGCGTTCGAAGATTGGCGGACGGGTGCAAAGAAAAAGGCAGAGCCCGATGAGTCGAACGAGGATTTGGAGGGCCTCGAAACTGATAGAAAAGAAGATGAAACG